>SCVN01000016.1:0-300000 GCA_004296885.1 Nitrospirota bacterium | reverse complement strand
AATATGGCCCTGCCCTCCGGCGTCGATTGCCCATCCACTCTGACGATCGTCCCACTTTCCGTCACGCTGACACTGAAGTCCATTTGCCCAAAGCCGCGGGCCACAACTTCCGTCGAAAAACACCACCGGTCGTGTGGAGAGGGTGAAATCGAAGCAGCCTCCGGCGACCAGCGCAACCATCGTGAAGAGAGAGAGGCCCACGATGAGCGCAAGCTCTCGCTTCTGTGTCCCGGTTAATGCCACCGGCTCCCTCCCATCATCGTCGAGCCATCAATCGGAATGAAACGGGTGGACCGAAGCTTCAGCCGCGCGCGGATCGCGCGGATTAGGTGGCAGCCTAGAGCAACACCACGTTGTCCTTCTTGCCCGTGACGTGCTTCGTGCCGTTTCTGGTGTCGAACACCACCGGGGCCAGTTTCACGATGCGCTCGTAATCAAAGGCCGAATGGGCCGTCAGGATGACGGCGCAGGCGCAACGGCGAAGCTGTGCATCCGTGACCTCCACGGCCGAATATGACCGTCCTTCAATCTCCACCGACGGGGTAAAGGGATCCGCATAGACCAGTTTCGCCTTCTCCCGTTGCAAGAGTTCCATGACCTTGATGGCCGGAGTTTCACGCCAGTCGGCCACATCCGCCTTGTACGTCACGCCCAGGATCAAGACCTCCGATCCGTTGATGCAATGGCCGTGCTGATTGAGCAGCCGCTGGATCTTGGCCAGCACGTAGTAGGGCATCCCCTCGTTGATTTCGCCGGCCAGCTCGATGAACCGGGCATGGACGTCGTATTCCTTGGATTTCCAGGCGAGATAATAGGGATCCAGGGGAATGCAGTGGCCGCCTACGCCAGGCCCCGGGTAGAAGGGCATAAACCCGAAGTTCTTGGTGGCGGCCGCGTCGATCACTTCGTACACGTTGAGGCCCATGCGGTCGCAGAGGATGGCGAGCTCATTGACCAGGGCGATATTGACGGACCGGAAGACGTTCTCGAACACCTTCGTCATCTCGGCCACCCGGGGGGACGAGACGGGGAAAATCTTGACGATGGACTGTTCGTAGAAGGCCCGCGCGGCGGTCAGGCAGGCCGGCGTCACCCCTCCGACCAGCTTGAAGGTGTTGTGCGTCTTGAACGACCGGTTGCCCGGGTCCACGCGCTCGGGCGAGAAGGCAACGAAGATGTCCTGGCCGACTTTCAACCCGCCCGCGGTCAAGATCGGCAACATGACCTCTTCGGTCGTCCCCGGATAGGTCGTGCTCTCCAGCACCACGAGCATGTCGGGATGCACGTGCTTGGCCAGTTGCTTGGTGACCGACACGACGGCGCTGATATCCGGCTCCTTGTTCTTGGTCAACGGGGTCGGGACGCAGATCATGACGATATCGCAGCCGCGCAAGGCCGAAAAGTCGCTGGTAGCCGAAAGCTTCCCGGTCTTCACCGCCTCTTTCAGCTCGGCGCTGTCCACGTCCGAGATATAGTTTTCACCGCGGGACACCCGGTCCACCTTCTCAGCGACTTCATCCACCCCGATGACGCGATAGCCGGTCTTGGCCTGCAACACCGCCAGGGGCAATCCGACATACCCCAGCCCCACAACGCCGATCACGGCCGAGCGATTCTTGATCTTGTCCAGCAAACTCATCAGACGCCCCCCTAAGTTACTAAAAATCCCGATTGCGAAAGACCGCGCAGGCGGCCGTCAGCAGCAGCGCGGCGTACAGCAGCCCATACATCGATGCCACCGCCACATACGACATGTCAACGATCCCATTGGTGGAGGCCTGTCCCTTCACGTTCAGCACGTCTAGATTAGGGCACAGGTAATACAGCCACGCGACCACGACCTGCACGGCGGCGTTCTGGCTGTTCTCCGCCAGTCCCTTGAGGTCGGTGGTCAGATGCCCGATGACATAGACCCCCAAGGTCATGATGGCGCTCAACGTGGTTGTGCTGAACGTCGAGAAAAACAGGGCGAGCGCGGTCACCAGCAGCAACTCGACGAAGATCAGCCCCACGGCCTGGAACAGCGCCGCATGGAGGGGGGTCTTATACATCCAGAGCGTCATGAGGAAGACGGCCAGCATCACCGTCACATTGACGAGCAGGGTCAGCACCAACCCAAGGTACTTGCCGATGATGAATTGCGTCCGGCTGATCGGCCTGGCCAAAATCGTGTAGACGGTCCGCCGCTCGATCTCTTTGCCGACCAGGCCGATTCCCACGAAGGCGGCAATGATCACCCCCGCGAGATTCATGGTGGCCAGCCCCATATCCGTCACGATCCGCCGATGCTCCATGATCGTGAGATCCGCCAATAAGACGGAACCGCCCATCAGCAGCAAGGCAAAGAAGAGAAGATTGTAGAGAATCTTGTCCCTGAGATTCTCCCGGAACGTGTTCAAGGCAATGACGGCAATGCGCCGCATGGTTACTCCGACGACCCGCCGACGGCCGCCGGTCGTGCCGCGCCGGTGGGCGTCGCGCCCGTTTGCTTCATGAACAGTTCCTCCAGTGACCCCTTCTGCGGCGTGACCGAGACCAGTTTTCCACCCTGGGTCCTGATCGCCGAGAGCACCGGCTCCACTTGCTCCGGACCGGGCAAAACCACCAGCGAATGATCCCCCCGTTGCAGGACACGGGTGGCGGCCGCCGCGATGGCCGCCACCTCACCGGCCTTGATGCCCTCACAGACGACTTCAACGGATTGCGCATGGCCGGGATTGACCAACTCGTCCACACGGCCTTCCGCCAGCAATTTCCCTTTGACCACGATCGCGACCCGATCGCAGATCATCTCCACATCGGGAATGATATGCGTGCTGAAGAAGACCGTCTTGCCCTGGTCCCTCAGGCTCAAGATCAGGTCGCGCACCTGTTTGCGCCCGACCGGGTCCAACCCGGACATCGGCTCATCCAAGACGATCAACTCCGGATCGTGGATCAACGCCTGGGCCAGGCCGATACGCTGCAGCATGCCTTTGGAAAATTTCCGGAGCTGCCGGGTCCTCGCTTCCGCCAACCCCACCAAATCCAGCAACTGGGCAATCTTCCGGCCAAGTACAGACCGGTCGAGCCCGGCCAAGTGGCCGTAGAAAGCCAAAAACTCTTCCGCGGTCAAATATTCATAAAAATACGGGGATTCCGGGAGAAACCCGATCCGGTGTCGGACCTGCACATCACCGAGCGGTTTACCCAGGATCTCGGCCCCCCCGCTCGTGGCCTGCATCAGCCCCATCAGAATTTTCAGCGTCGTGGTTTTTCCGGAGCCATTTGGGCCAAGAAAGCCATAGATTTCACCCTGTTGGACGGAAAGCGACAGGCCGTCCAAGGCCGGCATCGGAGCCCGACCGAACCAGGTGGATCGGTACACTTTCGTCAGACGGTCAATGACGATGGCGTTCACCCGGCGCGGCCCCTCCTGAAGCCTTGCGGCAATTCCCGAATGATGAAGCGGAACCAGCGAGAATGCAAGCTCCTCCTGAGAACGAACCGTTCATCAACGGGAGGGCCGATGCACCAGCAACCGCTCGGACAGGCTGGTGCTGCTGACGGTGCCGTCAGCTTGGTTCAGCCGATACGAACCGCCGAACGGCTCCGGGGGGATATGATTGACGATCCCGCCAGCCGCCAAGTCCTCGAGAGCCCTCGGCGATGCGCCGTAACGCGCCCGGTAGCGGCGCACCCCCTCCTCCAAAAACCGAAGGTCCCGCTCGACCACGACCTCCTTCATGCGCTTCAGCAAGCCCGCCCGAATGCGCTCGTCCTGCGTCTGCATGGACAGCCGTTGCAGAAACTCCAGCGCCGCCTCCGGATCGCCCGCTTCGACGGTCATCCTGGCGGCCAGCTTCCCCAGATACTCGGGCGCACCGGGCAACACCGCCGCCATGCGAAAATAGCGGGCCGCGGCGCGGACATCATGGAGTTCGTAAAAATAGTCGTAGCCGACCACCAGCGGCAGCTGCCAGATATCCGGGTGAACGCGCATCCCCTTGGTCAAGATCGCGATGCTCTCGTGCGGCAACCCGGCCCACACCCCCAGAATCGTCCCGGCGGCCTGGTACGCGAAGACGAAGGCCGGGTCCACGTCGGTCACCACATCCACCGCATGGTAGGCCCAGCGATAGCCGGGTCCGGTCTGCTGCAACTCGCCGAGGTGCTGCACGGCCTTGAGCCAGATCAGGTCCGCGGCTATCTGGTGATAGCCCAGCGCCGCGACTCTGATGTACTCGCCCTTCGGCAAATACGACAGCTCCGCCGCCCTGACTTCCGGAGGACGTTGCCGCTCCAGCGCAATCAGCGCGCCGACGGCCGCGACGCCCAGAAGCACCATCAGGCCGCCGACGCGCAGGCGCTCTCTCAATAGCCCTGTACCAGCAGATATGGTCATTCCCGCGACCTGAGACGATCGAGTGCGACCGTCAACCCTTGGACATCGGCCGTGAGATACCGCTGTTCGAGTTCGTCCTTGGGAACTCCGGCATACCGCTCTCGCCGATCGACGATCTCCCGATATTCACGCTCTGCCTCGTCCCGACGCTCCGATTCCATCGCACGCCGCGCCAGCCACTCGCGTCCGGGAAGAAAATTCGGCTCCAGCTCCACGGCCTTGCGGACCCAAACCTCGGCTCGTTCGCGTTCGCCCAGCGCCAGATACAGCTGCCCGAGCTCCAAGTTATGGAAAGGCACGAACGGTTCCAATTCTGCCGCATGCTCATAGGCTGCCACAGCCGCGCGCATCCAGGCGATCCGCTGTGCCGGGGATGCCTGCAGCGTGGCCGGAGACCTGGCCAACGAGGCATAGACATGGCCAAGCAGCCCTTGCAGCCGGCCGTCCAACGGATTCAGGGCAATGGCGACTTGCAGCTCGTTTACGGCGGCCTGCGCCGCCATGGCATCGCCGGTCCGCTCGAACGCTTGAAAGTGCACGGCAGCCTTCGAACTATGGTACAGAGTCTTTCCCGCATCCAAGCTCGTCGCGGTCCGGAAATCGGCCATCGCCTGGGCAAGTTTCCGTTGCGCCAGTGCTTGCGAACCGGATTCGTAGAATGTCCAGGCCGCTCCGAGCCGGACCACATGGACCGTCAGGCCTCCCACCAGCAGGATGGCGATGCCGCTCCAGAGCCACCGAGGCGCGACGGGGAGCACGCGCATCGGCCCCGACCGACGCATGGCGAGCAGCCGCGCGGCCAGGACTATTCCCACGCAGAGCGTCAAGAGAATCGCGATAGCCGGTTCGTGCAGATTGGAATCCACTCCGGCATGGACAAGCATCCCCGCGATCGCCCCCATCACCCCCACAAGCGCCCCGCGCTGCCACCGTTTGAGCCGTTGCTTCAACACGCCCCCGGCTTCCCTCGCCACGACCGCCACGCCACAGAGAAAAACGAAGAGCCCGGCCCCTCCCAGTTCAACCCCCATTTGCAGATATTCGCTGTGCGGCGTCTGGGCGACCTTGCCATACCGAGCAATCTGTCCTTCCAGCGGAAAGGCGTACCGCGGATAGAGGTACTGGTACAGCCCCAGCCCGATCCCGAATGGATGCTCGATCATCTCGCGCCCCGCGCTTTGCCACATCTGCCAGCGGGCATAGCTGATGGAAGAGTCCTCCGCATGCTGCGCCTGGAGACGCTCACGCAGAGGGTTCGGCGTGACCAAGCAAAGCACCGCCCCCGCCAACAGCATCGCGATACCCTTTCGACCAAACCGCAAGCCAGTCACTACCGCCGCTCCAGCCACCAGGGCCAACATCCCACCTCGTGACCCGGTCCAGATAATAGCAAGCAATAAGAAGGCCAGGCCTGCCGCCATGGCACCAGGAACGATTGGATGTTGCCCATTCCCTTCTCGACGCCCTCCGGATCTATACCGACCATAACAAAGACAGCCCAGCGCAATGGTCCAGATTGCCGCCAAATAACCGGCCAAGAAATTCGGATTAAAAAAGGTTCCGCTCGGCCTTGGTGCACCGAACCACCAGGCCTGAATCAGCCCCCCCCCGGCTTCGAGCAGTCCCATGCCGGAGAGCACCACCAGCAACATCGCAACATGGGACCAAGCCGTGATAAAACACAGGAGCAAATAGAGCAGCCCCGCGTAGCCGGCCAATACCGACAGCCACTGCAGGCTCTGGTTGGCATAGGACGAGGCCGCCGTCGAGACGGCGGCCAGTCCCAGGTATGCCAGCACAATCGGACCGATGCGGAACGTCGGGCAGGCCAGGCCTCCGGTCCATATCCCTCGTGCCGCATAGACACCCAACAAAAGAAGCAACATGAGCCGGATGATCATCGTCGCCAGGTGGGTCGTGCCGCCATCAAGGAGTGGCGAGAACACGAGCAACCCGATGAGCGTGACTATTCCGGTTATCGACGAAAAGGAGAGACGAGCGAGTGGAGGATCAGAGGTCCTAAAAGGAGCTATTGCCTGATGGGTCCATGCACAAGAAAAAAGATTTCTGATGCTCACATCCGTCAATGGGCCATTCGGTAAGAAGGAGCAAGGTCAGGCAGCACAGCAAACGCTTTGGGGCGGAGAGGACATGCATCCCCTCCGCCCCAAAGCAACGTCCGCTAAACGTTAGACATCGTTCGCGTCCGGAACTTGCAGATTCTGCTTGATATCGTTCACGTGCCAATTGTCGGTCTGAGCATCCCCGTCGATATTCCCCACCGCACTGGCCGTAAACATGGCCGCTACGCCAGAGCCCGGCGTGGTGCCTGCCGCTGCGGTATACGTTCCAGTTGGTGCCAAGCAATTGGTGTTACCGGTGGTGCTCCCCGAGCCGGTGCAATACATATCCGTCCCCGCCGTCGTACCTTCTCCCACCGCCGTACCCGCAGTCGCACTCGCCGTCAATGGGCTTCGGTACGTGTACCGGTTGGTCATACCGGCCAACTGGAATCCAACTTCGGCGAAGGTGCCGTACTTGGAGTTTTCGCCGAGGTACGAAGTCTCCGAGACGAACACACCGCCCAAATTTGTTTTGGCCTCGGACTGACGGGCCTTGGCTTGGTACTGCAGGAAGTTGGGGATCGCGATGGCGGCCAGGATGCCGATGATAGCCACCACGATCATCAACTCGATGAGCGTGAAACCCTTTTGATCTCGGATTGTCTTTAGCATGCGAAACCCTCCTTGTTGTCCACGGTTACCGAATTGTGTGTTTGGCAGCCGACTTAAATCCTCGATAATTCGATCCTAATCACCAAAAGATTCCGAGTGCTTGATGCAAATATGCACCTTCCATGCCGACACATTCCCTCTACAAGACCACCCTTAACTCTAATGCTTCCAATGCGTTGCATACCAATCACATGCAATATATTGGGTGGTCGCCTAAAAATTGTCCGTTTTTCGGCTCTGGGCGCAAAAAATTGTTCCCGAGGGCGGCCGCGCTAGAGGGCTAAGAGGTGACGTCGTTTTTGTCCGGCGTGGTCAGCCCCCGCTTCAGATCGTCAACATGCCACTGGTCGATCGTGGTGTCCTCGTCGAGATTGGCAGTGGCGGTGGCGGAAAACTCGAGCAGGTTGGAACGGGCCGGAACGATCGTATTTTCAGGCGTTACGGGACCGATGGCGGCGCTGATCATCTGAACAGTCCCGGTGGCCAAACCAGCCGAGTCCGTCTGTTCGGCGCGATACGTGAACCGATTGCTTGCAGCCGCGAGACTGAAACCTGCTTCGGTAAAATTGCTATAGCGGGAGGACTCTCCGAAGAAGGCCGTTTCGGTCACGAAAATGGCCCCAAGGTTTGTCGCTGCCTCGGCCTGTCGCGCTTTGGCCTGGTAGCGCATATATGTGGGGATGGCAATACCGGCCAGCACACCGAGGATTGCCATTGCGACCATGAGTTCAATGAGGGTGTATCCCTGCTGCTTTTCTAGGTTCTTCAAAAGAACCCCGCTTTTCGATGAGGATGGGATGACCGCCCGGTGCTGGCTGCCCCTGCCGAATATATTTCCGTGTTTACAGGCAGATTTCATGCCACAAGGCATGAGTCTTGACAGAAGGGACCTACGAACGTCTCGGGGCCTGGTTTTTAGGGCATCGCCTTGGGCGTTTCCATGCGTTCCGCCGACACGCGCCGCTTAGCCTGCCGAACGCGTTCTTCGGTCGTGGCATCGCCCATCCCCTGCGCACGGAACCGCTCGATCAGCTTAAGATTGGCAGGATCCAACTCGAGCGAATGCAGCCAGGCCTCGCGGGCCTCCGCGATCAGATTCTGCTTGAGGTATATCTCTCCCAGGTGTTCGTAAATGACCGGATCGTCGTGTACGAGCGACACCGCCCGCTTCATCTCCGCCAACGCATGGTCGAACTGGCCAAGCTTGAAAAACGCCCAGCCGAGGCTGTCCACGTAGTAGCCGTTATTGGGCTTCAGCGACACCGCCCGCTTGATGAGCGACAGGGCCTCTTCGATCTTCATGCCGCGCTCCGTGTAGCTGTACCCCAAATAGTTCAGCGCATCGGCATGGTGCGGATCGAGACGCAGCGTCGACTCCATCGCTTTCACGACCTCGTCGAAGCGATCCAATTTGTCGTAGGCCGTGCCCAGGTTAAAGTGCAGGTCCGGATTGCCAGGGTTATAGCGGATACCTTCCTCGAAGACCTGTGAGGCTTTCACGTATTGCTCGGTCTGCAGGTACGTCAACCCCAGAAGGAGGTGCACATCCGGCTGCCGGGGATTGAGCTTCACGGCTTCCGAGAAATGGGCGACGGCTTCCGGATAGCGCTTGAGCCGGTACTGTAAGAAGCCCATGTGCATGTGGCCATCGATATAGGCTGGCTGCAAGGTCAGGTTGTGCTCATAGGCCGCAAGGGCCCGCGGGTAGTCCTTGGTCTCTTCGTACATCAACCCCAGATAGTCCCGTACCCGAAGTTCGCCTGGACGCACCGCCAGAATCTTGTTCAGCTGGGCGATCGCCCTGGGATAATCCTTGAGTTCCCCATAGATCAAACCGACCCGCAACTGGGCATCCAGGTCGTCCGGGTCTTGGGCGAGCGCGACATCCAATTCCGCCAGGGCCTCCGCATAGGCCTTGTCCGTGATATAGAGTCGGATCAAATGCTGCCGCACATCTCGGTTGTTCGGGCTCACGACGCTGAGGTACTTGCGATAGACCCCAACGGCCTTGCCGTGCTGCTGCTGCACTTCATACACTGCCGCCAACGCAATGTAAGCCGGCTCGAACGACTGGCTGATCGCTATGGCCCGCTCGAAGCTGCTGATCGCCTGTTCGTAATGCTTGGCTTCGACCGCCACGCGACCCAAATAATAGTAGCCCAGCGGAGAGTCCTTGGCTTGCTCGATGCCCTTCTGGAACGACGCTTCCGCTTCGTCCAGCCGCTTGAGGTTCACCAGAAGCAAGCCCTTCGAGAAATAAGCGTCGGTGCCTGTCGGTTGCTGGTCGATGGCCCGGTCATACAACAAGAGAGCCTTGTCGGTCTGCCCGGCCCCCGCATAGATCCCGGCCATTTGCACCAACGTGGCCGCATCCTGTACCTCGGATTCGGCAACCCGATCGGCAAATCTGACGGCCTTCACCACTTCGCCGATTGAAAAATAGAGGGAGGCCAGCCGCGCTTTGAGCACGGTTGAGCCCGGATCTCCGCGCAAGGCTGTCGAATATTCTTGGATAGCCCGCTCCGCATCCTTCTCGAGCTCAGCCTGGTAGCCCAGGATGAAATGGTAATAGGCCCTCGGGTCAGTGACATGCACAAGATGCGCCGGGGTGGAAGGAAGCCCGGGGGACCTATCCGGCAAGGCAACGATGCCGGGCCTTCCCTGGGGAACGGCGCTGCAAGAGGCGACGAACAGTAGCAATCCAGACAAGCGTAGAGCCGTCCGGGCAGACAGGCCAAAACCGGGTCGCGCAGGCGCGGAGGCCGACTCGTGGATGCACTGCGTCACGATCGAGTCCTCGCTTGGAGATGGGGGCGGTACACGAGGCAGCGGATAAGCCGACACACCTTCGGCAGATTATACGGAGTCGATCGAGAGGGTGTCAAACGCTCTCCCGGCTCTCCAGGCTCTCGAATTTGGCAAATTTGTCGTGAAAAAACAGTTTCACGTCTCCGATCGGTCCATTGCGGTGCTTCCGAACCAGAATTTCCGCAATCCCTTTTTTTTCGGACGCCTGGTCGTAGACATCCTCCCGGTAGATGAAGATCACCACGTCCGCATCCTGCTCAATCGCCCCGCTCTCACGCAAGTCCGCCAGCATCGGGATGGGAGGCTTCCTGGCTTCCACGGCCCGGCTCAGCTGGGACAGGGCCAGCACCGGCACATTCAACTCCTTGGCCAAGGCTTTGAGCGACCGCGAGATGTCGGAAATCTCCTGCTGGCGGGATTCGGAGTCGCGACCTTGCATGAGCTGCAGATAGTCCACGATCAGCAAATCCAGTTTGTTCTTGTTCTCCATTTTCAACCGGCGGGCCTTGCCGCGCATCTGCTGCACGGTCAGTGCCCCCGTGTCATCGATGAAGATCGGCGCCTGCTCGAGCCGGCCCGTCGCCTCGGCCAACCGCCACCAATCTTCTTTTTGCAACCGGCCGGTCCGCAGCGCATGCGAATCCACGTGGGCCTCGGAACTCAGCATGCGCAGGACCAGCTGCGCCTTGGACATTTCCAGGCTGAAGACCCCGACTACCTTGCCGTGGTGGACGGCGGCATGCTGCGCCATCCCCAACGCCAAGCTGGTTTTCCCCATGCTGGGCCGCCCCGCGATCACGATGAGGTCGGAAGCTTGCAGTCCGGCCAGCAGATCGTCCAGATCATAGAAGCCGGTCGGGACGCCCGTGACTTTTTCCTTGCGCTTGGAGAGTTGCTCGACGAGGTCCAGGCTCTCCTTGATGACATGCTTGATCTCGGTGAAGGACCGGCCCAGCTTCCCTTCCGACAGGCGGAAGACGGATTCTTCCGCATAGTCCAGCAGCTTGTCCACCGGAGTCATCCCGTCATAACCACGGGCAATGACTTCGGTGGCGGCGCCGATCAGCCCTCTAGCAAGGGCTTTCTCCTGCACGATCTTGCAATGATATTTGATGTTGGCCGCGGTGGGAACCACCTGGACCAGCTCGGCCAGGTACGCCGACCCGCCGACGGACTCCAGCTCGCCCTTGGTCTTCAGGTGTTCGGAAAGCGTGATCTGGTCGATCTCCTCGCCCCGCTCCGAGAGCTCCAACATCGCGCGATAGATTTTCTGATGGGCCGTGCGGTAGAACGCTTCCTCGGCGATCAGCTCCTCGGCCTTTGCCATCGCCGCTTTCTCAAGCAGGACCGCCCCCAACACACATTGCTCGGCTTCGAGGTTCTGCGGGGGGAGCCTGGGCTCAGAGAGATCGGAAGGAGTCATGGTTGATCAACTCGTGGCACGGCTGGGATGTTTCATGACGGACCGCTAGCGAACAGTCTTGGCAAGAAGCCCGGCCAACTCTTTGAGCGCGACTCGCCGACGTTGGGCTGCACGAGCGCCGGTGAGGCCAGTCAGTACCAGGGCTTCATCCGGCGGCCGGCCAGGCAGTCCGATGAGGACCGCCGCCGCAACTCCGAGTCGGCGTCCTTCCGCCAGCACCGACCGTGGGTGGTTCTGGGAGCTCGCGCGGAAGGGGCCTTGCACGACGATCAGGCCCGCATCTCTCAGCCGGCCGGAGACCTGGAATAAACGGCGCGCCTGGTTGGTCGGCGCCGACACCAGCACCGTCCCACGGGTACGCGGAGAACCGTTGCCCCGCCGCTCCAGCGCCTGAAAGAGGCGATCCACATCAAAGGCGAACCCGGTGGAAGGGAGATCCCGGCCGAATCGCCCGATCAAATTATTGTAACGCCCCCCGCCCCCCAGTTCGCACCCCACCCCTTCGGCAAAGACATCGAACACCACCCCGTCATAATAGTCAAACCCCCGGAACTCTCCCAAATCCAGCACGAGTCGATCCTTGAGGCCGGCATCGGCCAGGAGTCGGTAGGCCTGCGTCAAGCGATCCAGGGCCGCACGCGATTGTGGATCCCGGCCGGCCAATGCGCGACCCCGATCGAGCACCTCTTCCCGCCCATACAGGCGCGGCGCCTCCAGGATACCTCGTGCCGCCTTGGCCGAAATCCGTTCGCGGGCGAGGATTTCTTCGAGCCGCGGCAGATCCTTCTTGGCCGCCGCCTGCTCGGCCCGTTTCCGGCCTTCCTGGGACAGCCCGGCTCTGGCGACCAACGCCTTGAAAAATCCTACATGGCCCAGCGAGATGGTAAAGTCCGAGAGCCCCAGCTTCCCGAGGCAATCCCCCATCAACGCCACGATCTCCCCGTCCATCGCCACGTCGTCGACCCCGATCAACTCGGCGCCCACCTGAAAAATTTCCCGGTCGCGCCCCGCATGTTCCGGCTCATACCGGAACACCGTCGTGCGGTACGACAGCCGGAGCGGCAGCCGCGCTTCCACCATCCCCATGGCGACAATGCGGGCGATCTGCGCGGTCACATCCGGCCTCAGCAGCAGAATGCGCCCGGTCGTCCGATCGGCGAATTTGTAGCAGGCTTCGATGACCTCCGGCTCAAGACCCGGCGCCAGCACATCGAGATATTCGAAGGTGGGCGGAATGATCTCCTGGTATCCCCACCCGCCGAGAGTCGTCAGCAGGACCTCTTCCAGGTGGCGCACCTGCGTCACGGCTTCCGGCAGGATCGTGGACATCCCGACCGGGATCAACGAACGGTCGTGCCGGTTCGGCACAACAGCCTGCGCCAGGGCAGGGCCGAGGATGCGTGGAGATGGTCGACGGCGGGACATACCTGCGCCGGGACTGCTAGAGCCCCTTTGAAAGGTCGACGAGCTTGACGGACAGGATATTCGGACCTTGCTTGATGGTCTGCAACATACCGCTCGGCAGCGGCGCGTCCAATCCGATGATCAACAGGGCGTTGCCGCCGCGCGCCTCGCGAGAGCACTGCATACGGGCGATGTTCACATTGTGCTGGCCGAGGGTCGAGGTAACCGTGCCGATGACACCGGGCCGATCAATGTTCTGAAGCAACAGCATGTGTCCCTCGGGCACGACCTCGACCTGGAAGTTGTCAATCTCGACGATGCGCGGATCTTTACGGCTATAGAGCGTCCCCGCCATCCGGTGCGTCTTTTTCCCCGCCTCCACGCGGACCCGGATCATGCTGGCGAAGTCGCCCGTGTCGCCCCCCTTCACTTCTTTGACCTCGATGCCCCGATCCTTGGCGATCACCGGCGCATTCACATAGTTGACCGCATCTTCCAGAATCGGCGTCAACAGACCTTTCAAAACCGCAATCGTCAGCGGCGCCACCAACAGCGACGCCACCTCGCCATTGTACTCCACGGTCACCCGTTCAATGCCGCCCTCGCAGAGCTGCGATTGGAGCGACCCGATTTTCTCCGCCAGCGTGAGGTAGGGCTGGAGCTGCGGCAGCAACTCCGGCGGCACCGACGGCACATTCACCGCCCCGCGCGCCACCCCCTTCGTGAAGTAATCCACGATCTGCTCGGCGATCCCGATCGCCACGTTTTCCTGGGCCTCAGCCGTCGATGCGCCGATGTGTGGGGTGCAGATGAAATTATCCAACGCCAGCAGGGCATTGTCGGGCTTGACCGGTTCCTCTTCGAACACATCGAAGGCCGCTGCAGCCACCCGCTTGGCCTTGAGGGCCTCGACGAGATCCGGTTCGTTGATGATCCCGCCGCGGGCGCAATTCACCAGCATGACACCGGGTTTCATCTGCGCGATGGTGGCGGCGTTGATCAGGGACTTGGTCTCGGCCGTGAGCGGCGTGTGCACGCTGATGAGGTCCGCGCGCCGGAAGATGTCGGTGAGCGCCACGACTTCGATCCCCATCTTCTGCGCCTTTTCAGGCGCCAGATACGGATCGTAAGCGATGACGGTCATCGAGAAGCCCTGAGCCAGCTTGGACAAGTACCCGCCGATCTGGCCGAAACCCACGATGCCCAGCGTCTTTCCATACAGCTCCACGCCCATGAACTTTTCTTTTTCCCATTTGCCGGCTTTCATGGACCCGGTGGCCTGCGGAATGCGGCGAGACATGGAACAGATCATGGACATGGTGTGCTCGGCGGTCGTGACGGTGTTCCCGCCGGGCGTGTTCATCACGACGATGCCGCGCTTGGTGGCGGCGGCCTGATCCACGTTGTCGAGCCCTGACCCGGCTCGCCCCACCACCTTCAGCCGGTCGGCCGCCGCGACCACTTCGGCGGTCACTTTTGTCGCAGATCGGATGATCAGGCCGTCATACTGCTTGATCTCTTTGAGCAGCTCCTCTTTCGAGAGCTTGGTCTTGACGTCCACCTGAAAGCCGGCCTTTTGGAGTATCTCCACGCCGTGCTTCGACAGGCTGTCGCTGACGAGAATCTTGATCGGGTCTCCCATGGATCGTGTTATCCCCTCATCTCCGGCCTTACTTGGCCATCAACAATTCCTGCGCCTTTGCCACACCCTTGCCGAGCGTAACCGGATGCCCCAGCCCCTTGAGCACCATCTCCGTCGCAGCCAAGGCGAGGATCACGTCGAACCGATCCAAATACCCCATGTGGGAGATTCGAAAGATCTTGCCTTTGAGGTGGTCCTGTCCTCCCGCAGCGGTAATGCCATATTGCACGCGAAGGTTCTTATAGATGGCCTGGCCATCCACCCCCGCCGGCGCATTGATGGCGGTCACCGCGTCACTGGGCGTGCCTTTGGCGAAGATTTCCATCCCCGCGGCCTTGACGCCCTCGCGCAGCGCATGGGCCATCTGAGACTGCCGGGCAAACACGCTTTCCAGGCCCTCAGCCTTTAACATCTTCAGCACTTCCTGTAACCCCAGAATCATGGAGACCGCCGGAGTAAAAGCCGTCTGGTTCTTTTGCTGAT
Source organism: Nitrospirota bacterium (assembly GCA_004296885.1). NCBI lineage: Bacteria > Pseudomonadati > Nitrospirota > Nitrospirota bacterium. The sequence goes on along the minus strand of SCVN01000016.1, from coordinate 285,121 downwards.
TGTCCTTCTCACGCTTGAAATTGAAATAGAAGGAAGTGTTTTTGGCCTTCTCTGCAAGCTGCCAGGCTTTCTCGCTGACGCTCACAAAAGCCAGCCCCGGCGGCAGCATGAGGGCCTTTTGCGAACCGGTGATCACAACGTCCAATCCCCACTCATCGGTCTTGAGGTCGAACACACCGAGCGCGGTGATGGCGTCCACGACAAGGATGGTCTCCGGACAGCCCTTCACGATCTGCCCAAGCGCCTTGACGTCATGGGTCACAGCGGTGGAAGTCTCACTCGCCTGGACGTAGACCGCCTTGATCGCCGGATCCTTCTTCAGCGCATCCGCCACCTGCTTGGGGTCCACGGAATGGCCCCATTCCACCTTGATTTCCGTGACCTGGGCGCCGAACGTCTTGCAGAGCTTGCCCCAACGCTCGCCGAACTTTCCGCCGTTGATCACCAACGCCTTGTCGCCGGGCGACAGGAAGTTGGACACGGCCCCTTCCATCCCACCCGTGCCGGAAGACGCCAGGATCAGCACGTCGTTCCTGGTCTGGAACAGCCATTTCAGACCTTCCCGAACTTCCTGAAAAATCGGATCGAACTCCGGGGCACGGTGGTGAATCATGGGTCTGGCCATGGCCAACAAGACCTCGGGCGGAACCGGCGTCGGCCCTGGAGCCAGCAAATACCGTTTCAGCATGGTGCCATTCTCCTCACAAAACGATGAGTCATTTTCTTGGGCAAGAAGGGGGGTACGCTATCACTCCAACCCCCAAACTGTCAAGGTAAGGAACCGGTGTCAGAGAGCCGATTTTCAGCCTGAAATCAAAGGTTCAAACGGCCGCAACGATGCCGCCCGCATGAGAAAATATCAGATCGCACACCAGAACCCAACCAACAAGCAGCACGGAACTTCCAGTCTCATAATGGGCATCAGCCTTGACATCGTCCCCTATTCACCGCTACCCTATACCGGTTGTGATCGGCTCGCTAGGAACGGAACCCATTGGAATCGTTAGGATGGTGCGCTTGCATCCACAGGGCTTGACCAGAACCCTTTTCGTAACCCTTCTGTTGGGTAGCCTGTCCGTTTCAGCTTCCCATGTTGTTTGGGCAGGTGTCGCTACCTCAATTGGCACCCCCTTGGAAGGCTCCGTTTTCCCATCGACTGAAACTGCAACCCAGGACTCGTCCGTTGCGGACCAGGCGAGCCAGGCGCCACAGCCCACATCTGAATTGCCCCCGGCGATCAACCGGACAGCCCTCCCTCTAAATCCGTCGGCGACGGAGCCGCCACTGCCGAGCCCGGTTGCGGAATCCCCGCCGTTGCTTGCACCATCTGGCTTAGGCCAAACGGCGGTGCCCCAGCCGAATCAGGAAACAGCCATGCCGACCGCCCAAGCTCAAGAGGCCCCCACGATCGTTGCGGAACCTGCCGCATCCCAGGCCCCATCCGGCCTGGCAACCGCGACGAGTGAGACCCCGCGCCCGGTTCCGACGCTTCGCGAAGAATCACTCGACAACATTGCGATCGTGCGCAACGAGAAAGTGGAAGGCCACATGCGCTTCTTCCACACGGCGATCCGCGACCGGTTCGAGCATTGGTTGAGCAGGTTGAGCCACTACAGGCCTCTGGTCGAACGGATCTTCTCGGAATTCGACCTGCCCAGCGACCTGGTGTTCCTCTCGCTGGTGGAAAGCGGCTTCAATCCCCACGCCTATTCCCGCGCCAAAGCAACGGGGCCCTGGCAATTCATGAAGGGGACGGCCCAGGTCTATGGACTGCGGGTGGACCAATACGTGGACGAGCGGAGAGACCCCATCAAATCAACGGTCGCCGCCGCCCGCTATCTGCGCGACCTCTATGACCTCTTCGGAACGTGGCCCCTGGCGATGGCCGCCTACAATGCCGGAGAAGGGAAGGTGATGCGTGCCTTGCACAAGGCCCAAGCAGATACCTTCTGGGACATTGCCGCAACCAAGCATATCCGGCGGGAGACGAAAGAGTATGTCCCCCGTTTCATGGCGGCCACGATCATCGCGAGAAACCCGGACCAGTTCGGGTTTGCTCCCGTGCAAACGGAGTTGCATGCGTTCGAGGAAGTCGTGGTCCCGCATGCCGTCCACTTCCGCGACCTCGAAAAGGCCGTGAGCATCCCCTTCAGCGAACTGCAACGCCTCAATCCGGAATTGCGCCGGGACGTCACGCCCCCGGACGACACGCACTACCATCTGAAGGTTCCGGTGGGCACGAAGGAACGGGTAGAGCAGGCCCTGGATCAGCTTCCGACGTGGAAGCCGCCTGTACGGCTGCCCAAATTCGTCAAACATCACGTCGAGCCGACCGGCGAGTCCCGTGGCTGGTACCGCGTGCGGGTCGGCGACAGTCTCTGGACGATCGCCAAGCGTTTTCACCTCTCCGTGCAGGATCTCAAGGCCAGAAACAACCTGGCCAGCCGCCGCCTCAGACCCGGCGAACTGCTCGCCGTCAGCCGCTAGGAACAGCCATCCTCAAGCCGGAGCGCCGGCTCCATACCTGAATCTATTTCTTCGGAGACGAGGCTACTTCGCTGGTTCCGTTTGGGGAGGCACTGGCAGAGGCACGCTTCCTTGGGCGCCGGCGTCGGGAGCCTTCTTCACTTCCAGGGCTTTGATCCGCACGGCCGCTTCGCTGGCGAACGGAGATGTGGGATAGCTCTTGGCCAAGTCTTGATACCGGGCCAAGGCTCCTTCGGGACGGGACTGGCTTTCCTCCAACTTGCCCAACTCAAAAATCGCCTGATCCTTGTTGAGCGCCCCCGGCACGTCCAAGATGGCTGAAAAAGCTTTGACCGCCTGCTCCCGGTCCCCGTTCAACAAATGGACAAAACCCAACCGCTGATAGACGAGGCCCAGCAGGACTTTGTTCGAGCCATGGTCGGCGATGTATTGTTTATAAGCCTCAATCGCACCGGCTAAGTTATTGGCTTGTACGAGCGCATTGCCCAAATGATACAAGGCCATGGGCGTCACCGGGGATCGGGGGTGCTGCTCGACCACCTGCTGGAACAGACTGATGGCTTTCTTGAGATTCTCATCCGCCTGCGCCTGCTTGTCCGCAGGTCGATCGATATAGAGCTGCATGGCCTGCCGGTTGATTTCGAACGCTTCATCCGCCTGGCGGTGGCTGTACCAGACCGCGCCGCCGATGGCCACCGCCACCGCCAGCAGGGCCACCAGCCCAGCCAGCACCTTCGCACGATGCTCCTGAACCATGAACAGAAATCGATCCATTCCGCTCAGGAGTTGTGCTTCGCCGGGGGGACCGCTCTTCTGGTCCAGCTTGATGCGATACGACATGTGTCTAGACGAAGGCCATGTGAGGGTTGATCGATCTGTGTAAACCGTGCGCCGTTATACAAGGTTCGAGAAACGCTTGTCAATTCTCGTCCCTTCCTTTGAGGCAGTGGGTTCGTTGACAGCGCCCGTCAGCACGGTATAGCGTACCGCCGCCACCTGTCCTGCGAGCCACAGCCCATGTTTGAAGAGAACCTCGCCCAACTCGACGCCCGGCACTTGCTCCGCCGACTCAGACTGGCGGAATCGGCGCCAGGGCCAGTGGTCACCTTTGCAGGCCGCCCCCTCATCCTCATGGCTGCCAACGACTACCTGGGATTGGCCACCCATCCGACCCTCAAACAAGCGGCCCTCGACGCCGTCGGTCGATTCGGCGTCGGGTCGGGAGCCTCACGCCTGATTTCCGGGACGTTGCCCCCTCATGCAGACTTGGAAACCGCGCTGGCCCGCTTCAAGGGCACAGAGGCTTCGTTGCTCTTCGGTTCCGGCTACCTGGCCAACATCGGACTGATCCCCGCCCTGGCTGAAACCGGCGACCTTATCCTGGCCGATCGTCTCTGCCATGCCAGCCTCATCGACGGATGCCGCCTCAGCGGGGCGAGCTTCCGCGTCTTTCGACACCGGGACCTCGCCCATCTCGAGCAGCTCCTCGCTAAATGCAAGGTCCGCCGAACCACGCTGATCGTCACCGACGGAGTCTTCAGCATGGACGGGGATCTCGCCCCGCTTCCCGATTTGATCGCCTTGGCGGAGCGCTACGACGCCCGACTGCTGGTGGACGACGCGCACGGGACCGGCGTCATGGGCAAGACCGGCCGCGGCACGCTGGAACATTTCGGCGTGGAGGCCCGCCTCCCGTTCCATATGGGGACGCTCAGCAAGGCACTCGGCGGCAGCGGCGCCTATGTGGCCGGCCCCACCACCCTGATCCAATACCTCGTCAATCATGCCCGGTCCTTCATCTATACCACCGCCCCGCCGCCGGCCGCCGCCGCCGCCGCGCTTGCGGCGCTGGACGTCATCCGCAACGAACCGGAACGTCGTACGCGTCTCTGGGCAAACCGGCAACGGTGGGTCGAAGGGCTGGTCGGCCTGGGCTACCGAATTGCCGACACGGCCAGCCCGATCGTGCCGGTGCTGATCGGGCAGGCCGACCAAGCCCTCCAATTGGCCGAACGCCTCCTGCAATTAGGCGTCTTTGCCCCCGCGATCCGCCCTCCCACCGTGCCCGAAGGCACAAGCCGGATCAGAACGACGCTGTCCTCGGAACACCGGCCCGAACACCTGGACCATGCGCTCGCGGCATTTCGCCAGGCCGGGCAGGAATTGCGACTGATTTAGCCCCTTCATCTGGCCCATCCGAGCGGATTTGGGTATACTCAAGAACCGGGCTCGATCAACGCGAGGAGGCATCCCGATGGACATTACCCAGTTGCTGACGTTTGGCGTGGAGCAGGGCGCCTCGGACTTCCACCTGAGCGCAGGCGAACCTCCCATGCTGCGCATCCACGGGGAGTTGAAGAAACTGGACTCACCGGCCCTCTCCAAGGAGGAAGTCCACGACCTCGTCTTTGACATGATGAACGACTCACAGCGCAAGGTGTTCCAGGAGAAGCATGAGTGCGACTTCTCCTTTGAAATGGGCGAAGTGGCCCGCTTCCGGGTCAACGTATTCGTACAGCGGCGGGGTGAAGGCGCGGTCTTCCGGACCATCCCGACCAAAATCCTGGCGCTGGAGCAGTTGGGCATGCCGCCCATCCTCCGGCAGCTGTGCGAAAAGGAAAAAGGGCTCGTGCTCGTCACCGGCCCGACCGGCTCGGGCAAGTCCACCACGCTGGCCGCCATGATCGACTTTCTCAACGACACCTTTGAAGGCCACATCCTGACCATCGAGGACCCGATCGAGTTCGTCCACAAGTCCAAAAAATGCCTGGTAAACCAGCGCGAGTTGGGCCCCCACACGCATTCGTTTGCCAACGCCCTCAAGTCCGCCCTGCGCGAAGACCCGGACATCATTCTGGTGGGCGAAATGCGGGACCTGGAAACCATCCAGCTCGCTCTGTCGGCCGCGGAGACAGGGCACCTGGTCTTCGGCACCTTGCACACCTCCAGCGCGCCGAAGACCGTGGACCGCATCATCGACGTCTTCCCGCCGAACCAGCAGGCCCAGATCCGCGCCCAGTTTGCGGAGTCCATCGAAGGCGTCGTCACCCAGACCCTGCTCAAGAAGAAAGGCGGCGGGCGCGTCGCCGCGCTGGAAATCATGACCGGCACCACCGCCGTCCGGAACCTCATCCGCGAGGCCAAGCTCCACCAGATTCCCGGCATCATGCAAGCCAGCAAGAAAGACGGGATGCAGACCATGGACAACGCGCTCATGGACCTGGTCAACAAGGGCCTGGTGACCAAAGCCGAGGCCCAGGCTCGCAGCATGAACCCGAACCTCTTCGGGCCGGCCGGTTCGGCCGCCGGCGCGGCCTAGTTCATCGTCAGGCCCGGGCACAAGCCGACCCTGGGCCTTCGGACCACGTCGCAGAGGAGACGACCATGGCCCTCAGCATTCACGACATTCTCAAGGTGATGGTGGAGAAGGACGCAGCCGACGTCTACCTGACGGTGGACCTTCCTCCCATGTACCGCATCCAGGGCATCACCCAGCCGATTGGCGACAAGCCGTTCACCAACGAAGAATTGGAGACCCTGGCCAACGACGTGATGAAGGAGAAGCAGCGGGTCGAGTTCGCCGAGAAAATGGAGATGAATCTGGCCCTGTATTTCCCAGACCTGGGACGCTTTCGCGTCAATATTTTTCGCCAGCGCGGCAACACGGGCTTCGTCATCCGGCAGATCAAGGTCGAGATCGTCCCGATCGACAAGCTGGGCCTCCCGCCCATCACCAAGGACATCGCGCTGACCAAGCGCGGGCTGGTCCTCTTTGTCGGGGCCACCGGCTCCGGAAAATCCACCAGTCTGGCCGCCATGATCGACCATCGGAACTCGACCTCGCCCGGCCACATCATCACGGTGGAGGACCCGGTCGAGTTCGTGCACCGGCACAAAAAATCGGTCATCACCCAACGCGAAGTAGGCTTCGACACCCTCTCCTTCCAGGCCGCGTTGAAGAACACCCTGCGCCAGGCGCCGGACGTCATTCTGATCGGGGAGATCCGCGACACCGAGACAATGAAAGCCGGCATCGAATTTGCCGAGACCGGCCACCTGTGCATGGGCACACTCCACGCCAACAGCGCCAACCAGGCGCTCGAGCGCATCATGAACTTCTTCCCCCACGAGCAGCATGAACAGATCTATTTGCAGCTCTCGATGAACCTGCGCGCCATCATCTCCCAGCGGCTGATCCGCGGCGTGGACGGGAAACGCGTGGCGGCCCTGGAGATCCTCATGGACACGCCGAGGGTCAAGGAACTGATCAAGAAGGGTGAAACCGACAACATCAAGGAAGCGATGGAGCAAGGCGTCCAGGAAGGCTGCCAGACGTTCGATTACGTCCTGTTCAACTTGTACAAGGACGGCAAAATTTCCCTCGACCAGGCGCTGGCCAACGCCGACAGTGCCAACAACCTGCGGCTGCGCATCAAGCTGGCCGGATTGAAAGTGGACGATGCCCCTGCCGCCGCGAGCGACAAGCCTGAAGCGGAAAAACCAAAGGGGTTCCAGATCCAGGGAGTCGGCGTCCCCCTGAGGAAGCCGTAAGGCTGCGAAGGAGTTACGGACGTGCAGGGGGGGATTCGCCGCCGAGAGACTCGAGATAGATCGCGATCTTGTCCAGCGCCGCAGCGCTGAGCTTCTGGCCATACCAGGGCGGCATCGTCCGGTCCGGATAGCCCGGCACCACATAGACGCCGGGCTTGAGAATGGATTCGATCACGTATTCGTGGACCGACTTGGCCTGGCCCCGGTAGCGTGGGTCGGCCAGTCTGGTCGGCCCGGTTGTTCCGAGAACCAGCTTCGGCCCCACCCGCCCTTCCGCCCCGGGAATGCCCGGGATCGTATGGCAGACCGGACAGCCCGCCCTCGCAAAGAGTTGAGGGATCGGCTCTTCCCCCGTCACAAGCGGCACCATGGTCGGGGAGATGTGCGGGATAGGAACGGCCACTTGCTTGGCAGGGCCGCTCGGGCCCATCCAATACACAATCAGGGTCAACGCCAGCAAGCCGAGGCCGACCCCAAAAAACCTCCGGGCAAGTCGTTCGCGTTCGCGATCAGGCAAGGAGGCCCCTGGCAAGACTAGTAGAGAGGCGCCTGGGGGCCTGGCCTCATGCCGGCCAGGTCCGGATCAGGATCGTCCGGGCTCCGTTCCACGACGTCCTTGGACTTCTTGCGTTCAACCCGTCGGAGCTCTTTTTCTTTCCGCTTTTCAGCCTTGTCGCGCTCGCGCTGGCGTTTTGCGGCTGTGACTTTAGGATTGGTTGGCACGGCTCCTCCTCACTGTTCCATCGTGCACAAAGTTCATCTTCCCGCACGATCTTCGCATCGGCCCATGCCTACCCATGAGGCATGCACCAGCATATCACGTGGCCCACTTAATCGTACAGCCAATCGCGTGCGTGATCGGTTCAGCCGGCTCTCGTTGCACAAGCAGCGCCTCCAGGGCATCCCGGAGGTAGTGTCGCGTCACCGCCTCGGGCCGTTGCCAGTTATCATCGATCTTGCCCGTGTAGCGGAGCCGGCGGTCCCGGTCGAACACGAAAATCTGAGGCGTATGGGGCGCCCCATAGGCCCGTGCCACCCGCTGGGATCTATCGCACAGGTAGGGAAAATTGAAGCCCTTAGCCTTCGCGCGGGCCATCATGGAATCCAGGTCGTCCTCCGGATAGTGCACGTCGTCGTTGGAGTTGATGGCCACCAACTGGACGCCCCGGTTGCCATAGTCGCGCTGAATCCCTATCAAACGATCCTCATAGGCCTGAACATAGGGACAATGGTTGCAGGAGAAGATCACCACCAACACGGGCTTCCCGGCAAACCCATCCAGGCTAGAGGTCGTCCCATCCACACCCGGCAAGGAGAACTCCGGGGCCGGATCACCGAGTTGACGCAACGGCATGGTCAGACCGCCGAGACCGAGACAGACCTACGTGGGAAGATCCATCGCACAGCGTACTCCGATCGTGCGATCCTGAAACTCCGGTTCGGCGGAAATCCGCATGGTCGTCCGGATCCCCATCGGCACGTCCGCCCAGGATCCGCCGCGAATCACCCGTTTCTCACCGGCAGCCGGGCCCGTCGGATTCCGGGCCGGGCTTTTCTGATAGTACTCGCGGTCATACCAGTCGGCCACCCATTCCGCTGCGTTCCCGGCCATGTGGAAGAGGCCATAAGGGCTCTTCCCCCCTTCCTTGGTGCCGTGACGCACACTCATCCCCTCAAGGCCGCTGGTCACCGGAACCAACGTGATCGCATCGCTGACCCAGACCCCGCGATTGTAATTCGCGATGTCCACGAAGGGCTGCATGTGGCCCCAGGGATACCGGCGACCGTCCGTTCCCCTGGCTGCCTTCTCCCACTCGGCTTCGGTCGGCAACCGCTTGCCCGCCCACTTGCAGTAGGCCTCCGCATCGGACCAGGTCAGGCCGACCGCCGGCCTATTACCGGCGGCCGTCACCGCTTCATCATCCCACGTTGGAGGGGGCCCGTGCTTCGCGGATTCGAGAAACTTCGCATAGAGGCTGATCGTCACCTCGTATTGATCGATCGCATAGCTCTTCAACCAGACCCTATGCTCGGGACGCTCATTCGAGGCCCCATCATTGCTGCCCATGAGAAATTCGCCTTCGGAAATCACCACCATCGGCGCCCCGTCTTTCCCGAGCAACCCGGGTGAAGCCTCGCCGGCCCCCAAGGTCATGAGTCCGGCCAACATGACTCCGCCGACCAGACCCAAGGTTCGCGTCAGGCCCATTCCCTGCTCCTCCTGCCAACCTCGGACTTTCCTGTCAGGATTCCGGTGTGGCGCACACAACATAATACGTCCGCCCGCAGCAGACCATCCGCCGAGCAGACTACACATGAGACACGACTGCAGAGATACATACACTCGAAGAATGAACCGGCGCAGCCCTGAAGAGATATTTGGCGTCCCCAACGGGATTTGAACCCGTGTTGCTGGCTTGAAAGGCCAGCGTCCTAGGCCAGGCTAGACGATGGGGACGTTGCGCACGAGATGATCAAGAACAGGCTTCCCACCGGGACAGAGTCCCCTTGAAGCCCATTTCTTGTAACAGATTTTCACGTCCTAATCAACGCCTCTTGCAAGAACCACCTGCGTAGCCGTGGCTATTCTCGCCGGAGGAATTCGGTTGACTCCCACATGGCCTTTCCGGCTTGAGTAAGGCTTACCGCTATCCCCTCTGACATGATGGACTCCAACGCGGACACAACCGGCCCCTCTCAAGGGCGGACACCTCTGGGCGCCATCGGCGTGATCGTCGCCCTGGTGTTGCTCATTCCGATGGTCTTGTTTTACTCCATCGCGCCGGATGAGCCGCTCAAGGAGAGCGTCACGATTTTTTCCGATGGTCGCCAGCGGGCCTATCTGGCCGACCCAGGCCGGTACGAAGGGGCCGGCTATCAGGACTATTGCGTCCTCGAACCACGGGATCAATTGACCATCGTGCAGCCACCGCAACGGCCTGACGGATCGCTGCTCGCACGCGTCGAACGGACCGAGCCAGCCGAGATACCCTTCTGCCCGTCGCAGGCGACCGTCTTCATACGGCCTCAGCAAGTCGTGCAGAAAGAAAGCCCTTGGCAAGAGATCAAGGCTCGGCTGGCCCGATTGTTTGCCCCCTAGCGGGCGTACTTACGGCTTGAGCTTGGCCGAGAACTGCTTGCGGAACTTGGCGAGCTTGGGATTGACGACGTAGGCGCAGTAGGGCTGGGCCGGATTGCGGGCGGCATATTCCTGATGATAGCCCTCGGCCTCATAAAAGGGTGCGGCCGGCGAGACTTCGGTGACAATGGGCTTGTCGAAGAGCTTCGCCTTGGTGAGCGTCGCAATCACTTCCTCGGCGATCCGTTTTTGTTCAGGCGAGTGATAGAAAATCTCCGACCGGTATTGCGTGCCTTCATCGTTACCCTGCCGATCAAGCGTCGTCGGATCGTGGATGGCAAAGAACACTTCGAGCAACTCCTGATAGGTTACGACCTTGGGATCGAACGTGATCTGCACCGCCTCCGCATGGCCGGTCCTCCCCGTGCAGACCGCTTCGTAGGAGGGATTGGCCCCGTGCCCGCCGAGGTAGCCTGACTCGACGGACTTGACCCCCTTCAACTCGTCATAGACGGCTTCGAGGCACCAGAAACAGCCGCCGGCCAGTGTGGCGATCTCTTTTCCGGACATGGCATTCAATCTCCCGCCCTCCTGCTCGGCCGCCCCCAAGAGTCCCACGAGCCGGCTGGATCTTGCAGCCCCGCACAGCTGGAGCTTCGCCTGACCGCCTCAAACAAGAAACACTTGCGGGCGGGCCCCGCGCACATCAATTCGATAAAACGATACTTCGCTTGCGGTATGCGCAAGCGAAGTATCTGAACCTACTGGAGGTAAGGTGCCTTTCCGCACACATGTGATCGAAGCGGGCGGTTCAAGCGAAGCTTGGTATGGTGAGCCGGCTGGGACTCGAACCCAGGGCCCTCGCCTTAAAAGGGCGATGCTCTACCGACTGAGCTACCGGCTCACTGCATCATGGGGCTCTTTTCCTATCACGCGGCTGGTGAGCCGTCAAGCGCCTCGTCCCCCACCCTGCCTCGCCATAGTTTATCAAGGCTGCCAGGCCCAGCGACGTTATTGTCATGCAATCTCTTCATGTAGAGCTCCTACGTGTTTTCCTGTCTCCTTGCCGTCCGCCCGCCATCTGTCCAGGCAATTGGACAGCCAGAGGGCATAATGCCACGTATTAAGAATCTCCTTCCCCGACCGATACAGAACAGGCAGCCCCATACAAGGGGCCGGCATTTCTTCACCTATTATCATGAGGAGGAGAGTCCATGGCATCCGTAGTAAAAGACAGCTTCAGCCGGTGCTGCGTCCACTCGAAGTTTCTGGATCGGTTTTACGAAATCTTCCTGGCAAGCCACCCGACCATCGCGCCGATGTTCCGCAACACCGACTTTGCGAGACAGAAACAATTGCTTCGGACAGGACTGACGATGGTGCTGATGCACGGAGAAGGCAACCAGGTCGGCACGCAGGGCCTGGGCCGTATCGGCCAGAGCCATAGCCGGAAGGGCATGAAGATTGACCCGGCGCTCTATCCCCACTGGGTCGAAAGCCTGATCAAAGCGGTCAAGGAATGCGACCCCCAATGCGACAAAAAACTGGAAGAAGAATGGCGGGAGGTGATCAAGAAAGGGACCACCCTCATCGCCAGCCAGTACTAGGTCTGGTTATCCGCGACGGCCGGCGGCCTTGGCTTTTCGGGCCGCCGGTTTCAGCGGATTGCGGAGGATGATCGTATGGCTTCGCTTGGAACCGGTGGAAACCATGTCAATCCGGCACTCGGCCAGCTCTTCGACCCGGTCCAAGTACCGCTTAGCTTCGGCGGGTAACTTCTTGTAGGTCGTAATCCCCGTGGTCGGCATCGTCCAGCCCGGCAACTTTTGATAGACCGGCTCACAGTCGGAGAGCACCTGAATATCGGCCGGCATCTCCTTGTGGAGGATGCCGTTGTGCCGATAGCCGGTGCAAAGCATGAGTTCCTTGCACCCGTCCAGCACGTCGAGCTTGGTCACGGCCAGAGACGAAAGCCCGTTGATCTTGGTCGCATAGCGCACGAGGACCCCGTCGAACCAGCCGCAGCGTCGAGCCCGCCCCGTCGTCGCCCCGAATTCCTTGCCCCGCTCCTGCAACCCGCCTCCGACCGCATCGTTGAGCTCGGTCGGGAACGGACCGCTGCCTACGCGGGTGGTGTAGGCCTTGGTGACACCCATGACGACGTCGATCTTCGTCGGCCCCACGCCGGTTCCCGTGCAGGCTCCGCCGGCCGCCGCGCTTGACGAGGTGACGTAGGGATAGGTCCCGAAATCCACGTCCAGGTGGGTCCCCTGCGCCCCTTCGAACAGGACCTTGCGGCCCCGGTCGATCGCTTTATTCAGCATAATGGAAGTATCGGCGATGTAGTCCTTCAGACGGTCGGCATAGCCCATATACTGCTGGAACACTTTTTCCACCTGAAAGCCTTCGGCCCGGTAGAGCCGATCCAGGAACAGGTTGATCTCCGCCAGATTTTCCTCCAGCTTGCGCCGGAAGAGCGAAGGATTGAGCAAATCGCCGGCACGAATCCCGATCCGGGCCATCTTGTCCGCATAGGAAGGACCGATGCCGCGCCCGGTCGTCCCGATCCTCCGCGAGCCCTTCGACTGCTCCGCCGCCTTCTCGATGGCCTTGTGGTACGGCAGGATCAGGTGCGCCCGGTGGCTGATGAAGAAATTCCGCCCGATCTGCACTCCCTTGGCTTGCAGCTGGTCCATTTCCTCGATCAGGGACCCAGGGTCCACCACCACCCCGTTCCCGATCATGTTGATCTTGCTCCGGTACAGGATACCGGACGGAATCAAATGGAACACGAAGGTGCCCCGGTCGTTGACGACCGTGTGCCCCGCATTGGAGCCGCCCTGGAAACGGACGACGACGTCGGCGTCGCGGGCCAAGATATCCACAATCTTGCCCTTACCTTCGTCCCCCCACTGGGTGCCGATCACGACTAAATTGGCCATTGCCTTGCTATCCTAATTCCAAAAAAAGAGCCCTGACCTGGAAGAAGTCAGAGCCGTTGGCAGCCAATAGTAAGATGCCCCCCCTCCTTTGTCAAGCCAACCCGCCCGCGTACGGCAAGGGGTGAGGCGTCAGGCGAGCTCACGTTTCACGCCCGACACACCGCACGATTCAACCCTCTCTGCCCCTTGCCTTGGCTGCGGACTGCATGGTAGCATGCGCCTGTTTTGCTGCGGAGTTGATCATCGCCATCATAACCAGCTGAGGGTGGGGCTGTAGCGCAGTTGGGAGCGCGCGTGAATGGCATTCACGAGGTCGCCGGTTCAATCCCGGCCAGCTCCACCAAACCAAGCTTGCTGAGCCGCCGCGTTCGATCACATCGCGGCGGATAGTTATTTTTCCATCGGTGGCTACAATTCTTCGCTTGCGCGTGCCGTCGCCTATTCAGGGTTTTTAGTAATTGAGGCGGCGGAGAAACACCTCAAGTGTTGTGGCAGTTGTAGATATCTTCGTGTGAACCGCGCGCTTAGTATCGTTGTATCGAGATTGATGCGCGCGGAGAAAAACCTTCAGCGTCTTTTGTGCAAGGATCATTCGTGACTCGCTATACTGCCTCCAATCAATTTTTTGTCCTCCTCCTCTGACTGACGTCCCCTTCTGTCCTGTTTCACGCGCTGATCACACACCCAACGGATTAGTATTGCCATGCTGCAAATCGAAGGCGTCAGTAAACAATTTTCCACCCGGGTGCTTCTGACCGACGCCTCCGCGCACCTGCGCCAGGGCTCGCGAGTCGGCTTGGTCGGTCCCAACGGGGCCGGCAAGACCACGCTCATGCGGATGATCCTCGGGGAGGATTCGCCGGACAAGGGCCGGATCCGCAAACGCCCGCACCTGCGCGTGGGCTACCTGGCGCAAGAGCTGGAAACCTTGACCGGCAAGACCGTGCTGGACGCGGCCCATCGGGGCCAGTACCCCGAGCATGAAGCCAAGCGCATCCTGTCCGGATTAGGCTTCGGCGAAGCGGATTTCAGCCGGCCGGTCGAAGCCCTCTCCGGCGGCTATCGCATGCGAGTCGCCCTCGCCCACCTGCTGCTGGCCAACCCGGACGTGCTGATGCTCGACGAGCCGACCAACCACCTGGACAAGCCGACGCAGCGCTGGTTCGAGCAGTTCCTGCTGAACTCCGGCATGACCCTGCTTGTCATCAGCCACGACACGGCCTTTCTGGATCGCATCGCCACGCACATCTGGGACTTGCGCGACCACGTCATTCAGGAATACCGGGGTAATTACACACGTTTTCTGGAGCAGCGGGCCGCGCGCGACGAGCAGTTGGAGGCGGCGGCCAACCGGCAGTCCAAGGAAATCGCCCGGGTCCAGAAGTTCGTGGACCGGTTCCGCTACCAGGCCAACAAGGCCAGCCAGGTCCAGTCCCGCATCAAGCAACTGGAAAAGGTCAAGCGCATCGAGCTGGGCCGGGACGCCAAGCGGGTCCGGTTCAAGTTCCCCCTGCCCCCCGCCAGCGGGCGGCACGTCTTCGACTTGCGCGGGGTGGCCAAGAGCTATGGCGCCACCGTCGTCTACGGCGCACTGGATTTTTCGGTGGAGCGAGGCCAGCGGGTGGCGCTGGTGGGGGAAAACGGGGCGGGGAAAAGCACGCTCCTCAAGATGCTGGCTGGAGTCCTGCCGCCCGACAAGGGCACCAGGACCGTGGGCCACGGCGCCACCGTCCATTACTTCGCGCAGCATCAGGCCGAGACCCTGAACCCGGAACACACGATCCTGGAATCCTTGAGCGAAGTCTCCACCCAGGCGGAGACGAACTTCCTGCGCGGCCTGGCCGGCGCCTTTCTGTTTTCCGGGCAGGACCAGAAAAAGCCGATCAAGTCCCTGAGCGGCGGGGAGCGGAATCGCGTGGCCCTCGCGCGGATGCTGGTGGAGCCGGCCAACACGCTGCTGCTGGACGAACCGACCAACCACCTCGACCCGGCCTCGGTGGACGTGCTGACCGACGCCATGACCGACTTTCCCGGTACGATCGTCTTCATCTCGCACGACCCCACCTTCCTCTCGCGCATCGCCACCCGCGTGGTGGAGATCGAAGAGGGCAAGGCGCGGGACTACTATGGAGACTACGAGTACTACTTGTGGAAACGGGCCCAGGAGCTGGAGTCCATCAAGGAATCCACGGCCGACCTCTCGCCGACGCAGAAACAGGCCAAGGCGAGTAACAAGGCCCTCCCCGCGCCGCCTCCCGTCGCGGAGAAGAGCAAGTCGGGCGAACGTCGTGAGCTGACCAAGAGTCAGGCCAGGCTGGAGAAGCAAGTGGCCAGGGCCGAGGCGGAAGTGGCTGAACTGGAAGTCCGCCTCAAGAGCCGGGAACAGGAGCTGGCCGACCCGGCGCTGTACAAGGAAATCGCCCGCTGGAACGACCTGCACCAGGAACAGGACCGGTGGAAAAAGGACCTGGAACGGCTCACCGCCAAATGGTCGAGCCTGTCTGACGAATTGGAAGACGTGAAGAAGAAGCTGGCGTCGGTCTAACGGTCACGCAGAAGACTGTTTCGGCTTGTCATAAAGAGCGGAACCGCTCAAGGCTGCCCAATATCTTCGTGCCACAGCTCAGGATGCGCCGTGATGAATTCCGCCAGCATCAGCCGGCAGGCGTCCGAGTTGAGGTCAAACACTTCGATACCCCGTTCCCGCAGCCAGTCTATCCCACCGGCAAAGGTGCGGGATTCTCCGACGACCACTGCGCCAATGCCGAACTGAACGACGAGGCCGCTGCAATACCAGCAGGGAGCCAGAGTCGTCACCATGATAGTGTCTTTGTAGCTCCGCTGACGCCCGGCCTTGCGAAAGGCGTCCGTCTCGGCGTGCACGGAGGGATCGTTCTCCTGGACTCGCCGATTGTGCCCACGCCCGAGCAGCGTCCCGTCGCGTCGAAACAGGGCGGCCCCGATGGGAATGCCGCCTTCCGAGAGGCCGCTCCGCGCCTCCTCAAGAGCAATCTCAAGCATCTGTTCAAAGTCAGATCTGTTTGTCATTACACTCACCATCAAGCGACCCACCTGTAAGCAGCGTTGGCCCTTGGGGTAACGCTAAGCTCTTGGCGGCATGACCGAAACCCGCCGAACGCTCGGGTTAGGGGCAGCGGCGCGTCAGCGACGACGTCCCCTGGAACCCGTTGTTAGGCACAACTGCCGCTGACGCTGTGCCTACATTGACGAAAACGTAGTACACGCCAGGTTCTACGTTTGGCGAATACCCATCTGCCACGGCATCATGGTTTACCATGATTATTCGGTAATCGGCCTTCTCTCCATTTTTTCGAAGTTTCTTTAACATTGACGATTTCTTACCTTGGAAGAATGACCGCGCAACGTTAAATGCCTCTCCTATGAGACTGGCGCTATCACTTTTCGCCCTAAGGTCGAAACCATTCGAATCTTCATTTCCGAACTCGACGTGGTATGACTTAAACGGAAAGACATCATTATCCAGAAGCCATTTGACGCCGTTATAAATGACTAGATCCGTCATTATTCGGTTCGCGGCCTCAAACAACGTTACATCTGGATATGGGCCGACGTTAACCTTCTCGCGCTTCAAAGATTCGAGCAGAGCCCGCCCTTTGATACCCTGAACAGATGCACCGACCTCTTCAACGGAAGCGACATACTCCCGGAGGAGGTCATCAATGTTTCCTTTGGTCAGGATGCGCTCTTTGTGCGGCATATGTTTGTTGTGCCTAACGCTCAGGCTTAGCCACGGTCTCGCCTCCGCTTTGCTCCGGCAAGCCCGTCGGCTGGAACCTGTTGTTAGAGCGCATATAGGTGCGGCACGTGAGACACCCAACGCTCAATAGTGGCACGATCAGCGAGGTGGCCCTTGATATGCACCGCGGCTGTACCCGCAAGCGATCCGTCCAGCGGTGATGATTCATAGGTGATTCCAAGCAATCCGTAGCTGGTGTCGTTGCTCCAATAAATGGGACCTCCGCTCATGCCGCTCAGATTTCGAATAGCCGGCGTTTCTTGCAGTTCGCTATAGAGTGTAAAGGACGGACCGAAGCCTGAATGGTTGTCTGCGGCAGCGTGAACGCAGGGCATGGCCAACTGATAACCGAGCGGTGTGGGACTTTGTGTTTTTAGTCGGTCTGGGAAGCCAACTGCGATTGCAAACGCAACTTCTGAAAGGGGGCGAATAGGGGCTGCCTCAATGTCGATTGCCAACTTCCCGACATACGCCGGGAATTCCGGACTGAGTTCCCGGATGGCGATGTCTGGTTCAGGCGTGACCCAGTCTCCGGGCGGAATCACAAAACGATCTTGAACCACATGGTGCCGTTTTAAGGCAATGAAAAACGTGTGCGAGAACTCGCTGCCTGACTTCTCTATTCGATCGCGCAAGGCAGCAACAACATGCTTGCAGGTAATGCCGTATGTGCGGCCATGGACTTTGATGAAAGTAAGGGTGGCGCTCGGATCGTCCGCCGTAGGCGTCATTTCGATGTGCTGCCTGATGATGAACATAGGGGCGCAGTGCTTACAGGCATTTGCGCCGAACTCATCACTTACTGTGTAGGCCATAGTACGCTCTAACGTTCTTGACAACCGCCAACCACTTGCGGCCAATCGGTTGCATTAAGGGGTTAGTCGTCATTTGCATCATGCTTCGACGATCGCTTTAGCGATAGAGCTTCTTGGCGGATGTCTTCGCGCGCCCAGCGTTCGAAATTCTCCACTTTTAAGCGTTCGAAGCCCGCGGGATTGCACTCACAATGGTAGTGATGGTGGCGCATTCTGGCTTCTTCCGCTTCTTTTTCTATTTCTGCCTTCGACTTTGGCCATTTGCCCGTAAGTCGCAGTGCCTTTTCTATGGCCTTGTAAAGGCTGTATAGCAATACCACCACGCCTAGCCAGTCACTCCACCACTCCAGAATCGCGACGCCCGCGGGAACAACCACGGCCCAAACGAATACGATCCACCATCCAAGCCGCAGGTGCTTTGCTTTCTGTTGGGCCTCTTCCCGAAGTTGCTGCTTGGTTTTAAAGGGAATCTGGGAGTAGATTTTGCGCAGGTAAGACGTGTCAAGCGCATCCCTGGGCAGTTCTTCGTTCGTAAGTAAGCGCCATTCATGAACGACCTTGTGTTTCTGCTCATCGATGTATCCGATTACGTGATTGCATCCTTGGTTCTTCTCCAGTCTTACGAGGTCTCCGCTGTCATCAAAGGCCGAGGCCATGATCGGAATGGGATAGCGCTCCAACCAAATCACCAACTCTGCTTCCATTGAAGCGGCAATCTCCTCCAGCCTTTTCGCCTTTTCGAGGATCACAAGCTGGAGAGTTGCAAACTGGTAGCCAGAAATCGGTGGGCGATATTCGACAAAGTACCAGCCCCTGTCCTCTTTCACAGGCTGGAAGAAGAGCCGCTCTTGATCTCCCTCTGGACTTGGCATCATGCCGACTAAACGCCCCGCCAGCCCGCGCGGGAACCGCGTCGGGGCAAGCAGCTGGTTATGCATACTCCGCTTCTTTGACTACTTCTAAAACGTGCACGCGCCCTTCGAAGATGGTTTCCTGCGTCTCGATGCTCTCGACGATACCCAACCAATATTGGCGCGCCATTTGGATTGCGGTATTCAACGACTCACTATCGCCGAGGAGATGAGTTTCGCTGGCAGTGTGGATTCGGCCTTGTACATGAAGACGTAACACTTGGAAATCTGCCGCCACTTCCATCCTCTTCAGCCAATACCGTACGCCCGCAAGTGAAGGTATTAACCAGATGCATCGCTGGCGTGACGGCAGATGAGGAAACTCCTTGCGCCTCACGTCCTCCCATATAAGCTCTCTGAGAAACGCAACGAGATGCTTGGCGAGATCATGCGCGATTCCCGGTAGGGCTGTGGAATTCACTTCGTCATTTGCCACTGCGCCGAGAAACCTAACGCCCGAAACGTTGATGGTTGAACCATCCCGTTGGGTCACCGGATAGGTTTTCTTGTGGTTCTCGAAGAATGCAAAATAGGGATTGGTGGTTCCACCGACGTCTAAGATGGAACCCGCTTGTAGAAACTGATACGGCGCCCATGCCGCACGGCGGTTAATGTGGTAATAGTCAACCGTAGTATCCGCTTGCGTCACGCGATGTCCTCTGATGCATAACCATTAACTGTGCTGCAAGCTATCCAGCATAGCCAGGGACCTACGCAGCCTACCGAAAGGTGAGTCTAGGAGGAAATCCGGCCATTATCAAGTTGTCGCACGCTACTGTTTCTTCGGCTTGTAGTAGTGCTTCCCCTTCAGTTGTTCCGGCAGGTGGCCCTGCTCCTTCTTGGCTGCCGGGTCCTCGTGGACGTATCGGTAGCCCTTCCCGTAGCCCAAATCCTTCATCAGCGACGTGACCGCGTTGCGCAGGTGCAGCGGCACGGGCAAATTCCCCCACTCCCTCGCATCCTGCACCGCTTCCAGCAAGCCTGCATAGGAGGCATTGTCCTTCGGCCTGGTGGCGAGGTACGTCGTCCCTTGCGCCAGATTGATCTGCGCTTCGGGCAGGCCGACGAACTCCACTGCGTGAAAGACGGCCGTAGCGATCAGTAGGGCCTGGGGATCGGCGTTGCCGACGTCTTCCGACGCAAAGATCACCATCCGCCTCGCGATGAACTTTGGGTCCTCCCCTCCTTCCAACATCCGCGCCAGCCAGTAGAGCGCCCCGTCCGGGTCTGAGTCCCTCATGCTTTTGATGTAGGCCGAGATCAGGTTGTAATGTTCTTCCCCGGCCCGATCGTACCGGAGCGCTTTCTTGAGCAGCGCCACATCCAGAACCGCTTCATCCACCAGCACACGGCCATCCGGTCCTGGCTTCGTCTGGGTCACCACGAATTCGAGCGCGGTCAGGGCGGCCCGCGCATCCCCGTTGCCGAATCCGACCAAGCGCCGGCGCGCTTCCTGGGACAGGGCCGCCTTGAATTGGCCCAGGCCCCGCTCTGGGTCGGCTAGGGCCCGATCCAGTATCTGCCCCATGGCCTCGTCGGAGAGGGATTGCAGCACCACGACCATGGAGCGTGACAATAACGGAGAGATCACTTCGAAGGAAGGGTTCTCCGTCGTGGCCCCCAACAGAATCACCGTTCCCTTCTCCACGTGGGGCAGAAAGGCATCCTGCTGGGCCTTGTTGAACCGGTGAATTTCGTCCACGAACAGGATCGTCCGCTGCTTGCGCCGCGTCCTTCGTTCTTCTGCCTCTTTGATGAGACGCCGCAGTTCGGGAATGCCGCCGGTGACCGCGGAGAAGAACACGAAGGCTGCCTTGGTGCGCCGTGCGATCAATCGGGCCAGGGTCGTCTTGCCTGAGCCGGGCGGCCCCCAGAGGATGACCGAGGTGAGGGAATCGGACTCGATGGCCCGGCGGAGGGGCCGGTCCTGGGCGATGATCTCTTCCTGCCCGACGAACTCGGCAAAGTCCCTCGGCCTCATCCGTTCGGCCAGGGGGGCCGAGGCGTCCACCTCGTCATCGTCCTGTGGGAAAAGAGCCGACTGATCGTCAGGCAGTTGCGTCATGCGAGGCACGTCCTATTCGGAGCTGTGTCGGACGGTCCATTGTAGCCGGAGAGTCGCTGAGGCCGCAAATAACCTTGTCGTGCTACAATCGCCGGCAAGTCAGCCGGCAAAAAGCGGGAGAGAGAAGATGAAAGCTCAGATCAACGGCATCACGCTCGCCTACAGCGACCAGGGCTCAGGCCTGCCGGTCGTCTTTCTGCACGCCTTTCCCTTCAACCGGACCATGTGGGACCCGCAACTGGCTTGCCTCTCGGACCGTTATCGCATCATCACCGTGGACTTGCGGGGCCATGGGGAATCGGACGCCCCCTTCTGGCGCTACAGCATGGATCTCTTTGCGGATGACGTGAAAGGGCTGCTGGATCATCTCGACATTCGGCAGGCGGTCCTGGTCGGGCTCTCGATGGGCGGATACCTGCTGTTTTCCTTCCACCGGAAGTATCGGGAGCGGATCAAGGGCCTGGTCTTCTGCGACACGAGGGCGGAAGCGGACACGCAGGAACTGGCGGCCTGGCGGTTTGCCCTGGCTCAGAAGATCTATAAGGAAGGGACGAAAGCCGTGGTGGCCGAGATGGGCCCCAAGCTGCTTTCGGTTGCCGCCTACCAGACCAAGCCCGATCTTGTCCGCCAGGTCGAGGCGATCAGCTTGAGCACGCAAATGAGCGGCGCCATCGGCGACCTGATGGCCATTGCGGAACGGCCTGACTCGAGTCCGGACCTGGCCCGGATTTCCTGCCCCACGCTGGTCCTCGTCGGCGACGGGGACCGGCTCACGACGCCGGAGGAGAATCGGCGGATCGCGGAACGGATCACAGGCGCCAAGTTCTCGATCATCCCCTCAGCCGGCCATATCAGCAACCTGGAGCAGCCGGAGGCCTTCAACAATGCGCTTCGATCATTTCTCGAAGCGCTAGGCTGAGGTTAAGGTTGAGAATGGCGCAAGCGGTCCAAACTTCTTCCTCAGAGAACGCTCAACCTTAGCCTCGACCTCAACCTTTCTACAATCAGTCCGGGTCGCCGGCGCCGCCGCGGCGGATGAGCTTGAGAAATTCCACGCGGGTCTGTTGCTGGGTGCGGAACGCGCCGAGCATGGAACTGGTCACGGCGATCGTATTCTGTTTTTCCACCCCCCGCATCATCATGCAGAGATGGCGGGCTTCCACCACCACGCCCACTCCGGCCGGCTTCAGTTTGTCTTGAATCGCCTCCGCGATCTGGACGGTGAGCCGCTCCTGCACCTGGAGCCGCCGGCTGAACATGTCCACGATCCGGGGAATCTTGCTGAGGCCGACGACTTTCTTCCTCGGCAGGTAGCCGACGTGGCAGCGGCCGAAAAATGGCAGCATGTGGTGTTCGCACATCGAGAAAAAGTCGATGTCCTTGACGATCACCATCTCGTCGTATTCGAGCGGGAAGAGGGCTTCGTTGAGGAGATGATCGAGGTTCTGCTTGTAGCCCTGGGTCATGAACCGAAGCGCCTTTTCCACCCGCTCCGGCGTCTTCTCCAGCCCGTGCCGTGAGGGGTCCTCCCCCAACAGCGTCAAGAGCCGCTTTACCACCTCCCGCAGTTCGGTTTCGTGCTCCCGGCCCTTCCCCGTCTGCGCTTGTTTTCCCGCTCGCGTCCGTGCCATGCGCTCCCTTTACCAGACCGGCGATCCACTGGCCACTGCATTCACCGCCGCCTCGCCGGAATATTCGAAATAGTTGTCCCGGGTCTCGATCAACCCGACTTTTCCCAGTTGCCCGGTCGGCAGCTTCGCCGCCAGCAAGTCCCACACGAACAGAACCAAATTCTCACCCGTCGTCGTCCGTTCCGCGAAAGCCGGGTCCCGGTTCAAGTCCCGATGATCGAACCGGGCCACCACGGTCTCCTGCACCAGCCGGTCCAACGCGTCGAGATCGGCCGCCCGGCCGGTCTGCGGGTCCACCGGGCCGCGGACCGTGACAAAGAGGGTGTAGTTGTGGCCGTGGCCGTTCGGATTGTTGCACTTGCCGAAGACCCGCCGGTTTTCCTCTTCGGAAAAGCGTTCCGAGTGCAGCCGGTGCTGGGCCGCAAACTGGTATCGGTGGGTGACGCTGGTCTGGTCCATCAAGAAGCTCTCCGCTTTCAGCCGTCAGCGTTCAGCCACAAAATAAGAGAAAGGGCTGGATCGCACATACAGAAGCGCAACTCCAGCCCCTTCTCTGACTTTGCTTCAGCTGAATGCCGATGGCTAACAGCTTCTTACGCGCTGAACGAGCTGCCGCAGCCGCAGGTGGTCTTGGCCTGCGGATTCTTGATCGCAAACCCCGAGCCCTGCACGCTGTCCACGTAATCCACTTCCGTCCCCTGGAGCAGCGGCGCGCTCTGCGAATCCATGATGACCTTCACGTCGCCCTTCTCGATCACCGTGTCGTCGTCGGCCATCTTGGACTCGAAGGCCATCCCATATTGGTAGCCGTGGCAGCCGCCACCCTTCACGTAAATGCGCAGGCCGACCACGTCCTTCTCCTCGGTCATCAACTCGCGAATCTTGGCTTCCGCCGTCGGTGTAATGGTAACCATGCTCTCCTCCTTATCGGTCTCAGGGTCTTCGCGACCCGGTTGCAATCCGTTTGTCCGCCCTACTTCCGACTTCCCCTGCCCCTGACTCAGGACGCCCGGCCGACCTGCTTGGCCTCCGCCGGCCCGGCGGCCGAGGGCGCTTCCCACTTCTTCTCCGGCACCCGCACGATCACGTTTCCCGTCACCCGCGCCTGGCAGCCCAGCCTGTGCCGGGGTTCGCTGAGCGCCTCGCGGTCCAGCAAGTCCTGCTCCTCGAAGTCGATCTCCGAGAGGTGCTCGCCCCCCGCCTGCACTTCCACGCGGCAGGTCGTGCAGGAGGCGTTGCCGCCGCAGTCATGGTTCAGCGGGAACCCGAGGGCCTCCGCCGCTTCCAGCAGCGTGAGGTTGGCCGGCACCTCGCCGCTCTTCCCGTCCGGATGGAGAAAGGTCACGTGCGGCATCGCGTCACACCCGACGGCGCCCTTACGAAGCAGCGCCCACCGCCGTCCGCGCGGGCTGGAACGGGCAGCGCTTCTGCGCAATATGCGCCTCGAACTCCGGCCGGAACAGACGCACCGCGCTCTGGACGAGCACGGCGGCTCCTGTCACCAGTGTACAGTATCCGGTCCCCTTGACGAAACCGCAGAGCTGCAAGAGGGTATCCATGTCCTTCTGCGTGCCCTCGCCCTCCTCGATCTTGGTCATGAGCGCCGCCAGGTTGAGCGTGCCCATCCGGCAGGGGGGACATTGCCCGCAGCTCTCGTTCTTGAAAAAGTTGGAGAACTTGAGAGTCTGCGCGACCATGCAGGTGGCGTCGTCCACCACGATCACGCCCGCCGACCCCAGCCCCGTCCCGGCTTTCTTGAGCGCATCGAAGTCCATCGGCAAGTCGAGTTGATCGGCGGTCACCATCGAGAAGGCCGGCCCGCCGGGAAACACGGCCTTGACCTTCCGCCCGCCCGGGACACCGCCGCCGAATTCTTCGATCAGCTTGCGCAACGGGGTGCCCAGCGGCATTTCGTAGACCCCCGGCTTGTTCACGGCCCCGCTGAGCGAAAAAAGCATGGTGCCGGGACACTTCTCGGTCCCGACTTGCGTGAACCAGTCCGCGCCCTTCCTGAGAATCCGCGGAATGTTGCAGAGCGTCTCCACGTTGTTGACCAGCGTGGGCTTGCCGTAGAGCCCGAAATCCGTCGGATAGAAGGGCGGCTTCTGCCGCGGCATAGCCGGGCGGCCTTGCATGGATTCCAGCATGGCCGTCTCTTCGCCGGCCACGTAGGAGCCGTGCCCTTCGAAGATTTCGATCTCCAAATCCCGCCCGCTGCCCAGGACGTTCTTGCCCAGCAGCCCCTTGGCCCTGGCCTGCTCGATCGCCTGCTTCAGATTCTTCCGCTCTTCCTCGTACTCGTGATTGGCATAGATGAACGCCGCCTTGGCCCGGACCGTATAGGCCGCGATCAGGCAGCCTTCCAGCAACTGATGCGGGTAATGCTTGAGCAGGTACCGATCCTTGAAGGTGCCCGGCTCGTGCTCGCCCGCATTGCAGACGAAATAGCGCTCCTTCACCCGATGATTCAGCACCTTGTCCCACTTGATCCCCGTGGGAAAGCCCGCGCCGCCCCGACCGCGCAGCCCGGACTTCTTGAGTTCTCCGACGATGTCGTCCGGTTGCATGGACGTGACACACTTCCGCCAGGCCTCATAGCCCCCGACCTTGATGTAGGCTTCAATATCGGTGGGAGAACCTTCCAGCTTTTCCAACAGTCTCGGTTCGGAAGCCGTCACCATCTACCCTCGCTTCATGCCATGAATCCGACCTCAATGGTCGGAAGGTTGTACTATAAGGCCCGCCACCCACGACGTCAAGCCGAAAGCAGCAGAAAAGCAGAAGAATAGGCCTGATTCTCAAGCATTTAGGACAGAGGACCTAGGGAAACGACAGGGCCAGGGGCTTTGGGCCTGTATCCGTGGACAGGGGCAGAGAGCCCGAGAGGATTAGGAAAACCAGGAAGCAAGCAGCCGGCGGGGGCGCGATAGTAGACACGCCCCCGCCCGCAAACCCTATTTCAAGTGGCTGCCGGCCCCCATGAAGAAGAGCATGGGGATCGAGAGCAGGAAGTTGACCCGCGAGGCGAGCAGCGCGGTGCGGCCCCAGGCGGCCATTTCGGGCGGAGTCGGCGTCCCGTCCTTGGCCGTCTTTTCCACCGCCGCGATGATCTTTTTCTGGTTGGGCCAGATGATCCCGTGGACGTTGCCCATCATGATGATGCCGAGCAGGCCCCCGATGCCCAAGGCGATCGCGCCCGTCCCGCCCTTCGAGTAGAGGTAGAAGTAGAGGATCAGCCCGGCCAGCACCGTGACGGTCGCGCCGTGGCGGAACCAGTTCAACGCGGCCGGCATGAGCTTGGGGATCACGATGTTCTTGGTGGGCCCGTCGAGGCTCTTCAGGAACGCCGCGTTGATCAGGTTGAAGAAGTAGAGCAGCCCGATCCAGGTGATGCCGGCCAGGAAATGCACCCAGCGCACCGCCAGCCCGAACCAATCTGTATCCGCACCCGTGCCGGTCATCGCCGAAAACACGATCACCAACAGCACGGCCAATCCGAATCCGGCTCCCATGGTCTGGAAGGGATTTTCGAGAAACTTCATTGCGCACCCCCTCAGGTTGATTGCTGGCCCAGTCTCTACAGCAGCAGGGGGCGGAATGTCAAGGCGTCTCGCAGGAGACTACGTAGCACGGAGGGTCAGAGGACGAGCAAGCGCTCCACCGCGCCGCACAGCTCGGTGACGGCCTCGGCCGACCGGGCCAGCGCCGCCCGCTCGTCCTGCGCCAGATCGTACTCGACGATCGCCTCCGCGCCGCCCCGGCCCAGCTTGACCGGCACGCCAACCACCACGCCGTTCAACCCGTACTCGCCTTCACAGCGCACGGCGCAGGGCAGGACGCGTTTCTGGTCTTTCAGGATCGCCTCGACCATCTCCACCGACGCGGCCGACGGGGCATAGAAGGCGCTGCCGGATTTGAGCAGGTTGACGATCTCGGCGCCTCCGTCGCGCGTGCGCTTGATCAGCGCCTCCAGCCGGTCCTTGGGCAGCCATTCGCTCAGCGGGCGGCCCGCCACCGTCGTATAGCGCATGACCGGCACCATCGAGTCCCCATGTCCGCCCAGCACCATGGCCTGCACATCGTGAACGGACACGTCGAGTTCCGCGGCGATGAACGACCGGAACCGCGCCGAATCCAGCACCCCCGCCATGCCCAGCACCCGCTGCTTGGGAAGCTTGCTGACCCGCTGCGCCACATGGACCATGGCGTCGAGGGGATTGGTCACCATGATCAGGATCACCTCGGGCGACCGGCTCACGAGTTCGCGCACCACGGTCTGCACGATCTTCGCGTTGGTGGCCAGCAGATCGTCCCGGCTCATGCCCGGCTTGCGCGGCACGCCGGAGGTGATGACGGCCACCGACGACCCCTCGGTCTCCGCGTAATCGTTGGCGCCGACCACCTTCGCATCGTAGCCACAGACCGGCCCCGCCTGCGAAAGGTCCAGCGCCTTGCCTTGCGGCACTCCCTCGACAATATCCACCAGGACCACGTCGTAGCAGTTTTTTTCAACCAGTCGCTGGGCGGTCGTGCCCCCGACGTTGCCCGCCCCCACCACCGTCACTTTGGGTCGCCCCATGCTCTCACTCCTAATGCTGAAGAATGAACGCTGCATGATGAACGGAGGAACCGAACCCGCTCATTTTGCCTTCATCGCGTCGCATTCATCAATGATTTTCGTGCTCCGTCCAGCCCGCCACTTTGAAATTGATCGTGCAGACGAAATTCTCGCCGTCGTAAAAGTTCACCTTGATCTTCTTCTTCCCGTAGGTCTTGGCCAGAAACTCCTCCGGGTGGTCGATCAGTTCCTGATACTGGCCCGCCCCATACTGCCCCAGTTCGTGGAACGTCACGATCATCCCCTCTTTCACTTCCTGCAGAATCTTCGCCCAGCAGCGGGGAAAGACCTCCCGGAACTTGGCGTCGATCTCCTCCTTGGTCGGCTCGCTCCGATCCTCGCCGGGCGTCACCGGCTTGGCGAATTTGGCCAGCCGCCGCACGTAGGGGTACTGGTGGCCGGTAAAGAGCTTGTAGAGCCAGGGCGGCACAGTTTGTTTGGTCGTCATACGTCTCTCAAGATGAACCGTCCGTCAAGTCTATCAAGTCTGAAAGTCCGTCAAGTCCGAAGGTCGAACCAACTTTATGACTTGGCAACTTTCTAGACTTTCCAACGTTTCATGTCGTCAACCGTTGATAGGTCCTCGGCAACTGCTCCGGCAGGGCCCCCGCATGGTCCATGATCAAATACCGGACCTCGCCGTACATCCGCTTGAGATAATCGTCGGCCGCGCGATCCACGGTGATGCAGAAGGGGTCGAGGCCCTTCATGCGCGCCTCGCGCAAGGCCGCTTTCGTATCCTCCAAGGAGTACTCGTCCGTGTAGCCCTCGTCAAGAGGCTTGCCGTCGCTCAGCAGCACCAGCAGCCGGACCTTCGCCGGCTGGGCCAGCAGCTTGCGGGTCGCGTGGCGGATGGCCGCCCCGTCCCGGTTCTGCTGCAGCGGCGCGACCGTGCCGATCCGGGAGGCCACGCGCATGCTGGCCGGCTCATCGAACTCCTTCAGGATAACGAAGTCTACCTGGCGCCGCCCCTGGCCGGAATAGCCATAGACGGCATACCGGTCACCGATCGCCTCGAGGGCCTCGCTCAGCAGCACCAGCCCTTCCTTCTCGATGTCGATGACGCGGCGCGTCTGCCCGCCGTGAGACTCGATCTGCCTGCTGGTGGACCCGCTCAGGTCCACCAGAAAGGCGGCGGCCACATCCCGCTCGCATTTCTCGCGCCGAACATACATCCGATCCGACGGATCGGCCCCCGCGGCCAGGTCGGCCTTGCGGCGGACCACCGCGTCCAGGTCCAATTCCTCTCCGTCCGTCTGCCCCGACACCCGCCGCAACCCGGGCGGACGGAGCGCTTCGAAGTACCGACGGAGCAGCCGGACCGACGCCCCATGGGCCGCCAGCGTGGCTTCGGCAAAATCCGAGGTCCCTTCCGGGCCCATCCGCTCGATCACCCGGCACCAGCCCTGGCGGTAATCCTGGATAAGCCCGTCCCACTCGTCGTAGAGAAACGCGTGATGCCGGGCCAACTCAACCGGCTCAGCCCCGGCCCGGCCTTCCTCGACCGCCAGCATCTCCTCCATCACCGAACCAGGGTCCCGTCCTCGGCCCATCCCCTCGGACGTCAGCTCGCGTTGCTGCGCCCCCTGCGACTGCCCGCCCGCTGCCCCGCTGCGCACCAGCGCCTCGGCTGAGGCGAAGGTCAGGCCCTGCGGATGCTCTTCCTGTCGGTCCCCTCCTGTGTCCCGGTTCGTGACCCACTCAGGGTTCATCTCGCCACGATAGGTCCAATTCGTCACCGGCCGGTAGGCGCCCTCCGTCTCTTCGGATGCCGTCGGCCCAGGTCCGAGGTCCGCTTGCGAGTCGGAAGCGCCCCCATCCCCAGTCGGCTGTTGCCTGGCTGCCAGCTCTTCCTCCAACAGAACGTAGACCCGATCCGCCAACCGCACCGCATCTTCGGCTGTGGCGCCTGGATCGAGGACGGCCCGGCACTGAGCCCAGGCCCGATCCACCACGTCGGCAATCGCCTCCGGAATCCGGAAGGAATCCCGCTCCTGCGTGGAGAGGAGCAACAGGGCATCCACGACCATCTCCCGCACCGTCATCCCGTGCAACAGCGACCGAGTCGTGGCCGCGTCCCGCGCCAGCGCCGCCAGATCCCGCTTGAGCCCCGGATACTCGAGCTGGAGCAGGTACTCGACCCGCGCATCTTCCAGCAAGGTCCACAAGTCGCGGATCAGCCCCGGCTGCGGATAGAGGGCAAAGACCTCGGCGAGGCTGACCGGAATGCCGGTTCGCCCGTACCGCAGGCGCAGGGCCTCGATCGAGTCGGCCAGGGGCTCCAGCGAGAGCGCATAGGTGCCGAACTCCAGGTGCCCCGCCTCGTGCGCCGTCATCACCGTGTAGAGCCGGACGTTGTCTTCTCGCTTGTCGTAGCGGCGCAGGATCGCCGGCAGGACAATCGTCCGCCCATCGGCGCTGACCTGCGCCCGGCCCGGTCCCTTGGCCGGCTCCTCGGCCGTGTCGGGGAGCGAGCGGATCGTGACATCGGTCCCGCAGAGTCCCTGGGCGAACAACTTCAACGACCGGGCGATCTGCCGCAACGGCACGCCGCTCATCGCCTGCGTCACCGACGCGAGCGCCTTCTTCGTCTCCAGCGCAAAGTAGGCCCGCGCGCCTTCGACGCTGTAGCCCAGCACCTCCATCCCACCCCGATACCATTGTTCGAACTTGTCGCGCGCTTCTTCGGTCTCGCCGATCAGGGCCAGGATGTCCGGACAGCGCCGCCAGTAAGCCAGGGCTGCTTCCGCATCGCGTTCGCCGACCAGCAGCCCATACTGGAGACAGCGGAGCCGCCAGGCCTCATCGGGCATCCGCCGCAAGAGCGCCGGGGACTCGGCCAGAAAGGCAATCGCCGTCTCCGGGGCGCGATCGGCCAGCACCGAGCCCATCTGCACCACCAAGGCCCGCACCGCCACCTCCGGCACATCGCCCAGGATCATCGGGCTGGTGCGGAAAAACTCCAACGTGCCCACATAGTCGGTCTTGCCCAGGCTGTTCTGCGCGATCAGCTTCATCCCGAACCCGACCCAGGCGCGCACCTGATCCAGCGGGATCACCGCCGCGAGCGCCGGGCTCTGGCGGAGAAATTCGATGCCCAGGACAAAGTCCACGCGGGCCAGCTCCATGCCGACCTCGGCCCAGGCGGACAGTCGTTCGGCCGGAAGAACCGTCAGCAACTCCGGCGACTTGCGGACGAACTCCAGCGCGACGTTGACGTCGCTGTCCGCCAACTCCAAAGCCAGTTCGAGCGCCTGCAGGCGGGCCGGTTCCGTTTCGATCAATCCGAGCAGCAATGGGCTTTCCTTGAAATATTTCATGGCCACGGCGCCGGACGAACCGGCTAGCGCCACGCCCAGGTCCAGCCAGGGGACCACCGAGCCCAAGGCCCCCCGCCGGTCCAATTCGGGCAAGGCCTCGATCGCCCCTTGCGTCACCTTCGCGGAAGTGTCGGCCAATTCGTCGAAGAGGCTCAGGACGGTCGGCACGGCACCGGCCCGGGCCAGTTTGGCGGCCAGCTCCGTGGCGGCGGACCGGTCCAGGACCCAGGCCAGGCGCGCCAGCAGACGTTCGGTCATCTCATTTGGGAACGCAGCGTCCGTCATGCGTCTCGCATCCGTGAATCAGCGGATTGTAAAGGAGGCGGGAATGCTTGTAAACTGCTCAGCGCCGGTGCCGCGCAGCAATCCTCGGCGGACTTTTCAACATCCTGCCAAAAGGGACGGAGCATGGGAGAACCGAGCAAAGACAGTCTCGATAAAATGTGGAAGTTCGTGAAGGGCTTCGCGGAGAAGAGTGGCACCACCTTCCATCCCACCCCCGCCGTGACGGAAGCCGTGGTGAAGGGATTGGCGATGCACGTGGAAGAACTGGGCAGGCCCCTCTGCCCCTGCAACTTCTACAAGGACAAGCAGGCAGAGGCCAAGCTCCGCCGCTGGATCTGCGCCTGCGACGAGATGCAGATCTACAAATACTGCCACTGTTTGCTCTTCGTGCGTGAAGACGGAATGCCGATCACGGAATACCTGCCGGAAGGCCATGAAGGGCGGGAAGTGTACGGAGTGATCACGGACCCGACGCCGGAGAAGGGCCGAGCCCTGCGTCACAAGGCGCAAGCCCAACCGGAAGCGGCCAGGCCCGCAAACCAGGACGACCAACGAAAGCCTTGACCCATCGCGCGATGCTTCTCCGAGGAGCCGCAGGTCTGTGCATCGGCTCCCTCCTGCTCACATCACTGGGGGCCATGCAACCAGTCGAGCCTTCCAGCCTTCCGATCACCAGCGACCAAGCCAAAACCTTACACAGCCACGTCCGCTCCCTGGCCGATCCCTCCCTTCAGGGCCGCAAGCCGGGCACGCAGGGCAACCGGACCGCGGCGGACTACATCAGGACCCGCTTTCAGGAAGCAGGGCTGATCCCTTTGTCGTCACTGGGTGGCTACGGACAGGGCCTGCCGGCCCAATTGGGCGACAACCTGCTCGGCCTCAAGCCGGCGACCACAGTCGCCGCACAAGCCCCGTACATCATAGTGGGCGCCCACTATGACCACTTGGGCGGGGCCCATCTCGGCGCTGACGACAATGCCTCGGGCGTGGCGATCCTGATCGAGCTGGCCCGATCCCTGCCGGCGCTCCGTCACCATCATGTCCTGTTCGCCGCCTTCAATGCCGAGGAACCGCCCTATATCCGCACCCCCCAGATGGGCTCGCAGTATTTTGCCGATCACCTTCCGCAAGAGATCGGCTCCCTCGACGCGATCCAGGCCGTCGTCATCATGGACCTCATGGGCGGCGTCTATTGGGAACCCATGCGCGAGATGGTCTTTGCGGCGGGAGCGGAGAAGAGCCAGGGGCTCTACCGCCGCCTCAAGGAGGCCGCTTCATGTTCCAGCCACGAGGTGGAAGGCGTGCCCGACGCGGAGAAGGGGAGACGGGGTGACGCGGGGCAAGCCCGGTCGCCGTGTCGCCATGTCACCGCGTCGCCCCTCACCGTTCTCCCGCTCGGTCTGCATCTGATCGAAGAACTCCCGCTGGTCGGCCACGTGCCGTTCAGCGACTACGATGCGTTCCGCAACGCCTCAGTGCCGTTTCTGTTCCTGTCCAGCGGACGGACCCCGCGCTATCACCAGCCCACCGACTTGCCTGAGACGCTGCACTACGAACGGATGGCGGCCACGGTTCGCTGGCTTCAGCGATTGCTCTCCATCATCGACCAGGATCGGGAGCGCTACCGGTTCGACGCGAACCGAATGGAGTTGGCCGACGAGGTGGCGACCCTGCAGCCCCTCGCCGTCCAGGCAGCCGAGCGGGGCCGTGACATTCCCGGCACGTCGTGGCTCTCACGCCGGGCCATGCAACGGGACGCAGATTGGCTGAAGACCTTCGATCCCCGCTCGCCCAAGCCGGAGGACATCACCAGACTGGAACGGCTCTCCATCCGGATGCAGTGCTTGCTGGCCGACCTGCCTGTTTGTTTTCTACTTTGAGCGATCAGAAGGTCAGCACCCGGTCCGAATCCACGACCCATTGGGCCAACTGGCTCATGGTGCTGACGGCAACGCCCTCGATGAGACCGAGCCTCTCCAATCCGCGGGCCTCTACGCAGGTCCCGCAAGCTTTGACCTGCCCGCCCTTATTCGCAACGGCCTTGAGCATCCGCTCGACGTTGTAATACCCCTGGGGCGTGGTCTGACCGGGCAACGCAGCGGTGACGGCATCCGCCATCAGAAAGACTCGAACCTCGGCATCGACCTGCTCCTGTTGTAACTTCATCGCGAGCCGAAGGGCGTTATAGAGTTTTTCGGATCCGTAGGGCGCATCATTGACAATGAACAGGATTTTCATGCCAGACCTCGCTGTTCTTTATTGATGGGCCGATGGCAAGAGCCGGCGGCATCACTCCCTTCGACTCAATGGGTAGTGACCCGGATCGCCCGTAAAGGGGAGCGCAAGCATCCCGCCCAACCCCAATCGCATCGGGTCACGAAACTGCTCCAAGCCGAGCGTCATACCTTCCTGCCCAAGCGAAGGCGCCGCCCGGTACGTGCCCAGCAACCGGTCCCACCAGGGCAGGTTGAAACCGAAGTTCGTATTCGTCTCCCGCGGAAGGATCGAATGATGGATGCGATGCATGTCAGGGGTGACCACGACCCATCGAAGAAACCGATCCACCGGCTGAGGCATCCACACATTGCTGTGGTTGAACATCGCCGTGGCATTGAGCAGCACTTCGAAAGCCAGCACCGCCGCCGGCGCCGCACCAATCACCACCACCGCCGCCAGTTTGATCAGCATCGAGAGTGAGACCTCGACAGGATGAAACCGAGCCCCGGTCGTCACATCCACGTCCAGGTCCGCATGGTGCATCATGTGGAAGCGCCAGAGCGCAGGCACCGCATGAAACATGACGTGTTGAAGATAGAGCGCCAAATCCAGGGCCATCACCGCCAGCAGGACTTCAAACCAAGCCGGCACGTCGAGGCGGTTCAGCAGACCCCAGCCCCGCTCGGCAGCCACAAGCGCCATGCCCACCGCCCCACTTGCGAACAGCACCCGGATGACCAACGTGTTCAGCGCGACGATCGAGAGATTCGCCGCCCAGCGTCGCACCTTGGAGGTCGTCAACCGGCGGCGCGGGCTCATGATCTCCCATGAGGCCATGACGCCCAATATACCCACGAATGCGGACAGCCTGATGAACGCCTCGGTGTTCATGCTTCGGGCCTCTGAGTTAGCTCAGCAACCTCGCGACCTCGTTTATGGCGAAGCGCGGAACCGGACGCGGGCGGCCCTCCGTCATCAGTCGGGAGAGCAGCAAAGGAGTCGGGAGCCTTTTTAATATGACAGCCCGCTCAAAAAGGCAGACAGCGAGGCGAGAACAAAGCTGGCTGCTTTTTTCAACAGCCCGTCAGTTCCAGCCCATCGGTTCATAGCCTCGTTCGGCCAAACAGCGGTTGACGAAGTGCTTGTAGGCCTCGCCCGGATCGGGCGTCCTGAACAACGAGCCGAGCAGCCCCCACACGATGCCGCTGGCCGCCCCGACGGCGGACCCGCTCCCCGCGGCCCCGACGATCGCACCCCCCACCGCGCCGGCGGCGGCGCCGATGCCACCGCTGACCGCCGTGTTCTTGGCGACATCCGCAGCCCGCCCCTCGCCTTGTTCCGCGCCGGCTTGTTCCGCCATCTCCCGGCAGGCGGCGATATCCTGCTCTGCCGATTCTGCCCCGACCTGTTTGTAGTGGGCGTTGGGATAGAGGACCGGCTTCGGCCCGGCGCAGCCGGCGAGACTGATCACGAGCATCAGGAGAATGGCGTTACACATCGTCGCCCTGCGCAAAGACATTTTGGACCGAGCCAAGCGCGACGCCCTTCAACAGTACCAGCTTGCGCCGGCCTGTCTGCCCAGCCTGGATCATGATCGCCTTCTTGGGGATTGCGAACAAATCGGCGAGCCAGGAGCAGAGGGCCTCGTTCGCGGCTCCCTCCACCGGCGGCGCAGCCACGCGAATCTTCAGCGCATCTCCATGGAGTCCCACATATTCCGTCTTCTTCGCGCCCGGTTGGACGTGCAGGGTGAGCAGGATCCCTTCGCGGGTTTGGCGGTAGGGAGGGGTCATGGGTGATGGGGTTCCGGCGGGATCGGCTTACCGGCCGACCGCCTGAACCAGGAACGGGGGTTGAGTTGCTTCCGGTAGCGGACCATCAGCTCCCGGCCGGCGAGCAGACAGCCGACCCAGAAGGCCGCCTCTCCCGTGACGACCAATCCTGCCGAGGCCAGGGCTTGCCCTCCGAATCCGAACGGCAGGAAGGGAACCAGGAGCAGCCCGGCATACAACAGGCACGACAAGACGAGGCAGGCAACCCCGGCAACGGTGTTCGTCATGTCCCCCGACGATCAGAGCGCAGGTTAGCCCTTGGCTGCTTGCAGCGCCTCGCGCAGTTCGCCCACCCGCTTGGCCAGCAGCTCCAGGTGCATGTCGCGCAAGGCTTGATCGTCGCGTTTCTTCCAGAGGCGGTGGAAGATCGTCCCGATTTCCCGCCGCAGCGTGTGCGCCTTGGCATAGGCCACCGTCTTGCCCTGCTCCTCCGTCACTTGGCAGGATGATTTCTTCAAGGCATAGAGCTGGTTGTGCAAGGTATCCAACCCGTCCTGATAGTCCGCCTTACCCTGGAGCGCCTTGATGCTGGCTTCGACCATGTTGGTCAGGTTGATCTCCGTCTCGATTCCGCTGGCTCCCTTCGCCTGGTCCAGAAACTCCCCGGCGCGCGGATGCATGAGGCTGCCGCAGCCGGTGACGGTCACGAAGAGGGCTCCGATCACGAGTGCGCGGGCGATGCTGTGCATAGGGGTCTCCTCGACAAATAACTAGAAAATAGCTTTGACCAGTTCGGCGATGCTCCGCTGCATGTCCGGATCGTCGGTGATCGGCTTGGTCACGGCCGCTTCGCAGGCGCGGGCCGGGGCCACGCCCTGCCGGATCAGTTGGCCCGCATAGATCAGCAGCCTGGTGCTGACCCCTTCTTCCAGGCCATGGTTGCGCAGGTTGCGCACTTTTTCGCCCAATGTGACCAGCCGCTGGGCCTGCTCCGCCGTCACACCGGCTTCCTGTTCGATCACCCGCGCCTCGATCTCGCGCGGCGGGTACGTGAATTCGATCGCCATGAACCGCTGTTTGGTGCTCTGCTTCAAATCCTTGAGGACGCTCTGGTAGCCGGGATTGTAGGAGATCACGAGCAGGAAGTCGTCCACGGCCCGGACCATCTGCCCTTTCTTCTCGAGCGGGAGGATGCGCCGATCGTCGCTCAGCGGATGGATGATGACGGTGGTATCCTTGCGCGCCTCCACGATTTCGTCCAGGTAGACGATGGCCCCGTGTTTCACGCCGAGCGTGAGCGGCCCGTCCACCCAGACGGTCTCGTCGCCTTTCAGCAGATACCGCCCCACCAGGTCGGACGCGGTCAGGTCTTCGTGGCAGGCGACGGTGATCAGCGGCCGCTTCAGCCGGTAGGCCATGTGTTGGACGAACCGCGTCTTGCCGCAGCCGGTGGGCCCCTTGAGCATGACCGGCATGCGGGTCTGGGCGGCGATCGTGAAGAGGCCGACCTCGCCCCCAACTTCCGCGTAGAAGGGCTCCTGCTGGACGCGATAGCGGTCGATCTCCAGCTCCTGGCCCTTCGTCTGTGATTCCTGTCGGCTCACGAATTCCTCATGTCCTCTGCCGTTCACCAATAACCGAAAACCGGCTCAAGATCAAGTCGCGCGCGGCCAGCCGAAGCCGGACGCGACCGGCGGGACGCTACCGATGGACATCCAGCACGTCACGCACCTTCCGCAGCAGCTGGATGGACGTAAATGGCTTCTGGACAAAGGCCGTGGCCGATTCCTGCACGCCGTGACGGACGACCGTGTCATCGGTGTAGCCGGACATGTAGAGGACGCGCATATCCGGCCGCATAGACGCCAGCCGTTCAGCCAACTCGCGGCCGCTGATCCGCGGCATCACGACGTCGGTCAGCAGCAGATGAATGGCTCCCTCGTGCCGCCGGCACAGTTCCACGGCCTCCTGGCCCTCCCCCGCCTCCAGCACCTGGTAGCCCCTGTCGCGCAGTTCCCGCCCGAGCAGTTTGCGAATCGACTCTTCATCCTCGACCAGCAAGACTGTTTCGGACCCATTGACGGGACGGTCGGCGGCCGAGACAGACTCCGCCGCCGCCACGGCCTGATACACCCTCGGGAGGTACACCTTCACGGTCGTCCCGAGCCCGACTTCGCTGGAAACAAGGATATGCCCGCCGCTTTGTTTGACGATTCCGTACACGGTGGCCAGCCCCAGTCCCGTGCCCTTTCCCCGTTCCTTGGTGGTAAAGAACGGCTCGAACATATTGGCCTGGGTGTGCGGATCCATCCCGCAGCCTGTGTCTCTCACCGCCAACAGCACATAGGACCCCGGCTGCACGTAGCTGGATTGGCCGAGGAGCGCGGCATCGACGTCCACATTGGCCGTCTCAATGGTCAAACGGCCGCCTTGGGGCATCGCGTCCCGCGCATTGACGGCGAGATTCAAGATCACCTGCTCGATCTGCCCCGGGTCGGCCTTGATCGAGCCCAGCGACGCCCCCGACACCGTGACCAGATCGATGTCCTCGCCGATCACGCGCCGCAGCATCCCGTTCATCCCGGCCATCAGTTCGTTCAGGTCCAGCACTCTGGCGGCCAGCACCTGTTTGCGGCTGAACGCCAGCAATTGCCTGGTCAGCGCCGCCGCCCGATCCCCGGCCCTCTTGATCTCTACCGCCTTGTTCCGCCGCTCATCGGTCGCATCCAGTTGGTTCACCAAGAGCTGGCTGTAGCCGTTGATCACGGTGAGGAGATTGTTAAAGTCGTGGGCGATCCCGCCGGCCAACCGTCCGATGGCATCCATCTTCTGCGACTGGCGCAGTTGTTCTTCCAGAAGTCCCCGCTCGATGAATTGGCCGACTTTGATGCCGATTTCTGCCATCATCCGCTGCAAGTCATCGTCCGGCTGGCGAACCTGGCGGCTGAAAAACTCCAGCACGCCGAGCAGCTCTCCGCCAAGGATGATCGGAAACCCGATGGCGCCATGCAGGCCGACTTGGGCCGCACCGACTGCCCGGGGAAAGTTGGCGTCCTGCAGGACATCCGCGATCCAGACCGATTGTCCCGTCGCCCAGACGCGCCCTGGCAGCCCAAGCCCCTTCGGAAAGGTCGTGTCTCGACTGAGCGCGGCAAACGCTTCGATGCCCTCCGACGAGACATGCCATATGCAGTCGCACCGTAACAGCGAGGCGGCCCGATCCACGCGCCAAATCACCCCCACTTCCCATCCGACCGTTTCGCACACCGCCTGCAAGAGCTTGGGGGCCGCTTCGTCGAGCGTTCTCGCTTCGCTCAGTGCCACGGTCACAGCCAACTGCGTCGTCTGGCGTTTCTCGCTTTCCTGGCGCTGGGTGATATCCCGCACGAACGCGCTGAACGTGTGAATGTCCCCCTGCCGTGCCGGCGTAATGGTCAACTCCACCGGAAATTCGCGGCCGTCCCGACGGCAGGCGGTGATTTCGACCCGCCGGTTCAGCAGGGGCCCTTGACCGGTGGCAAGAAAGCGCCGCAATCCCCGTTCGTGGGCCTCTCGATAGGCCGGCGGGATGATCGTCTCGGCCAGCATCAGCCCGACCGCCTCCCTGCGGGACCAGCCGAAGATCGCCTCGGCTTGGGCATTCCATTCCGTGATCCGTCCGTCGCTGTCCATCACCACCACGGCATCCAGCGCAGTCTCAATGATCACGCGGGTCTTGGTCTCGCTCTCGCGCAGCGCTCCCTCCGCCGCCCTGGCACGGACGCTCTCCAGTTCCGCTTGAGCCCATTCGCGCCGCAAGCGGCCGGCGCTCCAGAGCAGCAGCCCCAGCAACGGCACCATCACGAACGCTCCGGTCAAACCCAACCGCAACAGCATGGTCTGAATCGGAGCCACGATGTTGCTGCGATCCACGCGCAACAACACCGTCCAAGGCAAGATCCCCCCCCGCTCACTCGGAACAATCCGGGCATAGCCGGTCACGACCGACACATGCCGCCGCAAGTGCAGCTCTTCCACATAGCCGAGCAGATCCCGTTCGCTCAGCAGCGCGGAGGGCAGCCCGATCTGCTTGAGATTGACGAGCCCCTTGTGCGCAAGGTCCGAATCGATGAACACCGCTCCGTTATCCGCCAGAAACTGATATTCGATCGCCCCGATGAATCCTTCCTGTTGTTCGAACACCCGCACCGTCTTGGTCACCACGTCCTCAATCGCCGGCACGCCGATCCTGGTCGACACGGTTCCGAGGAACTCCCCCTCTGCATCGATGATGGGCGCCGTAAACGCCACCGAGTCCGCGCCGCCGGCTGATTCGTAGGGCTCCACGTCCCCCACATGCACGATGCGATCCCGGCGCACGGCCTGAAACCAGTCGCTGCTGCCATAGTCCCACCCGACCGAGCTGGCATCGGACGAGGCGATGATCCGGCCTTCCGCATCAGTCACCCCCAGCCACAGATAGACCGGATAGTGGGTCCGCATCCAGACGAGATACTCCGTGAGGAACCCGAGATTACGGAGTTGCTTGGGAAAGGCCCGCGCCATCATCTGGACATCCCCCCGCCGCTCGAGCAGCAGGCGATCCAAGTTCTGCGCCGTTTGGGCCGCAGCGAACGACAGATTCTCCCCCGCAATCTCCACGAGGCGCTGCTCGACGTAGTAGAGTCCGACCAAGCCGATCGCCACGGTCACGGCGGTCAGCGCCAGGATCAAGACCGTCAGATAGCCATAGGGCCGGCGACTATGCGGGGAAGCGATCACAGGCGCTCCTCCTGAGGCGCGCTCGCCACATAGCTGAGGATCAGGCCGATCGGATGATAAGCCCGTTTCGACCGCGCCAGGCCCGGCAAACCTGAATCGTCCATGGTGTTGACGGAGCCATACCCGAGCGCCGCCGCCTCCCGGCACAGCTCGCGGAAGATGAACTGAGCCAGGCCGGGGACGGATCGGTCGGCGACCTCCAGCAAGCAGCAAAAAACCGCAGCGGTCCTGGCATAACCGAAGGTATAGGCCCGGATCGTCCCCCCCATGCGGACCACCCTGCCGATCAGACCGAGCGCCTGATGATGGGCCAAGGCCTCGGCATGGGCCGAGGCCGCATCCTGCAGCATCCACCGAGCTGCGCGATTCACGTCGTCCCGGCTGCGGGCCTCCTGCTGGGCCATCCAGATGCGGTACAGAGCCAGGCAGTCCTCCCGATCTTCGTCCCGGTACGGCTCGTAGCTGAACGTCTGGGTCCGGACGAACTGATTGTACGCCGCCCTTTGCGACTTGTACCGGTCCCCGGCCAGCTCCACCAAGTCCGCCGTCCGGTAGAGGTAGTCCGGGTCTTTGGGCTTGAGGACATAGCCCATGGATTCGAACAGCGGCCGGAGTGCTTCGGGGACATTTTCGATGCGCGTGACGGCCGAACCGCGATTCCGCTGTTGCATGAAGGCGAAGACCTGCTCAAGAGCGTTCGTCAGGCGTGAGGCGTCAGGCGTAAGGCGAAACCCCTCCTCCCCCTCACGTCTTACGTTTAACGCTTCACGGCTCAGGGGGAACGGCGGGAGCGGCATGAAGAGACCGTCCGCATATTCGGCGAAGAGACAGACGTGGGCTTCGACCTCGGCCCAGGAATAGGCGAACACGTTCCGCCAGATATAGTGGGGCGCAAAGGCGTAATGGGCCAAGGGCGTTTCCACCAAGGCCAGGGCCGCCTCGAATCGAGGACGGTCGTCAAGCGTCAGCGGGTGAAGCGTGAGGGGTGAGGGGTGAGACGTACGGGGATGCGGATCGCCAAACGCAATGTTCCCCTCGCGCCTCACGCCTGACGCCTCACGATCTGCCAGCCGCTTGGTCAGCTCCGGCAACGATCGCAGGACCACCACATCATCCTGAAAACGGCCGATCAGCCGGGGATTCCGGACGAGGGTCTCCAGCATGTCTTCCTGTTCAATCAGGACCGCGACCCGGTCCGCATGGGCTTCGAGGCCCTGGGAAGAGTCGCGCAGAAAAGGACATTTCGTATCCCACCCTAAGACCGCCTCACGCCGATCCGCGGACCACATCAGCGCCAGCGGATAGATCCGGCAATCCAAGGGCCGGGCTTCGTAGATCCGGCAGTGCGCCGTGGCCGGATCGAACGCCGGACAAAGATAGCCCTCGCCCGATTCGTTCGGCACCAGCGCGATTTGCGAGCCGGACGGATCGGGAAACCGGGCTCGGTCCACGCCATGCGCCACGGCCGCCTGAATCTCGGCTGCAGTGAAGTAGGGGCGGAGAAAACTGTCCGGTTCGGGAAATCGGCAGCAGACGTCGCAACTGAAACAGGCCCGGCTGGGCACACACTGAGGGAGTTGGGTGATCGGGATCAAGGTGAGGCGCTCGGCCCCGCGCTCCGTTTCCATAGCCAATCCATGATACGCCCAGAAGGATGGAGGGGCAAGAAACAGCTCATTGCGGGATTCCCACTGCCAGGAAGCATAGTCCGGCACCGGTTCATTATTCCGCCACGCACTTGACTCTACGAGTCGTTCTTTGGATACTCAATCTCCGTGGGGTTCCGAGGCGAGGAGGCACCATGACCGATCCACCGAGCCCGATCCGCCCGCAATACGATCCGCAGGTACTGCTCAACTCCCAGCCGGTGATCGTCACCGTGATCGACCCGGCCTCGTACAGGGTCCAATTCCAGAATCAAACCTCCCTCGCGAAGTTCGGCGACATCTCCGTTCAAACGTGTCACGAGAAAATCGCCAACTGCCCCGCTCCCTGCGCGTTCTGCAAAATGCCCGAAGCCATGCAAACGGGCCGGATCACCGCCAGCGAAGTGCCGCTCCCCAACGATGAATACCTGCTCGTCCAATGGTCCAAGGCGGAAACCCATGACGGCCGCGTCCATATCGTCGAAACCATCCTCGACATCACCGACACCAAACGGCAGCTCACCCGCATCGAGTTGCTCAACCAGCAACTCGAGCAGAACGTCCTGCAACTCCGGGAACTGTCCATCCGGGACGGCCTCACCGGGCTCTACAATCACTCATACTTTCGGGACTCCTTGGCGCGCATGGTGGCCCAGGCCCTGCGCACCAACCATCCCTTGTCGCTCCTGTTCCTGGACCTGGACAATTTCAAGACGATC
The DNA here is from genome assembly GCA_004296885.1 of Nitrospirota bacterium. Classification (NCBI taxonomy): domain Bacteria; kingdom Pseudomonadati; phylum Nitrospirota; species Nitrospirota bacterium. The sequence continues at coordinate 243,524 of SCVN01000016.1, read as the reverse complement.
AACGATTCGCACGGACATGGCATCGGCGACCAAGTCCTGCGGGGCATCGGCCGGCTGCTCAACAATCAGCTCCCCTCCGCCGGCACCCGCCCGATCGGCCGCACGAGCGACCTGCCCGCCCGCTACGGAGGCGAGGAGTTCGCCGTGATTCTGCCCGATACCTCGTTGGACGGGGCTCTGACCCTCGCCGAACAACTCCGCCAGCGAGTCGCCGCGCTGACCACGCAACCGGAGGAACAGAATCTCGCGGCGCTGCGCGTGGCTGTGTCCTGCAGCATCGGCATCGCCTGCCTTCCGGAACACGGCGCCACCGCGGGAGACCTGATCGAAGCGGCGGACCGGGCCCTCTATGCCGCCAAGGCCGCAGGCAAGAACCGCGTGAAGGTGCATGGCTCCGGCATGGCGACCTCCCCACCGGGCGCTCCGCCCCGGTTGCCTTAATCACCCTCCCTTGCAGACGCCTTGCCACCCTTGCCGATACAGCCGGATGCGTAGGACGGGGCTTGCGACCGGCTCTTGTACAGGTCCAAGGGGCCATGTTACGATCACGCGACTTTTCCCGTCCGTCTAGCGCCACAGGCAGCCAGAGCGGAGGATCGTTGGCACTCGCACCCCATCTGTCGCACCCGACCGGCCAGGACCTGCTCCACCGCTGTTCGATCGTCCGTGATGCGCTGGTCCGGGATGGCCTCTACGACGGGTCGGATGACCTCAAGACCGGTCCGGTCGGGCCCGACGCCCAGCCGCCCGCCGATCAGGCCGTCGCCACCAGATGGCGCATTGCGCCGGGCCCCTTGCTGCTGCCTCCCCACGAGGCGGCGTTTCTCCAGTCGCTCGGCCGGCACTTGCTGGCCTTTTACCGGGCTCTGAACCGCTTGTACCAGGAGAGCCTGCGCGGCGCTCAACCGGGTTGGGTGGCCGGCTATCTGGATCAGGGCAAACCCGAGTCCCTCCTCACCTACAGCCGGATGAAACGGTTCCGCGACCTGACGCCCACCGTCATCCGTCCGGACATCATGCCCACGGACGGAGGCATGGTCATCACGGAGCTGGACTCGGTGCCGGGCGGAATCGGCCTGACCGCGGCATTGGGAAGAGCGTATGGCGGATGGCCGATGGCGGATGGCCACACGGACGCTGCTCATCAACCATCAGCGATTGTCTCCCCCCCGTTCAAGATCCTCGGAGGCGCCGACGGGATGGTGCAGGGCTTCGCCCGGATGTTGCGGGCACAGATCGGCGACCGGGTCGGCTGCGTGGGCATCGTCGTGTCCGAGGAAGCCAGGGATTACCGGCCCGAAATGGCCTGGATGGCGGCCCGGCTCCGGGAGCAAGGGCTCGATGCCTATTGCCTGGAACCACGCGACCTGCGCTTCACCGAAGAGGCGCTCTTTGCGACCATCGAGGGGCGGGATCGTCCGGTGGCGCTGGTTTATCGGTTCTTCGAGCTCTTCGACCTCAAGAACGTCCCCAAGGCCGAGCTGGTGATGTACAGTGCCAAGAAGGATCGGGTGCTGGTCACGCCGCCCTTCAAACCGGCGCTGGAAGAAAAGTTGGCCTTCGCGCTGTTTCATCATCCGATCCTGGCCTCGTTTTGGAAACGGGAACTCGGCGACGAGTCCTATCCGATCCTGACGAGAGTCCTGCCGCGCACCTGGGTCCTGGACCCGAGCCCCCTGCCCCCTTCGGCGATCATCCCCGACCTCCGGGTCGGCGGCCGGGCCGTCGCCGATTGGCGCGATTTGGCGGGGGCCACGCAGAAGGACCGTCACTATGTGGTCAAGCCCTCGGGGTTTTCGGAACTGGCCTGGGGCAGCCGGGGCGTGTCCGTGGGCCACGATTTACCCCAGTCGGAATGGGCTGGGGCGTTGGACAAGGCCCTGGCCTCTTTCCCCGCCACCCCCTACATCCTGCAGGAGTTTCATAAAGGCCGGCAGTTCGAGTCGGCCTATTACGATGCGCGGACGGACGACGTGGTGCCCATGGCCGGCCGTGCCCGGCTCTCGCCCTACTACTTCGTGGCCGGCGACCGGGTTGAACTGGCCGGCATCCTGGCCACCATCTGCACGCCGGAAAAGAAATTGATCCACGGCATGAAGGACGCCATCATGGTGCCCTGCGCAGTCGATACAGCAGCCGAAAAGTTTGAAAGTCGGAAAGTCTAAACGTGATGACTCCGGAACTTGCGACTTTCAGACTTTGCAACTTTAACGACTTGTAACACATGGCTTTAACCCTCTATCACGTCGCTTGGTGCCCGGAATGCGAGCTCGTCCGCGACAAGCTGGCGGACCTGGAGTTGGAGTATGAGGGCGTCGTGGTCCCCGACGCCCGCCCCATGCGGACGCAGGTGTTCGAGATATCCGGACAATATTACGTACCGGTGCTGAAGGACGGGGACAAGGTCCTGACGGACACCAGGGACATCCTGGCGCACTTGGAAACCCGCTATACGGTGAATCAATGACGGGCGCGGACCGCCGGACGAGGCATGACGGATTCCCATCCGGGCGGCGCCGGCTTATAGGGCCTATAGAGGAGGGACGGATCTTCTGATGGAGGAATGGCGACAAATACTCGCGGGCAGCATCGTCAAACCGAAGGACTTGGCCGATCATTTGGGCGTCGATCCCAAGGAGATCGAGGCCGTCGTCGGCGACTACCCGATGCGCATTACCCCCACGGTCCTGGCCACGATCAAGGCCAAAGGGGATGCCATCTGGAAACAGGTGGTCCCGGACCCGGCCGAGATGGCCGACTTCGAGGCGCCGGACGATCCGCTCGAAGAAGACCTGATGAGCCCCGTGCCGCACCTGGTGCACCGGTACCCGGACCGGGTCCTGCTCATGGTCACCAACCAGTGCCCCATCTACTGCCGCTTCTGCACCCGCAAGCGCCTGGTCGGCAAGCCCGGCTTCCTCAAGAAGGGCGAACTGGACCGCGCGATCGAGTACCTGCGCGCCCACCACGAGGTGCGCGACGTGATCCTGTCCGGCGGCGACCCGCTGCTGCTGCCCGACCATTTGCTGGCGCGCATTTTGAAAGCCTTGCGGAGCATTCCCCATCTGGAGTTGATCCGGCTCGGCTCCCGCGTGCCCGGCACCTTGCCCCAGCGCATCACGCCGCGGTTCTGCGAGATCGTCAAGAAGTACCATCCGATCTACATGAACCTGCACTTCAACCATCCGGACGAGCTGACCCCCGAAGTCAAGGCCGCCTGCGGGCGGCTGGCGGACGCCGGCGTGCCGCTGGGCGCGCAGACCGTCCTACTGAAGGGCGTGAACGACGATCCGGACGTCATGAAGCGCCTGGTGCATCAACTGCTGCTGGCCCGCGTAAAGCCCTACTACCTCTATCAGGCGGACCTGACCAAGGGCACGAATCACTTCCGGACGACGGTGGAGACCGGCATGCAGATCATCCGTGCGCTGCAAGGCCACACCAGCGGCATGGCCGTCCCGCACTTCGTCATTGACGCGCCGGGCGGCGGCGGCAAGATTCCGATTCTCCCGCCGGATTATCTGGTGCACCTGGATGACGAGGGCGCCGTGTTGAAAAATTACGAGAACAAGACGTTCCACTATCCCCAACCGGCCAACGGCCACGGACCCTTCGACCTGGCTCAGGGCAGGCGGGAACTGCCCATGCTCGGCGCTCATCCGGCCATGAGCGGCTGCAGCGACGGAGCCTTCGAGGACGCATGACCAAGCCACCCAGACACCAAGGCCGGGCGGCCTCACGGCCGACCCGTTCGGCGCCGCGACGGCACGGCATCCTGCCCTACCAGCGGCTCAAGCAGCTCATCGCACAGCAGGCCATCCGCGCGGAGGTGCCCATCCAGGAACGGCAGATCCAGCCGGCCAGCCTGGATTTGCGCCTCGGACGGAAAGCCTACCGGCTGCTCAGCAGCTTCCTCCCGGAGCGGACGGACATCCAAAGCCGCCTGAGCCTGCGGCAGGGGTCGGTGCAGTCCTGGGGGCAGGAGGTCCTGGACTTCTACCAGTCCGACCTCGTGATGTATGAGATGGACTTGCGGGACGGAGCCATCCTCGAGAAGGGCCACGTCTATCTGGTGCCGCTGCTGGAAAGCCTCAACCTCCCCAAGCAGCTCCGGGCCAGGGCCAACCCCAAGAGCACGACCGGACGCTTGGACGTCTTCACGCGCGTCATCACGGACCTGAACACCGGCTTCGACGAAATCCGCCCCGGCTACCAGGGCCCGATGTACCTGGAGATCGTGCCCCGTTCCTTCGCCATCAAAGTCCGTACCGGCCTGTCCTTGAACCAGCTCCGGCTCATCCAGGGCCCCGCGACACTGTCGGACCAGGGCCTCCTCGCGCTGCACCGGAGCGAGCCCCTGCTCTACCACAATGTGTCGGACACGAAGCCCCTGGGCACGCGCGAGATCCGCACCGACCGGGGCCTCTTCCTGCGGGTGGACCTGCGGGGCCAGGACCCGGACCTCAAGACCCTGGGCTCCGAGGCGATCATCGGCTACCGGGCGAAGAAGAACAGCCACGTGATCGATCTCTCCAAAGTCGGCCACTATGCGGCCCTGGATTTCTGGGAGCCGCTCCGCCGCCATCGCAACGACAGCCTCTTACTGGAACCGGAGGAGTTTTACATCCTTGCGTCGAAGGAGCGCATCCGCGTGCCGCCCGGCTATGCGGCCGAGATGGTGGCCTACGAAGCGGCCTGCGGCGAACTGCGCACCCACTACGCCGGCTTCTTCGATCCGGGATTCGGCTACGGGCGCGGCGAGCTGCAGGGGACCCAGGTGGTGCTGGAAGTGCGGCCGCATGACGTCCCCTTCCAGATCTACGATGGACAAACCTTCTTCAAGGTTGTATATGAATCCATGCAGGAACTCCCCACACAGGTGTACGGAGCGGCCTTGGGCTCCTCCTACCAACGGCAAGGCCTCACGTTGAGCAAACATTTTAAAGCGTGACCATGTCGCCGACCGAACCAGACCAGCCAGAGACCGGACCTTCCGCCCCCTCCGCCGCGCCCCGTCCGACCGGGGAGCGAGGCCGGGACCAGGACTCGCAGGAAGACCGTCAGTTCAACATCGCCCAGATGATGGTCGGCACGGCGATGATCTTCGTCGGCTTCCTGAACGTCCTGCTGTCGATCAGCGGCGGGTTCGAAATCGCCGGCGTGGTCCCGGTCCTCCTGTACTTTGCCGGCCTGGCGATCTGGGCCCATGCCACGGTCGCCAACCCCACCGTGCGGTACACCGTCATCACCCTCTCCGTCACCATGGCGCTGGCGTTCCTCAGCTACGGAGAAGTGCTGTTCTGGCACAAGCAACTGATTTTCTGGGGCACGATCCTGATGGTCGGCTACTTCATGTTCAAGACCGCCACGCCCGACAAGACGTAATGACGGTGAGCGTCGTCATCCCGACCCTGAACGAAGAACAGGCCCTGCCGCAGACACTCACCCGAACCCTCGCCTTGGATTTCGACGAAGTGCTGGTGGTGGACGGGGGCAGCCGGGATCGAACCTGCGAGATCGTGGCCTCCGCCCGCGCCGCCGTTCCCGATGCCCCCCTCACCCTGCTCACCGGCCGGCCGGGCCGAGCCCTGCAAATGAACGTCGGCGCTGCGGCCAGCCGCGGAGACGTTCTCTTGTTTCTCCACGCCGACACCCGATTGCCGGACCACGCCAAGCAAGCCATCGTCGGAGCCCTGCAAGAGCCGGAGTGTGTCGGCGGGCGCTTCGATCTGCGCTTCGATCGGGACCGCCCCCTCAGCCGGCTGATCGCGTGCATGATCAACTGGCGCTCTCGTCTCAGCGGCATCGCCACCGGCGACCAGGCCATCTTCGTGCGGCGCAAGGTCTTCGAACGGATGGGAGGCTACGCCTCCATCCCGTTGATGGAGGACATAGACCTCACCCGCCGCTTGAACCGGATGGGGCCCGTCGCCTGCCTCCGCGCCCAGGTGGTCACGTCGTTTCGGCGCTGGGAAACCAACGGCCCGATCCGCACCATCCTGCTCATGTGGCTGCTCCGGTTCCTGTACTGGATCGGCGTTAGTCCGAATCGACTCACCCGCATGTACCGTGATGCACGATGAACACGGAGCGATGAACGATGGGCCTGGCACCACCTAAAAAAGACTCTTCCGCTCAACGTTCCAAGGCGGCCCTGGTCATCTTCGGCAAGGCGCCGATTCCCGGCCAGGTCAAGACCCGCCTCTGTCCCCCGCTCACGCCGGATGAAGCCGCCACGCTCCAGGGCAGCCTGGTGCTGGACGTGGTCGAGCGGGCCCGTGCTGCGGCCAAGTCGGTTCAGTACGATTGCTGCTTCGCCTGCTCCCCCTCACGCGAGCACGTGTTTTTTAAAGTATTGGAGGACCGGCAAGGGCTCCTCCTGCTGGATCAAGTCGGCGAGGATCTGGGCGCCCGCATGCACCGGGCATTTCAGGAGCTGTTCGACCGGGGCTACCAGCAAGTGGTCATCGTGGGAACGGACGTGCCGACACTCCCCGGTTCGACCTTCGGAGCGGCCTTTCGCTCGCTCAAGGACCATGACTTGGTCTTGGGACCTGCCCTGGACGGAGGCTATTATTTGATCGGGCTGCAACGGCCTGCGCCGGACTTGTTCACCGACATACCCTGGTCCACCGATCAGGTCGCGGCCCTGACAAGGAAAAAGGCCGAGAGCTTGGGACTCACAACAGCCCTGCTGCCCCCCTATCGGGACCTGGACCGTCTGGAGGACCTGCAGGTGCTGATCGGCGAGGCCAAATCGGCGCCCAAGACCTTTTCTCCCCGCACTGCCGGCGTCTTGCAGGCACTGGCAGACCGGCTTAAGTCGCGCGACGCGACGTTGGATTGAGCGATTGACTCATTGACGATTTGATCATCGATTAATTCAATGAAAAATGAGGATATGAACCGATGAATCAATTCTCACAGAGTCGAGTGGCCTTGATCACCGGCGGAGCCAAGGGCATCGGACGCGCCATCGCACTCGACCTGGCCGCCCAACATTGGAAGGTCGCGATTTGCTACAGGGCCAGCGAACGGGAGGCCCACGACACGGCTGCGGCCGTCACGGATCGGGGCGGCACGCCTCTCGCCATCCGCTGTGACGTTTCCGATCCCAAGGCGTGCCAGGCGTTAGTCCAACAGGTGGAGCAGGCCTGGGGCCAAATAGACGCGTTGATCCACTGCGCCGGCCCCTACCACCGAGTGAACTTGATGGAGGAAACGCCCGCGGGCTGGATGGAAATGTTCGACCACAACCTGCACCCGATCTTTTATCTGAGCCAGGCGGCCGCGCCCGGCATGAAAGCCCGCAAGTCCGGCCGGATCGTCACCTTCAGCATGGCCAACGCCGACCAGATGGTCGCCCAGCCGGACGTCACCGCCCATTACATCGCCAAAGCCGGCGTGCTCATCTTGACCAAGACCCTGGCCAAGCTGCTCGCCCCGCACGGCATCACCGTCAACGCCGTCTCGCCGGGGTTCATTGACTCGGGCAGCGCCCCGCCGGGCGAACTGGCCGGCGTGGTCAAACGCATCCCCGCCGGCTACGTCGGCGAGGTGAAGGACACGGTCGCGGCTGTGCGGTTTTTGCTTTCCGACGAGGCCCGCTACGTGAACGGGACGAACATCCACGTGTCGGGGGGATGGGGAATATAGGGTCGTGGCTGAGCAAGCCCTGTGCTCCCGAAGCGCGCACGCTCGGAAGGTGCTCGCTCGACGGCCGCAGTTGGGCTCGCTCAACCACTCCTTGGGTGGAGACAGAGAAGAAGAGTAACCGCTAACGACTTCCCGAAGGCCGCTTTAAGTAGCGGTTCGACCTCGCCCATCCTCGAACGCTCAACACTCAACATCTCTCTAATCCGAACCCCCATCGCGGTGGTCTCGACCGAAGCCGAACGGGTCCACCCTCGAGTTAGACAGTTGACGATTCACCGGCAATCCCACGCTGCACCGGAGGGCAAGGCGCTGAGCCATAAGAGCAGAACACGCAGCACGTCCCCGGTTTAGACCTCAACACCGTCTTACAAGAAGGGCAGGGATAAAAAAGGACGCATGCGTCCTCGGGCATGGACTCAGTTGCCTGGTAACCGCATGACGGACACGTAAGAACCGATTTGGTCACGGCACTCACGGTGCCCCCTATCTGCCCAACCAGTGAGTACGCCCACCGACGTAGTCCGCTCACGCAGACTGCAAATTACGACGCGATTCTCGACCGATTTCGCCGACTTGTCAACGCTACTCACGGCCCCGGAACCTCTCTCACCCCAGAGCCGCTGCGCCCCCGAAAATGACGAGGGCGGCTGTCGTGCTCTCACTGCGCGCAACTTTTCACCCGCCCACCCCAGGCGCACAAGACGCGCCTTTTCCCCGTGGCTCGCACTTTCGGAAGTGCGGGTTCGTTGAGCACAAGAGCATGACAGTCGCCCTCGCTGCGCTACAAAAACCGATCTACTTGCCGAACGCCTGCTTCAGCAGCGGCTCGACCTCACCCTTGGCGGCCATTGGGTCCAGGATGTCGGTGTCTCCGTAGAACTGGCCGTTGATGAAGACCTTGGGCAGGGTCGGCCAGTTCGTCATCTTCGTAAGCGCCTCCCGCTTGGCCGGGTTCGAAAGCATGTCGATGACTTCATAGGGATAGCCATACTTGTCGAAGAACTGCATGGTCTCCCGCGTGAACCCGCACATGGGCTGCTGCTTGGTGCCCTTGCCGTAGATCAGAATCTTGTGCTGCTTGATCTCCGCCTGAATCTCGTCGTCTATCGGATTACCCATCGTATCACCTCCGGCCAGGTTGTTTCGTCCTTCGCTGCTCACCATCCACTGTTCACGTTTTACGATCCTTCGGGGGTTTCGGCTTTCAGTTCGAGCGCATGAATGCGCCCGTCCTTCATCGGCTCGTCCAGCGACTGGTAGATCATTCGATGCCGATCCAGCAGGTTCTTCCCCTTGAACGAATCCGAGACCACCCGGACCATCAGATGGTCCATCGTGCCGGTGCGGTCCGTCACCGTCACCGAGGCATCCGGCATCGCCTTGCGAATGTAACTCGTCAACACATCCGTGCTGATCATGATTATCCGGCCCCCTGTTGCAAAAGCAGATTGAGCATATCGCACCCCCGGCGCGAAACGCAATCATCCGCCAGGCCGCTCGCCCAACCATTCTATCGCCTATTCCGGATGGAACTCCCCGAGGATGGCATGGAACAATTCGTGGCCGCAGACTTCGAAGTTCAACTTGGGACAGTAGATGGTCTTCGTGTCGTAATCGAAAAATCCCTTGACCGTTTGGACAGCCACCGCGCCCTCCGCCCCTTGCGGGATGAACTTCACGGAGGGCCGTCCGGACAGTTCCTTCCACTTGGCTTGCAGGCTGGCTTCGTCCATCAAGACGACGGTCAGGCGGGTGACTTGGTAGGTCTCTTCGTACGGCTGTGGTTGGAACCAGGCGCAGGAAGTCAGGCCGATCGCGAGCAACATACCCGAGCCGACATGCCGGACCAGCTTCCGGACACGGATACCTTCCCGCCGAGACTGCATGCACGCTCCTTCTTGTTCTTGTGCCACCGTCACCGGCCTGTGCGCATGGTACAAGAGTCGCGCACGAAGTCAACCGACCCACCGGAAGCGACCGGCACGTCGATAAAATCCGCGTGACAGGGTGGCCTGCTTCTGCTAGAGTCGCCGCCGTTTGTCTGGATCGCCGCCGAGGAATGGCATGGGACAGTGGAACGCAGACAAGTTCTGGCAGTGGAGCATGGGCCTGGCGTTGCCCGTCGCCATCGGGTCGGCCTGCGCGGACCGGCTCGTGCTGGAGACCCTGACCGCGCTCTGGGCGGATCTGACGTCCGCGCGCCTGACCTTCCTGCTGTCTTCAACCTTTCTGTTGGTCGGATTCGCCAGAAACTCGGCCCGCCTGCGGGCTCTCGTGGAAAACCGGGCCGCAACCGTCCCGGCAAGCTCCGCCCCCCGACAAGAATCGTCCCGCGCCTCCGTCCTCGAACCTTGCAACGACTAGGAGGGCACCCATGACCCGCTTGTTTGCCCTGTCCCTGCTGTTGATCTCCGTGCTCATTCTCCCGAGCGGCTGCACCAACACGATGCAGCCGGGCGTCACCGGCTTCTACCAGACCTGGGACGACGTGATCAACCGCTGGATCGGCAAAAACAAGAAGGACCTCTATTACGAGTTGGGCCCGCCCAACCTCCACCCCCACACGTCCGCTGACGGCATGGAAGAAATGGGCTGGGATTTCACCATTGACCGCATGCCCGGACAAGCCGACGAATACAACCTGCTCCCCATGTACGGCGGCAATGTGAGCTGCCGGCTCATCTTCATTGCGGACGCGAACGACCTCATCCGATCCGGCCGGCGCATCGGCTGCGACTAGCACCAGCAAGAGCGATCGGTCGTCAGCCATCCGCTCTCACCGTTCGGAACCGAGAACGGAATACGGACCGCTGCTTTGTCGCGCGTTGGGAACAGCGTCACCGCATCACGGTCCGCTGCGGCGGCGGCCCTGCGGGGCGATGGCGTACGAGGATACGTCGAACGACGGTGCCGTGGGGAACGAGATGGGGCTGCGAACAACGACGCGATCAGGAGGCCGCTTCCGAAAGAGGGCCCGCACCCAGCGCGCCGTTGACGGCATCGAGCAAGGTATGCAAGGCGAAGGGCTTTTCGATGGCCCGATAGGCCCCCAAGTGATTGGCAATGTCCAAGAACCGAATATGCACTTGCGGGCTGCCGCCGGAGATGGCGATGATTTTCGTCTTGGGCGACAGGCGGCGGATCTCCCGGATCACCTCCAGCCCGTCTTTTTCCGGCATGAGAATATCGGTGATGATCAGGTCGAAGGGTTGGTCTTGGTGCTCCCGCCACTGTTTCATGGCCACAGCCCCGTCGGACGCCTCGACGACCAGGTGGCCTTCGCTTTCCAGCATGTCCCGGAGCATGCCACGGATCGCCGCCTCGTCGTCAATGACCAGAATTCTCGCCACGCGTAGCTCCCGAGCAATCATAGGCTCACATCCATTTCACCTGACTTTTCGGCCGGCTAGAGGAAAAACTTGAGGCCCGCGACCGGTCCGGCCGGCCGGTGGTTATGGTATGCTCGCCCCATCTTACTACATGGCAGGCCGACCCGGAGGTAGCCCATGGCACATGACGAGCAAGCCCGAGCGGATCAGCCCCCTGACGATTCCGCCACCGGACCTTCCGACGCCCCACCGGCTGCCCTGAGCCGTCGCGCGATCCTGACGGGGGCCGCCTCATTGGCCGGGTTGACCGCCGCACAGGCGGTTCTGTCCTCGCTGAACGCCGCCCCGCTTTCCTCGCCCGGCCTGGAGGACCCGGCCCGCATCCCCGGACGGCAACCAACGCCCTACGGGCAGCGGTCCACCTTCGAACGGACCACGCGCCTGGCCGGCGCAACCAGCTCCCTCACCCCGCTGCAGGCGCTGCACGGCATCGTCACGCCGTCGGCCCTGCACTTCGAGCGGCACCACAACGGGGTGCCGGTCATCGAACCGGCCCGCCATCGTCTCCTCGTCCACGGACTGGTCGAGCAGCCCATGACCTTCACGCTCGAGGAAATCAAACGGTTCCCTGCCCGCTCCCGGCTGGCCTTCATCGAATGTTCCGGCAACTCCGGAGGCGAATGGCACACGCCGGCCGGACGGACCGTGCAGGAGACTCACGGACTGTTCAGCACCAGCGAATGGACCGGCGTGCCGCTGGCCCTCCTGCTCCGCGAGGTCGGCGCCAAGCCGGAGGCGACCTGGATGCTGGCGGAAGGCAGCGATGCGGCCCTCATGGCCCGCTCGATTCCCCTCGCCCGGGCCCTGGAAGAAGCCCTCATTTGTTACGCCCAGAACGGCGAGGCCCTGCGCCCGGAGCAGGGCTATCCCCTCCGGCTCCTGCTCCCCGGATGGGAGGGCAACGCCAACATCAAATGGCTGCGCCGGCTCAAGCTGGGCCAGGCCCCCTTCATGACGCGGGACGAAACCTCCCATTACACGGACTTGATGCCGGACGGGACCGCCAGGCAATTCACTTTCGACATGGACGCCAAGTCCGTCATCACCAGTCCGTCCGGCGGGCAGCAGGTCCGGGCCGGATTCGTGGAGATCCGCGGACTCGCCTGGAGCGGCCGCGGCCGCATCACGCGGGCGGACGTCAGCACCGACGGAGGACACACGTGGCACCAGGCGCAGCTCGAGGATCCGGTCCTCCCCAAATGCGCCACGGCGTTCCGGTTCCCCTGGCGATGGGACGGCCAGGAGGCGATGCTCCAGTCCCGCTGCACGGACGAGACCGGGTACGCGCAACCGACCCGTCAGGCCCTCGTGGCGGTCCGGGGCATCAACTCCTCCTACCATTACAACGCCATCCAGACCTGGCTCGTGACCATGGATGGGGCGGTTCGGAACGTTCATGTGTAAACGAACGACGGCGGGCTTCTGGACCGGGCTGTTGTTCGCGGGCGCGCTCGCGGGGGCGGCGAACGTGCCCGGAGAAGGACGAGAGCCCCTCGGCTTGGGACGCCAGGCGACCGAGGCGGAGATGCGCGCCTGGGACCACGACGTCTCCCCGGCCGGAGAGGGCTTGCCGGCTGGGAAGGGTACGGCGCAGGAGGGCGCCCGCGTGTTTTCCACCAAGTGCGCCTCCTGCCATGGCGTGACCGGAACGGAAGGGCCCGCGCCCCGACTCGTGGGAGGGCAGGGGATGCTCGCAACGAAGAACCCGGTGAAAACCGTCGGGAGCTACTGGCCCTACGCCACCACGCTCTACGACTATATCCGCCGCGCCATGCCGTTCACCGCGCCGCAGTCGCTCACGTCGGACGAAGTCTATGCGGTCGCCGCCTGGATTCTGGCCCAGAACGGCATCATCAAGGCCGATGCCGTGATGGATGCGCAGACCCTGCCGAACGTCCGCATGCCCAACCGCGACGGCTTCGTGCCGGACCCCAGGCCGGACGTGCCGAACCGGTAACGGCGCTCCCCCACCACCTATGAGCTCACTCCGCCAAACGGCCCTGGGTGATCCCGCCGCCACCCGCCGCGTCAGCGGCTTCACCGCCGCCTGCGTGCTCGTCAGCAACGTCGTCGGCAGCGGCATCTTCACGACCACCGGCTTCATGGCCCGCGACCTGGGCGATCCGGCCTTGATCCTGCTGCTCTGGCTCTTCGGCGCCCTCCTGACCCTGGCCGGCTCCCTCTCCTACAGCGAGCTCGGCGCCGCCCTGCCCCGCTCCGGGGGCGAATACGTCTACCTCCGCGAAGCCTACGGGCCGTTTCCCGCCTTTCTCAGCGGCTGGGCCTCCTTCACGGTCGGGTTCAGCGCGGCGATTGCGGCGGGCGCCATGAGCTTTGCCGCCTATGCCTGGCAGCTCTTTTCGCAGACCGGGGAAGCCGGAGGCGCCGGCACCGTCCTGGCCCTCGCGCTGCTCTGGCTGCTGACGGGCGTGCATCTGGCCGGAGTCGGAGCGGGAGGAGTGGTGCAGCGGCTGCTCACCCTGGCGAAGGTCGGAGCGATCGCGCTGCTCGTAGTCGGGGCCTTCTCGGTCGGCCAGGGCAGTTGGGACCACGTGACCGAACCGGGCGCGACGCCGGGGCCGAGCCCCGGCACGATCGTCGCCTCGTTGATGTTCGTGCTCTTCGCCTATTCGGGCTGGAACGCGGCCGGATACATCGCCGGGGAAATTGCCGATCCGGGCCGGGCCCTCCCCCGGGCCATGCTTTGGGGGACCCTGTTCATCGGATGCGTCTACCTCCTCTTGAACCTCGCCTACCTCTATGCGCTGCCGGTGCGCCTCCTGGCCCAGGCCCCGCTCCTCCCCGTGGCGGAGAAGGCCGCGGCGGCGCTGTTCGGCCCGCCGGCCGCCCGATTCGTGACCGTCACGCTGTGCGTCTCCATCGCCGCCGCGGTCAGCGCGATGGTCTGGGCCGGACCCCGCGTCTACTATGCCATGGCGAAGGACGGCGCCCTGCCCTCGTGGTTTGCCGAACGATGGGGCAAGGGCCAGGCGCCGGGCCAGGCCATCATCCTACAGAGCCTCTGGGCCACGCTCCTGATCCTGTCGGGCACGTTCGAGCAGTTGGTGATCTACAGCGGATTCGTGCTGATCGGCTTCAGCGCCCTCGCCGTCAGCTGCGTCTTCGTCCTGCGCCGCCGACAGCCAGACCTGCCCCGCCCCTATCGCGTGCCCTGCTATCCGTTCCTTCCCGGCTTCTTCATCCTGGCCGCCCTGATCATCCTGGGCTACGGCCTCCTGCAACGGCCGATGGAAGCGGCCTGGGCCGCGGGCACCCTCCTCGCCGGAATCCCCTTCTACTGGCTGGGGCGACGCAGGTAATCGGCGCCGATCCGGTCCGAGGCTCCCCCCGATCGGCCACGAGCGCCGGCCACGGCTGGACCTGGTTCGCTGATTTGTGCGATCTTGCAGCCAGCGGTTGAAGAAAGAGGAACCATGGCGCCGACGATTCTGTTGAGTTGCGAGTCCATCAGCAAGACCTACGGGGTAAAGCCCCTGTTCGACGACCTGTCCCTGGCCTTGTTCGAAGGCGATCACGTGGGCCTGGTCGGGCCCAACGGCTCCGGCAAATCCACCCTGCTCAAGATTCTCGCGGGACTCGAAGACCCGGACCGCGGCACGCGGTCCATGCGCCGGCAACTGCGCGTGGGCTACGTGCCGCAGGACCCGGCGTTCCCCGAAGGCGTGACGGTCGAGGAGGTGCTCGCGCAGGCGCTGGACGCGGAGGGGCTCGATCCCCACGAGCAGGCCGGCCGGGTCGCCAAGGCCTTGAGCATCGGGTCGTTCCCCGACGCCGACCAGCCCGTCGCCACGCTCTCCGGAGGATGGAAGAAACGCCTCGCCATCGTGCGGGCGCTGCTGTCGGAACCGGACGTCCTGTTGATGGACGAACCGACGAATCATTTGGACGTCGAAGGCATCCTCTGGCTGGAAGATCTGCTGAAGGCCCAGGCGCGCGCCTTTCTCGTGGTGAGCCACGACCGCCGCTTTCTGGAATCCGTGGTCTCGCGTATGTTGGAACTGAACCGCTGCTACCCCGAGGGCGTCTTCGAAGCCAAGGGGCGGTACAGCGACTTCCTGGAACAGCGGGACGCCCGGCTCCTGGCCCAAGCCGACGCGCAGGCATCGCTGGCCAACCGCGTCCGGCGCGAAGTGGAGTGGCTGCGCCGCGGACCGAAAGCCCGCACGACCAAGGCGAAGGCCCGGGTGGAGTCGGCCGGACAGTTGATCGACGAGCTGGGCCGGGCCCAGGCCCGGGCGGCGCAGGCCCAGGCCGGGATCGACTTCGTCTCGTCCGGCCGCAAGTCCAAACAGTTGGTGGTCGCGCACCGGCTCGGCAAATCGCTGGGCGGCCGGCCGATCGTGCGGGATCTGGACCTGCTGTTGGGCCCAGGCCAGCGCCTCGGCCTGCTGGGCCCCAACGGCAGCGGCAAGACCACGCTCCTGCGGCTCCTGGCCGGCACGCTGGAGCCGGACGCAGGCACCATCGTCCGGGCGGAAGGGCTCCGGGTCGTCTCCTTCGAACAGCACCGCGACTCGCTGGACCAGACCGCCACGCTCCGGCGGGCGCTGGCCCCGTCGGGCGACGCCGTGGTCTATCGGGACCGGTCGGTGCATCTGGTCTCCTGGGCCAAGCGATTTCTGTTTCGACCGGAGCAATTGGACCTGCCGGTCTCCCGGCTGTCCGGCGGCGAACAGGCGCGGCTGCTGATCGCGCGGCTCATGCTCCGGCCGGCGGACCTGCTCATCCTCGACGAGCCCACGAACGACCTGGACATTCCCACGCTCGACGTGCTGGAAGAGAGTCTGCTGGAGTTTCCCGGCGCGCTCGTCCTCGTGACGCACGATCGCTGGCTCCTGGACCGCGTCTCCACCCGGCTCCTGGCGCTGGACGGAACCGGCCGCGTCGAATGGTTCGCCGACTATGCGCAATGGGAAGCGGCCCAGACGCGGAAGGCCGGCGCCGCCCCGGCATCGGAGCCGCCGCGCCATGCGCGCGACACGAAAGAGGGTCAAGCCGGAGCCGACGCGGCGACGGCCGCGCCGAAACGAAAAGGGCTCTCATATCGCGAGCAACAGGAATGGAGCAAGATGGAACAGGCCATTCTCCGGGCGGAGGACGCCCTCGCCGCCTGCCAGTCGGCGGTGGAGGATCCGGCGGTCGCCTCCGACGCGGCCGCGCTCCATTCCCGGTGCGCCGCGCTGGACGAAGCCCGCGCGACCGTGGAACGGCTCTATGCCCGCTGGGCGGAGCTGGAAGACAAGCGGGGCCAATCCGTCGGGAGCGCCCAGGCATGACCGGCAAGGCACAATTCCCGGACGAACAAACCCACGAGGGGGCGTTCAAGCGCCAGGCGGACGCCCTCCGCGGCTGGGTCACGGAAGACGGTTCGTCCGGCTTCCCCGCCGAGACAGGCCGCTACCATCTCTACGTATCCTGGGCCTGTCCCTGGGCCCACCGCACGATCATCGTGCGGAAGCTCAAGCGGCTGGAAGGGGTGATCGGGATGACCGTGGTGGACCCGATCCGCGACGACCGGGGCTGGGCTTTCCGCAAAGGCCCGGGCCATTCGACCGACCCCGTCAACGGATTCCAATTCCTGAGCGAGGCCTACCGGGCGACCGATCCGCAGTACACAGGACGCGTCACCGTGCCCGTGCTCTGGGATACCGACACCAAACGCATCGTCAGCAACTCGGACGACGACCTCATGCGCATGTTCAACAAAGCCTTCGACCGGTTCACCGACAGCCGGCTGGACCTGTACCCGGAGGCCTTGCGGAACGACATCGACGAGCTGAACGCCTTCCTCTACGAGCACGTGAACGACGGGGTCTATCGCGCGGGATTTGCCACGTCGCAATCAGTCTACGAGCAGGCGGCGCGGCGCCTCTTCGACGCGCTGGACCGGTTGGAGGCGCGCCTCCGTGACCGGCGGTACCTGTTCGGCCCGCAATTCGTCGAGACGGACTGGCGCCTCTTCGTCACCCTCGTCCGATTCGACGCCGTCTACCACGGACACTTCAAGTGCAACGTCCGGCGGATCCTGGACTATCCCAACCTCTTCGGCTACCTCAAAGACCTGTATCAAGCCGACGGGATCGCGGACACGGTCAACTTCGATCACATCAAGCGCCATTACTACGTCACCCACGACGACATCAACCCCACCCGCATCGTCCCCATCGGACCGGACCAGAACCTTCGCGCCCCGCACGACCGCGCGCACTTGGCGTCGTAAGATTCATTCCTTGTCGGCCGGCAATTGTGATAAATTTTCCCCGATACCTTCGCACGTTTATGTTCACGCTACGAAAGGATGACCATGCGCACGATGACGATGTGGCTCTTGACCCTGCTCTGCCTCGGGACGTCGGTGGCCTCGGCCGGCGCCGCCGACCCCGCCACCGACGAGCAGAAAACCCTCTACGCCTTGGGCCTGGCCATCAGCCAGAACGTGAGCGGGTTCGCGCTGACCGAAGCCGAGTTCGAGTTCGTCAGGGCCGGGCTGACGGACGGCGTGCTCAAGCGGCAACCCAAGGTGGATCTCCAGACCTACGGCCCCAAGATCCAACAAATCCGACAAGCGCGGATGGCGGCAGAGCAAGCGCGGATGGCGAAGGGGGCGGAAGGCGAGAAGAAGGCCGGCGCCGCGTTTCTCGCCAAAGCGGCGGCGGAGCCGGGCGCGACGAAGGGCGACACCGGTTACGTGCTCAAGACGATCAAGGCGGGCACCGGCGCCTCGCCCAAAGCGTCGGATGCGGTCAAGGTCCACTACCACGGCACGCTCATTGACGGCACCGTGTTCGACAGCTCCGTGCAGCGGCAGGAGCCGGTGACGTTCCCGCTGGCCAACGTGATCCCCTGCTGGACGCAGGCGGTGCCGAAGATGAAGGTGGGCGGCAAGAGCCGGCTCGTCTGTCCGTCCGACTTGGCCTACGGGGACCGCGGCGCGCCGCCGCAGATCAAGCCGGGCGCGACGCTCGTCTTCGAGATCGAGCTGCTCGATATCGTCAAGCCATGACGGGCCGGACGATGGTCCGTGAGAGATGACGAGGCTATGGCGCTTACGCGGCGACAGGCGCTCCACGCCGGCCTGGGCCTCGCCGCCTCCGCCGTGCTGGCGTCACGCGCACCGGCAGAGCCGGCTCCGGGGCGGACCTTGCGTATAGCCTTCCTGCACCTCGCCCCGCTGCCCGGCGACCTGGCGCACAATCGCCGGCTCCTCGAAACGGCGGTTGCCCGCGCGGCGGAACAAGGCGCGACCTGGATCATCACGCCCGAACTCTGTCTCACCGGCTACACCTTCGCCGACCGGCTCGGCACGGACTGGATTCTGCCGCAGCCGGACCCCTGGATGGCCGACATGTGCCGGCTGGCCGCCCGCCTGCGCGTGACGTTGTTTCTGTCCCACCCGGAACGGGACCGTGAATCCGGCAACCTGCACAACAGCCTGTTCGTCATCGACGCGGACGGGACGATCGTCGGCCGACATCGAAAAATTCGCACCCTGCGCGTGGGATCGGAAGCCTGGTCCACCCCGGGCAGGCAGGCCGCCGCCGTCCCGGTCCGGCCGTTCAACCGTATCGGCATGCTGATCTGTGCCGACGCGTATGGGCCGGAGATTTGCAAGAGCCTTCAGGCGCAAGGGGCCGAGCTCTTAGTGTCGGCCGCCGCCTGGGCGCCTGGCCACCATGGCCCGAGCGGCGAATGGGAACGCTGCACCAGCGACACCGGGCTCCCGCTCCTCGTCTGCAATCGGACCGGGCCGGACCGGACGCTCGACTTCACCAAGGCCGAAACGGTCGTGGTCAAGGACGGGCAACGGCTGCTGTCGTTGTCGTCGGACCGCTCGGCGATGTTCGTGATCGACTGGGACCTGCAGGCCAAGACGCTGGCCCGGCGGGAGTATCAGACGGTATACTTGTAGCGATCGTCACAGCGACTGTTGTTCGCGAGGAGGCAGCCATGTTCGGTCCAATCACCATCCCCTTCGGAGCCAAAATGCTGTTCAACACGGTCAAGCTCAAACCCGGCGTCACCTTCGAGCAGGTGGAGATGGCCGTCGGGGAAATGTGCATGGTCGTCAAGGAAACCTACGGGGGGAACAACGGGGGCTTTCTCGCCGGGCAGGTGTTCAAGTTCTCCGGCTTCGTCTCCGACCAAGGCTCCCTGAGCACCGCCAAGACCGCCGACGACCATTATGCGATCGTGACCTACTGGCAGTCGTTCGAGGCGCATGAAACGTCCCATGCCGACGAAATCTTCAACCGCAAGTTCGCCGCCCTGGCCTCCATGTGTTCCGAAACCAAGGAACTGGGGTACGACATGCTGTGGCAGGGCGCGGCAAAGGCCTAGCAGCATGTTGAAAAAGTCCGCCGGCCTCGGTCGGCCGCCGGTGCAATCGGCGCAGGCGTCCCGCCGGCGCGCGAGCGCATCAGGGCGGTGACGGCAATGAACCACTTGGGCTTGATGCGGCCGAAGTCGGTGCGGACGTGCGTGCGGAGCGCGCGCTTGGGATCGAGCACCACCGGACCTTGAGGCCCCCGCCGGAAGACCACCCAATGCCAGAAGGCCCGCCCGCCGGCCCGATGCCACTTGACGGCGAGCAGGGCCAGGTCCGGCAGAGTGTCCCAGGACAGGAAGGGCGTTTCCTTGCCGGCGGCGTTGAGACCATACTGCTTCAGAAGCCGGCGGACGTGATCGGTTTCGGACCAGAGGCGCGGATCGTCGGCGGAGATACCAAGTCGATGCGCCGCTTGCCTGGCCTGCCGGTAGCTCACCCCTGCGAGGGTCGCCACCGCGGCGATTCCACAGCCCGTTCGCTCTGCTTGCACGACCGGCTTCATAGGAGCGGAGCTAGGTTCCTGCGGATGGGGACGCCCCTTCGCCATACTCTTCGCGGTAGATGTGGATGGCCGTGTGCAAGAGCCCCACGATGATCGGCCCGAGGAACAACCCGACGATGCCGTAGACGGTCAGCCCGCCCACGATGCTGAAGAACATGAAGAGGACCGGAATCTGGGCGCCCTGCCCGATCAGCCAGGGTTTCAGCACCGTGTCCACCGTGGTCACGATGCCCACGCCCCAGGCCAGCATGACCAGGGCCTTCCACAGGGGTCCCACCCACCAGAGATAGAAAACGACCGGCACCCAGATCAGCGCCGTGCCGCCGACCGGCAGAGGCGCGAGCACCATCGTTAGCGCGGTCAGGAACATCGGGAACGGGACCCCGAGCACCGCATAGGCCAGCCCCGCGGCGAAGCCCTGGGCGACCGCCGCGACCAGGATGCCCTTGACGACCGCTCTCAGGGTCCTATCCAGCCGGGAAAAAATCCGCGTCTTGTGCGACCGGTCGAGCGGCACCATCCGGTAGAAGGCCTCGAACAGTTTCGCCCCGTCCTTGAACAGGAAGAACAGCACCAGGATCATGACGAGGAAATTGACGCCGAGCAGGAAGACGTTCGTAACGACGCCGGTGAACTCATCCACGAGAAACTGCTTGAGAGCTTTGGCGCTGCCCAGGAGGAGCTCGTCCAGGTTGCCCTGCGCCACGACGAACCACCCGACCCATTCCTGCGCCCGCTCCCCCATCAACGGCAGCGTGGCCAGCTGTTCCGGCAACCGCTGGACGCCGCCCGATTGGATCCAGGCGGTGATCGTCGTCTGCGCCGCCTGGACTTCATGGACCAGCAGAATCCCCATCGCGACGAGCGGCACCACCACCAGGAGCATGATGCCGACGGTCAGCAGGGAGGCCGACACAGCGACGCGCCCCTTGCAGAGGGTCGTCAGCCGGCCGTGCAGCGGAAACATCAGATGCGCCAGGATGATCGCCCAGACGGTCGGCAGCAGGAACGGCCGGAACATCAGCGCAATCTGCCAGAGCAGGACGAGCAGGACAGCGAAGAATCCGATGGTGAAGAAGTTCCGCTGGTTCATGGGGCCATCATGGACATGATTCACGGAAAAAATCCAGAGCCTTGTCACGTCTTGCGGGAAGAGCTGAGCCAGGCCGATGCCCCGGCGCCGGCCACCCTCCCGCTGGCAAAACAGGCGGTGAGGAGATAGCCGCCGGTCGGCGCCTCCCAATCCAGCATCTCCCCCGCGCAGAAGACCCCTGGCAGATCACGGATCATCAGCCGTTCATCCAGCGCCTCGAAGGCCACGCCGCCGGCCGTGCTGATGGCTTCCTCCAGCGGACGAGGTGCGACGAGCCGCAGCGGCAGCGCTTTGATGGAAGCAGCCAGACGAGCCGGGTCCGCAAAATCCTGTTTCGGCGCCACTTCACGGAGAAGCCCAGCCTTCACGCCGGTCATTCCAGCCCGGCTCTGGAGCTGTTTGGCCATCGAACGTTTGCCGCGCGGCTGCGACAGGTCTGCGATGAGGCGCGGCAAGTCCCGGTCGGGCGTCAGATCGAGGCGGATCGCCGCCCAGCCCTTGGCCTGAATTGCGTCGCGCAAGCTTGCGGAGAGGGCATAGACGACGCCGCCCTCGATGCCTGTCTCCGTGATCACGAACTCGCCCTGCTGCCGTCGCTCGATTCCCTCCGTGTCCGTCACGACGACGGCCACCGACTTCACCGGATGCCCGGCGAACTTCGCGCGAAAGTGGTCGGTCCATCCGATTGTTCCGACTTGGCCGATTGTTCCAACTTGGCCGGCTTGCCCCACGTCGAAGCCGCAGTTTGCCGG
This sequence comes from Nitrospirota bacterium, assembly GCA_004296885.1. Lineage (NCBI taxonomy): Bacteria > Pseudomonadati > Nitrospirota > Nitrospirota bacterium. The sequence continues at coordinate 221,785 of SCVN01000016.1, read as the reverse complement.
TTGCAGCGGCGCAATGGAGACCCCGCGCCCGGCGAGCAACGGCGCCCAGGCACCGTCGGAACCGAGCTTGGGCCAACTGCCGCCGCCCAGCGCCAGGATCACCGCATCGGCCTTGACCCTATGAGGGCCCTGTGGCGTGGCAAAGCGCAGGGCGCCGTCTTCATCCCAGCCGCACCAGCGGTGACGCACGTGGAACCGCACGCCGGCCTGGCGCAACCGGCGCAGCCAGGCGCGCAACAGAGGCGCGGCCTTGAGGTCGGTGGGGAACACACGTCCGGAGGTGCCCACGAAAGTCTCGACGCCAAGCCCCTCAGCCCAGGCGCGCAGTTCCTCCGGACCGAACGAAGCCAGCAGCGGAGCGATCTGCGCGCGACGCGCGCCATAGCGAGCCAGAAACGGCTCAATCGGTTCGGAATGGGTAAGGTTCAGCCCGCCCTTGCCGGCCAGCAGGAACTTGCGACCGACCGAGGCCATGGCATCGTAGAGATCAACGTGCGCCCCGGCGGCACCGGCCGTTTCCGCGGCCATGAGCCCTGCCGGTCCTCCGCCGATAATGGCAATCTTCAAGAAAACGCCTCTACTGGCGCACCCGGCGCACTTCTCCCTTGGGAGCCAGTGACAGCATCTGTTGAAGTTGAGGCAGCAAGGGGCGCAGGTCTTTCAATCGATTGGTCGGTGCCTCAAGTACGATGACAGCGATCGTGAAGTGCGGCAGGTGTTGTTGGAACGAAAGGTTGCGATCGGCGGTGATGAAGACATCAAACCGTTCTTGCGCGAGTCTGAGCAGGTCCCCATTCTTGATACCGGCCCAGCCGGCTTGCGGCACGGTGACCACGTCATGGCCCTCAATATCCTTGGCCAGGCGACGGTCGATGCATTCGTCGAGGAGCACTCTCACGAAGCGACGGCCACCATGCGGGCCTTGGCTTCTTCAAGGAAGGCAATCACTTGCTCACGGGTGACAGTCGGAAACCCTTCGAGGAAGTCGTCGATCGTCTGGCCTCCCTCCAAATATTCGATGAGGGTCTGCACGGGCACCCGTGTTCCACGAAAGACCGGCGTGCCGCCCAGAACGTCAGGGGTGGAGGTGATGAGAGGTTGTTTCTGCGCAGCCATAACGCATCCTGTAGGCCTGCGGAATTCTATGCCAGTAGGCGTGAGAAAGCAACGCGCAGCCACGGCGACCCACTGCAATCTTCATGGTTTGTGTCCGGTGAGGCAGCTCCGCTATCATACGAGCACCATGACGGCACTCAAGGTTTCCCATGTCGCTTGAACGCTCGTCCCATCTGCCGGGCGGGTTTCAGATCAGGCACCGCACCCTAGGGATTTACCAGGGGAGCGCGATCGAGCTGGCGTTCTGGCACCCTGCGTCCGGGATGCCCGAGTATGGCTTGTGCCGGTTTGCGACGGAAGGGAAGGCGCAGGCGCTCGTCGACTTTCTCTGCTCGCCCGCCTGTGCGGAGCCGATGGACCGGGCCGAGCTGACGATCGAGCCCTACGACCTCGCCGAGCATGAGCGGCTGATCAGCGAACACCCCTCCTCGTCCGCCTGGGAAATGCCCACCTAAAGCGAAGGGTTCACGCTACATCCCGATCGTTTCGATCAACCGGACGTCTTCCGGCGTGAGGGTGAGCTGTTCGACCCGGAGGTCTTCGGCCATGTGCTGGAGGTTCGTGGTGCCGGTCAAGGGAAGCATCCCGATCTGCATGGCAAACCGGAAGATAACTTGCGCGACTCCGGTTCCCAACCGCCGGGCAATGGCCCGCACGTCCGGCTCGACCAGGACTTCCCGATTGGCGGTCAACAGGGAAAAGCCTTGATAGATGATGCCCTGGGCCAGGCAAATCTCCCGCACCTCCTGGTCCCACCCAAACGCGGCATAGCAGCGGTTTTGCACCACCATGGGCTTCACCGTCGCCTGCGCGCAGAGCTGCGTCAGCTGGTCGGCCGTGACGTTGCTGATGCCGATCATTTTGGCTTTGCCCGATTGATAGAGCCCTTCCATGGCTTCCCACACCTCTCGATCCGCCTCCCCCAAGCCATAGCGGGAATAGGGCCCGTGGAGGACATAGGAGTCCACATAGTCCGTGTGCAGATGGGCCAACGAGCTGGCGAAGGACTGGCGAACCTGCGTGGTGAGGTCGGCCTTGGCATCATAGGGGGTGCGGTGGTCCTGGCCGTTGACCGGCGTAAACTTGGTTTGGAGAAACAGAGTCTCCCGCGCGATCCCCTGCTGCGCGAGCGCCAGCAGAGCCTCCCCCACCAGCGCTTCCTGGTAATGGATCAGCTGATTGGCCGTGTCGATGGCCCGGAAGCCGGCCGCCACGGCCTGCTGGACAAGCTGCGCCGTCGCCTCTTTTTTCCACGCCGTCCCATACATGAACGACGGCATCGTCACCTGGTTATAGGCAGTCACGGACATGATGGCTCCTCCCGGGCCTATGACTTACCCGGTGTCCCTGCCCCCTGTCCAGTCACCGGCGAGAAACCCATGCCGGTTCCGCCTCATTGCGTCACGGGCCCATTCGTGGTACAGTGCATCTCGATCGCGTAAGACCTCTTGTGCTCGGGGGCGGCAGTCTCCCGGAAACCAGGAAGTCTGACGCGATTTTTTATTCCCAGCTGTCGTAGCACGCACCGCCGAGTCGGCGCCGAAAGCGCCACCGTTTTTCACTCGCATTGCAACCCAACACAGCCGTAGGAATCGTTCCGTACAACTCTCAAGAGGTGCATCGTTGTTTCAAGAATCCTGGTCATCGGTCCGAACCCTCCTCCGCGACGCCGCGGGGAGTCTCTATCACATCGCCATCGTCGCCCTGAGCGCAGGCATTGCGCTCTTACTCCCGGCGGGGGCCAAACAGTTCCTGTCGTTCTGGTCTCGCGTGGAGCATGACAAGTTCTCGCTCATCGCCGTGGAAATGACGGCGGCGGTCGTGCTGATCGTCGGCCTCAACTACATCCATCGCAGCATCCGGGACCGGGCCCTCGCCTCGGCGGCGGCCGGAGCCGGCCTCGTTTCCTTTTTCCCCACGCGCACGCGCGCGGCCCACAAGCACATCAAGACGCTCAAGGAAGAACAGGGCACGGGCCGCACCATCATGGTGATGGGGTCCAGCGGCTACAGCACCTTCGTGGACCAGGTGGGCGACCTGTCGTCGGTCCTCGACAAGTGCCTCGGCGCAAAGATCATGCTGGTGAACCCCTACAGCCGGGAAGCCAGCCGGCGCATGCAGGCCATCGCCCATCCCGGGTACACGCTGCCCGCCTTTCGGGAAGAAGTCCGGCAGAGCATCGCGCTGCTCAAGCGGCTGAACGCCATGGGGAAGGCCGTCAAACTCAAGCTCTATTCGGACCCCCCGTTGATCAAAATGGTGATTCTCGGGGATTACCTCTGGCTCCAGCATTACCATGCCGATCTGGACGTGCAAACCATGCCGGAGTACGTCCTGCGGCACAACCGCAAGGACCACGGTCTCTACACCCTCTATGCCCACTATTTCGTGCAGCGATGGAAGAACCCCGAGATTCCGGAATACGATCTCGAGACGGACGAACTGGTCTATCGCAACGGAAGCGGCCACGAGATCCGAAGGGAGCGGTTTGCAATCGAGGCGGCGCCGGAAGAAGCAAAGGCCCTGGCAGAGTCGCTCGACCTCACCATCGAACCGGTTCACATCGGCTAAACCGGCATGACCGAGCGACGCACTTGACTGTCCGGCACCGGCCGGTCCGGTCTGGCGCTCGCCCCCTCTCCTCGGCTACACTCACCGGACTGGAACGGGAGAGACCGATGAAGGAAGAACGGCAGATCAACTATTACTCGGTGCTCGAGATCGCGCGGACCGCCACGGACGCGGACATCAAAAAAGCCTGGCATGAACAGATCCAGGTCTGGCATCCGGACCGCTTCAGCCATTCGCCGGCCCTGCACAAGAAGGCGGAAACCCGCACCCAACTGATCAACCAGGCCTATCAAACCCTCAGCGACCCGGCGTCGCGCGCCCGCTACGATGCCACCGCGCCGCCGGCCCCTTCCGCCGCGCCGCCCCCGCGCCCGGCCCAACACACATCCGCACACACGACCCCGCCGCCCCGTCCCCAGCCGGCCCAACGATCCCGCAGCGGCCCCCGCGGGCCCCAGGCGGCCGTGACCCTCTCCCGGGAAGGGCACCCCGTCGTCATGGTGCCGGCCTGCAACCTGCTCGTGGACCCCAAGGAGAACCTCCCCTACACGTTCGAAGGGTTCAGCCGGATCGCCGGCACCACCAGGCAAACCATCCCGGCGGGCGACTATATCATCGAGGAAGCCCCGGACATCTTTTGCGTCTTGCGCAAGCGGGTCGAAGAAGTCATGACGGCCTTCTCGAACCCCTCCGGCAATCGCGGGCGGTTTCTGGCGGAACTCAACCCGCTCCGCTCCTACCCGCACCGGTTTCTGGTGATCGAAGGGACGCTCCAGCACAACAAATCCGGGGGGCTGCTGGGCCAATATCAGAAAAACGGCTTGATGGATTTCCTGGACGCCATCACGGCGCGCTACGGCATCCAGATCATCTATACGGACAGTCGTGAGGAGGCGGAGGAACGGGTGGCGAACCTCGCGGCCATGCACTATGCCTACTACTTCGCCGAACAACAGAAACTGGGGCGCTGCCTGAAAGAAGACGACCTATAAAGGTAAGAGCGTATGGCTGATAGCTAATGGCGTATGGCCCAGATGGAAGAGCGGAGATCGTGACGCGCAACAAGTGATCGGCGGTCGGTTGACCGTGCCCAGTTTCCGGAACCGACCACTGAACACGGTTCACTGCAAGCGCCCCTCCCGCGCCTCGCGACCGACGACCATCGCGCACGCCTACTCTCTCCGCCTTGCCAAGATTCCTGGAAGTAAGGTATCCTTACTTCATTGTGAGGTGACCATGCTGGCGAAAAAGACGTCGAAGAATCAAGTCACGTTGCCCAAAAAGGCGCTGCTGGAGATTCCCGAGACCGACTACTTCGATGTGACGACCGAGGGCGGGGTGCTCATTCTCAGGCCGGTCACCGTGACGGAGCCCGGCTCTCGGCTGGCCACCGTGCGGAAGAAAATGAAAGCGCTCGGCATCGAGACGAAAGACGTGGAGCGCGCCATCGTCTGGGCGAGAGGACGCCGAGGACGCCGCCGGTGATCCGAGCCGTCCTCGACACGAACGTCGTCATCTCCGCGCTGCTCTTCTCCGGCCCCCCGTCGCAACTCGTCTCAGCCTGGCAATCCGGCCGACTCCGGCCGGTCGTCTCCGGTCCGATCTTCGACGAATACCTTCGCGTGCTGGCCTACCCGAAGTTCGAGCTGACACCAGCCGAGATCCGAGGCTTGGTCGAAGAAGAGCTCCTGCCCTTCATCGAAACCGTCACCGCGCTCCCCGCCGCCGTTCCCAAGCTGCGGGACCAGGACGATGCCAAGTTCATCGCCTGCGCAACGACCGCCGGGGTGCGCTGGCTCGTCAGCGGGGACGACGATCTCCTGAGCCTGCGCCGCATCAAATCGGTCGAGATCGTCTCCGTCAACGCATTCCTCCAGCATCTCAAGCGCAAACCGTAGAAAGCCGGCGGCTGACGAAGAGAAGGACGGAGGCACGAGGCCTCTCGCTTCCGCGCCTCTCGCGGCACCTCTTCCACGGCAGTCCGGCGTGGAGCCTTCTGGAATTCCCGCAGCCGTGCTCTGACGAGCACGGTGCTTTGGTCAGTTCCAGCTTTCCTTCGCCGGATGCCGGGTGAGGGCACCGCCGCTCCGGCGAACGTCGCTCGCCGCCCACATGCCTCCTGTGGGTACTATTGATCCAAGCTTATAAAAACTAGAAAGGCGACAGGCCGCTCATAGGCCTGTCGCCTTTAACGCTTCGCCACGTGTGATGGGCCGCTAGTTGTGCCGCATCGAAGATGATCGACGCGTGAAGCTCAGAAGAGACTCCCGCCACTCAACCCTTGGTCGCGTCCACCTTGACGAGCGGTGTGGTGGGTTTGCGTTGTGCGCGCTTCTCTTGCCTGGCGCTTTGCTTGAGCTTGGGCTTTTTGGGCACTTGGTATTTGTAGGTTTTCATCGCGTCTCCTTGGTGAGTGATTTGATTCATACTAGAACCATGGACGCGGATTGTCCATGTATCATTTGACACCGGCATCACTATTCAACGGCACATCGAAGATGATTGATGCCTAGTGAGAGGAAAATGTAGCGGTCAGCTTCTTGGCAGGCTCAACGCGTGCGTGGCTTCAAAACGGTTCCTGATACCTTACTATCTCCCATTAAAATGAACTCTATACGCCTGGTGGAGCCTATTTAGATCATCGCCATCAATGGTGCCGAAATAAATGGGCGTGCCTCCTATAGCTTTACCTAGAGCATATGCTTCCAGTTGTGATGTAATACTCTCATCAATTTTCCCGTGATACACGACAAAGAAGACTTGCGCAGCGCTTCCAACTAAACGTCCTATTTGGTCACCATTTTTCCCCATCTTGCTCGGTGTGAGGGTGCCTTGCGTTCCTCGGCCCTTTAAAGCGAACGCTGCCGTTCTACGCTTTCCTTTGTATTTAAGTTTATTGGTGTATAGATCGTTTTTTTCACCACCCCAATCGTTGAAATCATGTGTCTCGCCAAGAATGCTTTTCAATGCGGCTTTTATCTTACTTTCTGCCATGTTTCCAAGTCGCAGGGCTTCGTCATTGCCTTTAACTTTTCGGACGCCACTAAATGAGTCAACGTCATCAACTGTAATTGGGGTAACCTTAGGCTTCCTCCCGGGAACCTCTATTTTGTATGTAGTGGATGACGTGCGTGGAGATTGCTTGGTCGGATACCGAGATGCCTTGCTTGGGTTGTCAAGGATTGCCAATATTTTGTTCTTGTGAGCCGTATATATTTGCACCTTCCTATATGCAGTCCTATCGTCTTGCTTTATCTTTTCAACAATTTGATTGGCGTGAAGCGTACCTCCTTCCTGAAGAACTCTCATCCTCTTGAGGCCCGTCACCATGCAAATATCATCAACGGTCTTAACCTCTTTCTTGCCTCGATAGATGGCCTCAAATACCTTCCGGCGGTCTTTAGACTTTCCAATTATAGTTGCTGCGTGAAGAATGTTTTCGTTTAGGTTGGCGCGTATATCTGCAACGTTGATCGTCACAAGGCTATCCCCTGCTATTAACCGTCACGGGAATCCCCCGACTCACACCTTCGCAGTTTTTGGTCTTGGGTAGCTGTTTCTAAAGTTTCGTGTTGATGTGTAATGCGAGCGTGGCGATCTCCCGCTTTGCCGTTCGGCAATCTTCACGAGTAATACAAGGAAACATGTGAGAATATAAATTGCGTACTTTTTTAATTACTTCCATATGGCCCAGAAAGAACTCTATGGTTGGGAATAATTGCGGAATACAATCAGACTTGTATGCCTTAACGATCTCCTCCAATTGCCCAAGCGTTATAAGATGAATCCTTAGTATTTGAACTTTGGCTGATGCACCAATCCACGGCATAGAGTACCGTCTCGTCTCTTGATCCTCTGCATACTTATAAATTCCAGGTAACCGTACTTTAAGCGACAGATTCCACCAGTCTGCTCCATAACAAGTGATGAGAAATTTATTCACTGCGAGTCTCAAGCCATTTTCAAACTGAAAAAGTGACGGGAACAGCACATTGCCAAATTCGACGGCCTCAAGATACTCTCTAGGAACCTTGACGATTCTACGGATATTATTTCTTTTTCTTGCCATAAGGCTTCTTCTTCAGCATATGCCGCGCATTTCTTACAGCCTGTACTGCGCTGTCACATATTATTGCGATTTCAGCATCTCGAAAGTTAAACCGATCAAGGATTTGAACCTTTCTACTCAAACTTGCTTCCGACTCCTTGGCGATACAAAGGTAACCCAACATCAATCGAATAGCTGCGTCAGCATCTTTGTTATCATCCATCATCACACCCTCCTCAGCGTTTGCTTTTCTTTTTGAGATCAGATTTCACTGTACTAACGGTTCCTGATGTCGTATCACAAATCGCGGCAATCTCTGCATTCCCATAGCCCAGACGACTAAGAACTCTGATGCGATCAGGAAGAGTCTGAAGTTCTTTAACGGCGATGTATCCAAACACTAAGGCGAGACTTGGAAGGCCATGTTCTTCGGCTTTGTCTTTTTTAGCCATGAGTTATCCTTTCCATACAATAGTCTGCAGGAATTGTGTTGGGGCAGAATTTAGAATGGGCGCGGATTGGAGCAAACTTCGGCGAAGGCGTTGCAGTATATGATATCTCGTCGTTAAGACTCGACCTTGAGCCTAACGCAGCAATAGGTATCAACCTTCGCCTACCTTCCCAAGTCTATTTTTTTGATCTTGGTGGCCGGGATTATTTTTCGAACGGCACCAGCATGCATATCTAAGGCTAATGCAATTTCTTCAGATGTCGCCCCCAGCTTTAGCAAAAGTAGAATGAGGAGCCGCTTAATTGCTTCCAAGTCTTGATCTGGCTGCTCTGCCATATTGTCCTCCGTTCTACCCTATATCTTGATCATGCATCTTTCTTTTTCGTGAAAAACTTGGCTATTCCATTTACTCGATTAATACTCACTCCGATTACTTTTCGGATCTCTGCCTGAGGCGCACCAGTTTTTGCAAGTTCGACGATCAAAAGATCTCTGAGCAGTTCTGCTACTTCGTTCTTGTCTTTCTCATTTTTCTTGTTTGCCATGACCGCTTCTGCCTTGCTCCTGCCTTATTGTTTTGTTTTATTGGCTTTCTTGACCGCCTTTGCTTTTCTTATGGCTACAAGCTCAACCCTAACTGTGTTGCTACTAGTCCCTAATAATTCGGAAATGTCTTTAGGCTGAAATCCAGCCTGGCTCAAGAGTGCTATTTGTTCACGCTGCCTTAAACCTTTGGTAGCAAAAACTGCGATCAGACGGAGAAGTCCATTCAGTTTTCCAAGAATCAAGTCTTCGGTAGTTGGTTTCATGCGCGTACCAAGATGAGAAAGGCTACTTTTTCTATGCAATTGTGTCAACCAGCCGAGGGTAGGCAAGCCAAAAACAAGGGGCCAGGCTTGTGAGCGGCCTGGCCTCGTCGCTCCTCTTTTTAGCCGTGGCTGGTATCTCCGAGCGGGAACGGGTCCATGAGCGACGCGTTCCCGCCACCCTCTCTTTTTTTACGCGGATGGAACGGATGCGGGCCGAGGTGCGCGGTGTGGCGGAACCTGCCTGTCGGAAGCCGTGAGAGTGCCGCGAGCCGTTCTGCTTATCCGGTCAGGCGAGCGGCCAAGAGAGGGATTCGACGCAGCAGCCTGATACCAACGCATCACGCCGCCACCGAGCGCACGTACCGTTCGTCATCCGCGCCCTCTCCGGTTCTGCGAGCACAGGGCGGCCTCCGAGGACATTCTTGTTCATTCCTCAATCACCCACGGCTCACGCTCAGCCAGCGCAGCGAGGTTTCGTGCGCCATGCACCACACGGAGCACTATTATGGCTTCATCCTTGAGCAGATAGACGAGCCGGTATCCCTTGAAAAGCACTTCACGGATATCCGGACGCTCGAACTCCGGTACGACCCGTCCGACCTGCGGGGATTGTTGCAATTTTTCTGTGGATTTGATCAGCCGATCAATGAAATTGACGGCATGGAGAACGGAATCGCGGGCGATGAAATCTTCGATCTGTTGGAGGTCGTGACCGGCGGTCAGCGACCAGCGGACTTCCGCCATCGAGCGAGTCTTTCTTTCAGCTCTTGGTGGGTCAGGACTCGCCCCTCCGCCACATCCTGCAATCCTTTGTCCACCTGCTGCTTGAAGTACAGCTCTTCCATGATGGCATCGGTCGTCACATTGTCAGGCAGCTTGCGAATCAGCTCCAGTGCTTCTGTCTTCGGCTGTCCCATCGGCACCCTCCTCGGACCGCTATGCCCGCCTGCTCTCAACGGGATATAGTATAGCCCGTTTTCTTTTGGACGGGAAGCTCCCTGCACCCCGGCGGCCCATGCATGGAGCGAGCACCGTTTTTCAATGCTCCTTCCAAGCTTGCTCGTTTCTCTCTTCAAGGGGTGGACTGGTAGGTCCCTAACCGCGCGCATCGAGGGAGCACATTCTCTAATCGTGCGGCCTCTGCGAGCGAAAGGGACCACCAGGCCTCCCCGCCCCCCCTCACGTTTCCATCATCTCGAGCCGGGCATCGAACTCATGCCCGCAGACCGTGCAGCGGATGACATCCGATTCCACCGCCATTTCATCCGACCTGATCCCCATGCCGCCGCAATCCGGGCACCGGGCGAGGTGGACTTTGCGGTTGTCCACGGTCTCGTATTGCGAGCCATGGAGACAATAGACCGGCTTTCCGTCGAGCAGCCACGGCCGGCCCTGCTTGTCCGTCACCGGCAACGCGAGATAATGATGGTTCGCATAATCCTCGATGGCTTGCCGGCCCGCAAACCCGGCCTTGATCAGCTTGCCCCCCACCGCCTCATAGAGCGCGTGCTCTTTCACGATCGCCTTGGTCGGGCCCATGTCCCACCTCCTGTCGCTCGTGGATCGAGACCGGGAATAGCATCTGAAGCAGGCTACGTCTTGCAGGGAAGGGTGTCAACCAGCCGAGGGCACGCACCGTTCGTCAGCTTCCTTGCCACGAACCAGAGTTGACAGGATTTTGTACAAAATTTATACTCCTTGCCACGGAGGCGCCCATGGCCATTTCATCCAAAGACATCGTGCCCCTCTCCAAAGCCCGCGCCACCCTCACCGAACTGTGCGATGAGGTGACGTCCGAAGGCCATGAGAAAATCATCACCAAGAACGGCGAGAGTTGCGTGGCGCTGATCGACGCCAAGAGGCTTGACCACTACCACCGCTTGGAACGGGAGCATATTCACCTGACGCTCCTGGAAGAGGCCCTGCAGAGCCTCGACGATCTGAAAGCCGGCAAGACCTTGACGCTGGCTCAATTGAAATCCCGACATGGCCGGTAAACGGCCGATCTTCACCGAAAACTTCTCCACCAACCTCACCGTCGCGCAGACGTTTCTTGGCCCGGAGGGGACTGCTGCCTTCGAGCGACTCTTGGATCGCCTGTTCGACGACATTGTCCCGACCCTGTGCCGGTTCCCCTTGTCCGGCCGGGCCTTCCTCGCCCACCCGGTGCGATCCGCCGAAGCCAAAGCCCTTGTGAAGCAATTACGCCATCGCTTCCAGCCTGGCGAGGCGCTTCGCGAGTTTGTCGTAGACGACCACCTCGTCCTCTACCTCGTCCGAGGCAGGAGCCTCGCGTTCCTCTCCATCAAGCACCACCGCCAACTGTCCTTCGACTTTCGCCGGTTCTGGCAGGAATCCTAGCCGGACGCGCATATCGAGCGACCACCAATTTACATTCTTGACCGACCATTCCAATATATGATATTCAGTTCGCCGCACTGAAATTGCAATGGCCAGACCAAAAGAATTTGACCCCGATCAAGCCCTCGATAGAGCGACGGAAGTATTCTGGCGTCGGGGCTATGAGGCGACCTCGATCGAGGACCTCACGACGGCCATGGGCATCAACCGCGGGAGCCTCTACGATACGTTCGGCGGGAAGCAGAAACTGTTTCTGGCCTGCATGGATCGCTACTGTCACGGGACGGTTGCCAGCCGGCTCTCCATGCTCAACCACCCGGGCTCCGCTCTGGAGACGATTCGCACCTTCATTCAGATGATGCTGGAACTCGGCCTGTCCTATCCCGAAAGGAAAGGCTGCTTGATCGCCAACACCGTGATGGAGTTGGGGCCGCGCGAGCAGGAGATCGGCAACCGGACCGCCAAAGCCATGGGCGACCTCGAAGAGACGTTTTTCAAGACGTTGACGCGTGCCAAGGCACAGGGCGAGCTGCGGAGCGGCAAAGACCCGCGGTCGCTGGCCCGGTTCCTGACCACCATGATGCAAGGCGTGATCGTCATGTTGAAAGCCGGCACCCCGGCCGACGCGTTGCGCGACACGGTGCGAACCGGGCTGTCGGTGTTGGACTGAGGACGCTCTTTTTTTGGCTCATTCTGGAACGATCGGTCCACATACCAATCGGAGGAGGGCACGCATGACCGCGCACAATCATGCTCCCTGGCTCCGCCGCGTCCTGCGCGGCAACGCAGGACCGCCGCGCAATTGCGGAACTGGCTCGCGAAGGGGCTGGACCTCGCGGCGACTTGCCGCCGGTGAAACGAGAGGGGCATACCATGATGCAAAGAATCACCCCGTTCTTATGGTTCGACCATCAAGCCGAAGAGGCGGCGAAGTTTTATGCCTCGATTTTTAACAATTCGACGATCGGGCCCGTCACTCGTTATGGGGACGACGGGCCAAAACCGAAGGGAACGGTTATGACCGTTCCATTTCAGCTCGATGGGCAGGCCTTCGTCGCTTTGAACGGCGGGCCGGAATTCAGATTCACCGAGGCCGTCTCGTTCGTGGTGAACTGCGAGACACAGGAAGAAATCGACTGGTTTTGGGAGAAGCTGTCCGAGGGTGGGCAGATCGTCGAATGCGGCTGGATCAAAGACAAATTTGGGGTATCGTGGCAGATCGTCCCGACAGTGTTGAGCCAGATGTTGCAGGACAAAGATCCGGAGAAGACCAATCGAGTCATCAAGTCCGTCCTGAACATGAAGAAACTCGACGTGGCGCGCCTGCAACAAGCGTATGAGCGAGCATAGGTCGGCCTGGCCTATCGATTCCGGGATACACAGTGCGGCTATCGGGCAAAATCCGACTGGGGCTAGTCAACCGTAACTGACTACAAGGAGGGGACCATGCGTGTCATACAGCTCGCCATTACCACATTGTGCCTCATGCTGACCGTGTCGCCGGTCTTGGCCAAGGGCAAGAAGGCGGAGAAGCCGATAGACCAACAGGCGATGATGGAACTGTGGAAGAAACTGGCCATGCCCGGCGAGCCGCACAAGCTGTTCGCCGGCCTGGCCGGCAGTTGGGCAACGAGCACCAAAGAGTGGATGGAACCAGGCAAGCCCCCGACGGAATCGGCCGGCACGGCGGAGATGAAGATGCTGCTGGAGGGACGCTTTCTCTACCAGGAATACCACGGCCAGATGATGGGACAACCCTTCTCGGGCATCGGCATCGACGCCTACGACAACATGACCAAGAAATATGTCACGGCCTGGATCGATACGATGGGCACGGGGATTTTCATGATGGAAGGCACGGCCAGCGCCGACGGCAAGACCATCACGCTGAAGGGCTCGCACCCTGAACCGGGTGGCGGCCGGATGTCGCATCGCGCGGTCTGGGCCATCCTCGACAACAATACCCAGAGGTTCGACATGTACGGAGCGCACCACGGCGGCAAGGAATCGAAAATGCTGGAGATCACCTATGTACGGAAGTGATGCGGCGCCCACGGGCATGTTTCCCTACACCGCCGCTTCGAGGAGGGCTTCATCGTGACGGCTCAGGAAATCGGGAACGAACTGGTGGCCCTGTGCCGGCAGGGCAAGAACATGGAGGCCATCGAGAAATTCTACAGCCCCGCCATCGAAAGCGTGGAGGCCCTCGACCATCCCCAGGTCGGGAAAGTGCAGAAAGGCCTCGACGCGGTCAAGGGGAAGAACCGCTGGTGGGTGGACAATCACCAGATCCACAAGGCCGAGGCCGGCGGGCCGTTCGTCAACGGCGACCGGTTCATCGTCCACTTCACCTACGAGGTGACGCCCAAGCAGACGGGCCAGCGCATGACGATGTCGGAAACGGGGCTGTACCAGGTGCGGGACGGGAAGATCGTCAAGGAGGAATTCTTCTATGCGATGTGCAAATGACGAATCGCAGACTATCAAGTAGCCATCAGGAGGGAGAAGAATCATGGCACGATCGGTGACACCCGCACAGCGGCAGCGCGCCGCCGGTGCGGTCGGACTTCTCATCGGCACCCGCAAGGGCGCCTTCTTTCTGCGCGGCGACCGTTCCCGTCGAACCTGGAAACTGTCGCACCCGCTGTTCCTCGGCCAGATCGTGCATCACCTCGTGCTCGATCCGCGCGACCGGCGGACGATGCTGATGGCCGCGCGTACGGGCCACCTGGGACCGACGATCTTTCGCTCGACCGATACGGGCAGAACCTGGACGGAAGCGAAAACCCCGCCGGCCTTTCCGAAAGTGCCGGAAGGGCAGAACGGCCGGGTGGTGGATCACGTGTTCTGGCTCACGCCGGGGCACGCGAGCGAGCCGGGCGCCTGGTATGCGGGGACCTCGCCGCAGGGCCTCTTCCGCTCCGAGGACGGAGGCGCCACGTGGGCGCCCTTCTCCTACATCAACGACGATCCTCAGTACCGGGCCTGGATGGGCAGCGTGCAGGACGGCACGCCGGACGGGCCCAAACTGCACTCGATCCTCGTCGACCCGCGCGATCCCGCCCACCTCTACTTCGCCATGTCCGGCGGCGGAGTGCACGAATCGGTGGACGGCGGCAACGCCTGGACGACCCTCGTGCAAGGCCTCGACGTGGTCGAGGGGTTCGACCCGGTCAATGTCGCCTTCCACGACCCCCATTGCGTCCGGCTCTGTCCGAGCCATCCGGACCGGTTGTACCAGCAGAATCACTGCGGCATCTACCGGCTCGACCGGCCGTCGAACCAGTGGGTGCGCATCGGAAAGAACATGCCGGCACGCATCGGCGATGTCGGGTTTCCCATGGTGCTGCATCCGCGCGATCCGGATACCGCCTGGGTATTCCCGATGGACGGCACAGGCGTGTGGCCGCGCGTGAGCCCGGGCGGCAAACCCGCGGTTTACAAAACGCGCAATGCCGGAAAGACCTGGGCGCGGCTGAGCCGGGGCTTTCCGAAGGCGCAGGCCTGGTGGACCGTGAAGCGCCAGGCCATGACGGCCGACGCGCACGAACCGGTCGGCCTCTACTTCGGCACGACCAGCGGCGAGGTCTGGGCGAGCCGCAACGGCGGATCGAGCTGGACTTGCCTGGCCCGGCATCTGCCGGAAATCTACTCCGTGGAAGCGGCGGAGCTCTGATCGTGACCGTTCACATCCCCAGCGCGCTGCGTTCCTATACGGGGCAGAAGAGCCAGGTGGAGGCCGAAGGCCGGACCCTGGCCGAGGTCCTGGCGGCGCTGGAGCGGTGCCATCCAGGCCTGCGCTTCCGCATCGTCACCGAACAGGACCAGATCAGACCGCACATCCGGATCTTCGTGAACGAGACGCAGGTCCATGCACTGGAGACGGAACTCGAGCCCGACGATCAGATCCATATCGTCTGCGCGTTGAGCGGCGGATAACGGACACCGTTCTGTAGAGGAGGGCTTGCGCATGCGGAAACCTCTCATCCTCGGCGGGCTGTTCGGCGGGCTCGCGCTCTTCGTGTGGGGCGCGATTTCTTATATGGCTCTCCCCTGGCACGGCATGATGTTGGAGAAGTTCACCGACGAAGCGGTCGTCGCGCAGGCGCTCACGGCCAATGCGAGCCGCTCAGGCATGTATATCCTGCCGAATCCGCACAAGCATGAGCCCGGCATGACGGCGGCGCAACAACAAGCCGCCGAGGAGGGGGCCAAGGCGCGCATGATGAGCGGGCCGTTCCTGTTCGCCTCCGTGAGCCTTGGCGGCACGCGCGACATGGGCCAGGCGCTGCTGCTCAACGTGCTGAGCGACATCCTGGCTGCCGCACTCGCGACCTGGCTGCTGCTCCAGACCGCACACGTGAGCTATTGGCGCCGGGTCGGCTTCGTCGTCGTCATGGCGCTGACCGCCGGCGTGGTCGCCCACGTCCCCTCCTGGATTTGGTGGACGTTTTCGACGAGCTTCACGCTCGTCGAGTTCGCCGATCTGCTCATCGGTTGGGGCTTGGCCGGGCTGGTGATCGCCAAGGTCGCGGGGTCGTTGAAAGCGGGGCCTGGCTGAGGCTTCTCCTAAGCCCGGTCCTTCAGGGGCCCTTTGCCGGACGACGGTTCGACTTGGTAGGGCGGCGGCCAGACCGCCGGACGGCTGCCGGGCTTCTCCCCCGCCGCCTTCATCCGCAGACGCAGCGTGGTCAGTCGGAAGGTCCGTTGCGATTCCCTCTCCGGCGCCGTTCGCTCCGGCGTTCGGCACCGCTCACCGAGGTGTGGCGCGGTACGCGCCGCACCGGACATCACCCCCTTGGCCTGCTGGCCCACGTGCCGGGCCAACGGCGCCTCCAGGGTCCCCGGCGGGGCCTGGTCGAAGGGGGCGCGGGCCGGCGCGGCGAAGCCGCCCGTCAGGCTGGGATCGTCGTCAAGCAGGGCGTTGCGGAATTCGGCCACGTGTTGGGGGCGCCGCTGATCGTCCGGGTCGAGCGCCCAATCGATCGCCGTGAGCAACCCCGCCCCGTACTCCTTGAGATTGGCTGCTGCCGTGGCCGGCAGCAGCGGGTCGGTCGTGATGCGCGCCGGCGCGTCGACCGGCTTCCGGCCGGTGACCATGTAGTACATGACCGCGCCGAGGGAATAGAGGTCGTTCCAGGGGCCCAGCCGGCCCTCATCGTGGTACTGTTCGTACGGCGCATAGCCAGGGGTCAGAATCGTCGTGATCAGCCGGCCCCCGTCGGTCGTGAGGCGCCGCGCCGCGCCGAAATCCAGGAGGACCGAACTGCCGTCCGGTCGGATGACGATATTCGACGGCTTCATGTCCAGATGCAGAAACCCGGCGGCATGCACGGCTTCCAGCCCGTTCAGCAACTGCATGACAATCTCCAGGACCGTGCGACGATCGGGACAACCCCGCCCCGTTACCCACCGGAAGAGCGATTCGCCCTCTTCATACTCCATGACCATGTAGGCCGTACCGTTGGTTTCGAAGAAGCGGCGGACGCGCACGATGTTCGGGTGCCGGAACGAAGCCAGCGTCCGCGCCTCGGCCATAAACTGCTTCAGCCCGGTCCGGAAGGGGCCGCACCACGCGCTGGCCTGGGGATGCACGGCCTGATCGCGGGTGCGCGTCACGAGGCTGGGCGGGAAAAATTCTTTGATCGCGACCTTGCAGTCCAGGTTGAGGTCCTGGGCCAGGTAGGTCATGCCGAACCCCCCGCTTCCCAGCACCGAGAGGATGCGGTACTCGTGCAGGGTCGTGCCGGCCGGCAGTGCGCGGACCGATGCCTGGGGGTCCGCCTGGGCGCCCACGGGAGCTTCGTCCGTCGGGAGGCGAAGCGTGCGCGAGGGTTCCGATTGATTCATGCCCCAACCCCCGGGATGCCGTTACTTTCCTTCCAGGCCCAGCCTTGCATGCAATCGAACCTACTGCCCAACGTCGAGATTGCCTCCCAGATCATCATTCGTCTTATGCACTATGCAAGAAGCATGGTCAACCGGCGGCAAGGTCTGGAGATGTAGGGGACTTAATAGCCACGGGCGGTCTCGAGAGTTACCCCTCATGGATTCTCGCATCGGCTTGCGCAATGAACGTCCACTTTGACAAAATTCGTCCCTCACGGACGGCCCATGAAGCCATGAAGCATGACTCGTTCAAAGACTTCGTGCTGGATCAGCTGGACGGGCTCACCGCTGTGACCTGCCGTTCCATGTTCGGCGGCTACGGGCTCTACCGGGACGAGGTGTTCTTCGGGATCATCCACAAGGGCCGGCTCTACTTCAAAACGGACGAGGCGGCCCGGCAGGCCTACCGCGATCGGGGCATGACACCCTTCCGGCCCAATGCCAAGCAGCAACTCACGAGCTACTATGAAGTGCCGGTTGACATCCTCGAGGATCAGGAGCAGCTTACCGCTTGGGCCGAGCAGGCGATGCGGAGCCAGGGATCGGGACGCGGGCCACGCCCATGAGGGACTTGCCATGACCATCATGCTGCGCCGGTACAGCTGGATCGCCGTCCTGGGGTTGCTTTTCTCCACGGCCGGCTGCGACTCGCTGGCAATCCGCTTTGCGCCGGAGAAAACGGCGGATCCGGCGCCGACCTCCCTATCCAAACAGGCCAAGGACTTGTTCTGGGAAGCCCTGCACGGCGGACACTATGACCGCCTGCCGGAGGTACGGCGGCTCCTGACCGCCGCCTATCTGGAAAACCCGAGAAACCCGGAGATCAGCCTGCTCCTGGCCCATGCCCACCTCTGGACGATTGCCGAGCGGACCAGGCTGGCGGACGTGCCCCCGGGCATCACCGACCATGCGATCCTGGCGGAGAAATATTTCACGGAAGCCCACCGACTGAATCCCGGCGACGACCGGATTCCCGGTTGGCTGGGCGGCGTCAAGCTGGCCCTGGGCCAGATCCACCGGGACGAGCGGCTGACGCGCGAGGGCTACTTCATGCTCCACGACGCGATCCGGGCCTTCCCCGAGTTCAACGACTTCAGCGCCGGCTATGTGCTGAGCAGCAAGCCGAGGGACGACGACAAGTTCCGGGAGGGGCTGGACGACATGTGGGACAACCTGGACCGTTGCGCCGGCGAGCGGATCGACCGGATGAACCCGGACTACCGCAAGTACCTGGCGCAAGAGACGCAGAGCGGGCCCAAACGGGTCTGCTGGAACAGCCGGATCGCGCCCCACAACTTCGAGGGCTTCTTCCTGAACATGGGCGACATGCTGATGAAGAACGGCCAGCCGGCCGTCGCCGGTCGGATTTACGCGATCGCGACGCTATCGAAGTCGTATGCATCCTGGCCCTATCGGTCGCTGCTGGAGGCCCGTCTCACGCAGGCCGAGCCGCGGGCCAGGCTGTTTCAGGCTGCCGATCCGACGCCGCATCCGGAGATCATGTTCAACTCCGCCCATGCCTGCACCGCCTGCCATGCCCAATGAGGGCGACGAGACCCTCTGGACCATCGGCCATTCGACCAGGTCCATCGAGGAGTTTGTGGCGCTCCTGGAAACGCATGGCATCCGGCTGCTGATCGACGTGCGCACGACTCCCTATTCCCGCCATAATCCCCAGTTCAACAGCGAGTCCCTGGCCGCCGGGCTCAAGGCCGCGGGAATCGCATACCGCCACCTGCCGGAGCTGGGCGGGCGGAGGAAGCCGACGCCGGACTCGCGCAACCACGGCTGGCGGAATGCCAGCTTCCGCGGCTATGCCGACTACATGCAGACGGATGAATTCTGGAGAGCGCTAAACGAGCTGCTTGCTTATGGCAAGCAGGAACGGACTGCCATCATGTGCGCCGAGGCCGTGCCCTGGCGGTGCCACCGGTCTCTCATCTCCGATGCGCTGGTGAGCCGGGGCCGGACGGTCCGGCACATTCTTTCGTCCGCGCCGGCGAATCAACACAGCCTGACCTCCTTCGCCAGAGTAGACAACGGCTTGATCCGTTATCCCAAGGTCTCCGCCACGGAACCCACGCTCCGCTTGTTTTAGCACACGCCCGTACCTTCACGAGATCATGTGTAAGCCAACTCACAGAGTTCGCCGGAGCCTTCCCTTATCATCGCACCATGGCGGTATTGGAAATCTTCGTTCACCGTGGGTGCCTCTCCGAACTGTCGGCGTTCGGATTGGGCGACCAGATCCAAGAGGCATTTCCCGGCCTACAAGTCCGGGTGGTCGATGACCGGGAACGGGCACGGACGTTGGGGATCGTCGTGCTCCCGGCTTTTGTGCTGGACGGGAACCTGCTGGTGGTCGGCGTACCCAGAAGAGAGTGGCTGGTGCGCCTGCTCCGTGACCGGATGCAGCACGAGCCTGGGTCGTCGTCGAGTGAACACTCGCCGCTCTGATTAGGCGAGACGTTGGGACAGCCGCTGGACGTCGACGATCGTGATGGACCGGCCAGCCATCCGAATAAGCCCCTCCTCCCGAAACAGGCCGAGGGTCGCACTGACCGTCTCGCGGCTGCATCCGATCAGGTTCGCCATCTCCTGGTGCGTGAGCTTGGCCCGGATTCGGATGCCGGAGCCATCCGAATCCCCGTCCGTCTTGCTCAATTCGAACAGGAGATGGGCGAGACGGGCCGGGACATCCCGGAAGACCAAATCCTCCACTCGACTTTGGATCTTCCTGAGCCGGAGACCGATGAGCTTGGTCAACTGCACCGTGAGGTTCGGATGCCGGCTCAGATAGCGCTCGAAGTCTTCCCGACGGATGACGCAGATCAGCGTGTCATCGAGCGCTTCGGCGGTCGTCGTGCGCGGCGAATCGTCCAAGACGTCAAGCTCTCCGAATACTTCTCCCGGTTCCAGGATGTCGAAGGTGACTTCTTTCCCGCTGGGAGCGGTATTGGCGATTTTGACCCGTCCTTGCTTGAGCAGGTAGACATTGCTGCTCGGATCGCCCGGGAGATACAACGGTTGACGTTTCTTGACCTCCTCCATCCGGGTGATCCGTTCCATTTCCTGCATTTCGACCTGGCTCAGGCCGGAGAAGAGGCGGATATGCTTCAGGTACCAGAGCTTGCTCGATGAGGGGTTGTTCTCGGCCATGCCGTTGCTCCGGAGAATTGTTTGGGGTAGCCTACTGCACGCAAGACACGGAACGCAACGTCATCGAGCATGATCGCGGCACGGAGTCAGAATGACAAGATCGAGAGCGCGAGTACGCTTCAGAGGATACCTTGGCACGGGCCTCTCGATTCTACTGATCGCCGCGATACTCGGTGGCGTCGTGTGGTTTCAACTTCGTTACGACAATGCCCCGGAACAAACCGTCACGCTCAGGGCTTTCAGCAACGCCGAGTATCCAGAGGACCCCGAAGAGCGGAGCCAGGCCTTCGGGAATTATCCTCACCGAGCACTGCATATCCAACGGCTCGGAGACACGCGGTTTCGCTTGCTCCTTGAGCCAAGCTCCGGCCATGCGACCACCATCGAGTTGCCGGAGGTGGAGCTGGCACACTTCGTCGCCGCTGTGCCGACCTGGGTCAAGGCGGATTCCGACCTCATGAAGGTGGGGCTGATCGACCGCGAGTGGAATCGTCAGCAGGTGAGCTTTCGACGCGACTCTCCCCATGTCCGTCTCCATGAGGGAGGGGACGGCTTCGAACAACGTTCGTTCAGCCGTGTGGACCTTGCCCGGAACTGCCTGAATGCCGGACTGTGGGAGCTGCTGCTGTTCACCGTCGAGGAGGGACAGGAGCGGGTGTACGAGCATGTCTGGTTCACATTTCCTTTGGGTCTTTACAAGGACCTCTTCGAACGCGTGAATGGTCTGTCCTACTGGGATCATTGGTGGTCGCTCGAACACTGGGTCGATCCAGCCGGTACGCCGATCCGACTCAGTCTGATTCGGACCGTTGAACGAGAGTGGGCGCTGAACGCCAGCGCACGATGGAACGAAGCGCCCCTCTGGAGGAGCGAGCAACGGCTCAAGCGAAAGAACGTGTTGGCTCCTCCCGTCTACACCTATCGGGATTGGTACCGCCAGCCGGTTCAATTCGCGAGCTTCATTCCGCCTGGCCGCTATTCCGTCGCCCATCCACGGGACACGCAACTTCACTACCTGGCCGAGCTGACGGGAGCCACGCTTCGCCAGGTGCGAGCGCCGGCTGGTCCCCGTGCACTGTACGAAATCGAGCTGGCCTTCAAGAGCAGCCGCACGGGGGGGCCAACCCGCCTGATCTTCGGCGGCCTGGATCTTCGCTCGCTCCCCACCGCCTCTCCAGATCACTACGAACGGGGCTGGCAGGTCCCTATGGGGATCGGGAACCCGAGCTTCTTCGAGTCATACGAAGACTTGCGCGCCGAGTCCCCACTCCAGCGACCGTTTTATGGGTTTCATCTGGACACGCAGGACCGCTGGATCGATCACCACGCGGTCGGCGTGGACGGCCCCCTGCTGCACTGGGACTCAGACGATCCATCCACGCTGCACCTCTATCTGCTCGCCTACGAGCGTCACGCCTTGTTGAACCATGTCATTCTGACGGTTTCCCAGGATGCGCGAGATGACTTTTCTCTGTCCAAGTAGTCGCGTCAGAGGACATTGACCTCGGCACTGCCTGTCAACTTCCGTCGCTGAATCAGATGCCGCAACAGGGCGTCGGCGGAGAGCGGCCCCGGCCCGTGCAGGACGAAGTAGAGGAAGAACAGCCCCCAATAGAACG
Organism: Nitrospirota bacterium; assembly: GCA_004296885.1. Lineage (NCBI taxonomy): Bacteria > Pseudomonadati > Nitrospirota > Nitrospirota bacterium. Next base: position 199,762 of record SCVN01000016.1, on the reverse strand, counting down.
CCTCCTGTAAGGCGGCCTCGGACAACTGTCCGTATGAGATCGACGCGACGATATTGAGCCCGAAGAGCGACAGGGCCGCCCACCGTCCGGCCAGGCCGATCGCCAGCAGGAACGATCCGCCCAACTCGACGGCGGTGGCCGCATAGGCGGCGAGTTCGGGGGGCAGGAGCGGCACGTCGTAGACGAAGGTAAAGAGCATCACCGTCGACATCCAACTGGAGATTTTGACCATGCCGCCTGTCCAGAAGATGTGGGCAAGATACAGACGCACGGTCAGGTCGAACACCGGCAGCAGCGACTCCACCCCCCAGACAAGCCACCGATAGGCGGAGACTGCGGAAGGCACCACGCACCTAAGAAAACTGGCCTCACGCGTCATAACGTCTCCTTCACGGAAAAATCGCTGATCACGTGCAGATTCAGTACGGTGGGCCAGAACCGTTGGAAATCGAACTCCGGCTGAGATTCGATCGCCACCCGTTCAACTTCGGCCAAGGTCTTTCCCTGTACCATGGCCTCGATCAGGAGGTAATCACGCGCGTCCAGGGGCGTCACCCAAATCCTCCCCTCCCCCCGCGTCACCAGCAGACCGGTCTCTTCGTCCGGAAGCGGCAGGTCAACGACTTCGTGGGGCGGCGCATCCGGTTGCAGCGCCAGCCAGACACGATGCACCGGAAAGGGGACGCGCACCAGGCGCGCAGCCGCATGAACATGGACCGTCACTTGCGACGGATCGGCCGACGCGATGGCCAGGATCTGATCCTTGGACAGCCAGGGGGCATCGGCCGCCTGATGGACCTCATGGCAGGCCCATTCCAGCCGCGCCAGTTCCGCCAACAGAGGAGCCACCTGCAAGGCGGTCAGAAACGCGGGCAGATGGCGCCCGTAGGGAAACAGATCGCCGCTGGTCGAGGGATGCGCCTTGAAGTACCCTCGCGCGAGGATTCCGAAATATCGTTCACCGACGAACCGATGCAAGACCGGATAGGTCACCTGCAGGACCCGCGTATAATTGCCGCGAATCAGGCGGCGGTAGAGGGCCAGACTCCGCAGGGCCGACCCTCGCGGCGCAATCGCCTCCGCAAGAGCCCGGTGTTGTCCTTCGACGATCGCGCCGGAAAACCCTTGCTGAATCTCACGAAGCCGCGGCATGGCAGCCTCCGAGCAGGGCCTCCGCCTGTTTGGCCTGCGCCACCAGAACCGTCAGCGGCGGAAGATTGGTATCCCATTCGATGAGCGTCGGGCGCGGGCCGATGCGGTCGATCGTCCACTGGTACAGATCCCACACGTTCTGGTGCACCACGCGGCCATGGGTATCGACCAGCCGTCTCCCGAAGCGGTCGAAGCCGGCCAGATGGATTTCCGAGACGGCCTGGGCCGGAATCGCGTTCAGAAAATCATGGAGGTCCAGATGAAAGTTGATCGCGTTGACATAGGCGTTGTTCAGATCGAGCAAAATCCCGCAGCCGGTCGCCCGGGCCATCTCGGCCATGAACTCCCCCTCCGGCACCGTGGAATCCCGCCACGTCAGATACCGGGTGATATTCTCGATCAGCAGGGGCCTTTGCAGTACGTCCTGGACGTCCTCGACGCGCGAGCAGATGTGCTCCAGGCTTTCGGGCGTATAGGGGACCGGCAAGAGCTCGTTGAAGAACCGGCCACCCACGGAACTCCAGGCAAGATGCTCCGACACGAAGGCCGGCTCGAAGCGGTCGATCAATGTTTTGAGTTTGCGGAGATGGGCCCGGTCGATCGGATCGGTGGAGCCTAATGACAGCCCGACCCCGTGAAAGCTCAGCGGGTACTCGGTCCTGATTCGCTCAAGCATCCGAAGAGGGGCGCCCCCGTCCCCGAAATAGTTCTCCGGATGGGTTTCCATCCAGGCGACCGGGGGCGGCTCTTCCAGGATTTCGCGATAATGATGCGACCGCAGCCCGATCCCGGCTTGCGCCGGGATCGGGGCCTGCAATGGAAAAGACATCGGGGCGCGCCTCGCTACATCTTCTTCATCATCTTCGCTTTCATGTCGGCCATATCCTGCTTCGTGATGGCCAGCACGGCGCCGTTCGAGATCTTCGCGCACAACCCTTTCGGCAAGAACACGTAGGAATCGGGTTCCCCGTCCTTCTTGGCCATCCCCACGCAGGCATGGAGGCTGGTCTTGACCGCGCAATCGTTCATCCCGGCCTTGGCAACGCCTCCGCATGCTTCCCACCCGGAGGGCAATTCCGGCATGCGCGGCTCGGCCACCGCCGTCTGGGCTCCAACCAGGCTCAAGGCAACCAACAGCGCGGAGGGGACGATCGCGTTCTTTTTCGTATTGGCGTTCATTTGAGTCTCCTTTTGGATCCGTTCTTCGAGATGGCACTGGCGCCGAACATGACTGCGCGACCGGAACTCACGAATCGATCATGGGCATTCCTCCTTTCTGCGATGCGGGGCGCGTCATCCCCCTACATGGCATAAGCGTACCGCTGGACCGCACGGTCGCATTCAGTCAGAGACGCGCGTGCGACCGGGACCGGCACGAGTGGACCGCTCGACCATCGCGCGCTCACCCCAGAAGCCAGTAGGCCGCGCCGCCGACCATCAGCATTGCCATCATGACGAGCATCAGTTTTTCATGCCCGCACATTCCTGGCTTCCGGGTGCATCCCTCCATCCCACACATCATCGACATGATCTTCCTCCCTGGTATGGGGCACGCAACGGCCCCTGTTAGCCTCGGTCGTCGAGCACGGAGATTGACGCATCTATATTCCTCCATGTCTCATGGTTGACCCTACCGGTTCTCCAATGACAAATCTGTGACCTGCCTTACATTCCTACATTGACTGGCCGGAACCGGCCGAAAGGAGCCACCCACCGGCTGGGACCATCGACGGTCCCAGCCGGTTTTCCCATGGTCAGGCGGCCGAGGCGCCCTTGGCACTCCAGGCTTGCGACGCAAACTGCGGATCAAGCGGCGTCTGGACGATGTGATTCACATAATTGCTCAAGGTCTTGAGCGCAAGGAGCGTGATGACGTCCAAAACATGTCGCCCGGTGTACCCCGCCGCCGTAAAGCGCTCGAGGTCCCCCTCCGGCACCCATCCCCGATGATCCATGATCGACAGCACCAGGGTGCGGAGTGCATCGAGTTTCTTGTCGGGTAGCGGTCGCTGCTCGCGCAATGCCGCGAGCACGTCCTGGGGCATGTGCACCATGTGCGCCACCGTGGAGTGCGCCCCGACACAATAGGCGCAGTCGTTGGTGGTGCTGACCGTCAGCGCCACCACCTGCTGTTCCACGGGAGACAGCGTGCTCTGCTCAAGGGCCTTGTTGATGGCCGCATAGGCCTGCACCGCCGCCGGCGATTCCGCGAGCACTCCGAACAAATTGGGCAGAAACCCGTATTGCTTCGCCGTCGCGTCGAGCGTCGCGCGCGACGCCTCGGGAGCCGTCTCTTTCGTATGAATCTGGCACTGCATGGGTATCCTCCTTCGCGTCTTGGTTGATGGAAATCCGTTACGTGCCTTGCGCGGCCATCTTCTTCAGCGCGTCGGTCGTGACGGGTGTGCCGCCCACGCCCCATTCGCCCGAAGGAATCTCGTCGATGATGACCCAGGTCACCGGTCGCAGGCCTTCGCCTTCGACCGACACGATGGCGTCCGTGACTTTCCGAATCAGTTCGCCTTTCTGCTCCGCGCTCAAAAACCCGCTGAGCCCTTTCAATTGTGCCAGTGGCATCGTCTCACCTCCTTTCCGGATGCATGGAAACCGCCCACATCGCAGGTCCGCTGGCTCGCCATCAGACCGTTGCATCGTTCGCAGGTCATGGCGCACCTCCTTTGAATGAATGGCTTTTCCGATCCTGCACCCGATCATACGTGCTCGCAGGATTCCCTTCTGTAAGGCATCTCACAGGTATCGAAAGAAATCGCGTTGCCCATTTGTAAGCCAGCCCACAGACGGTCGTGTCGCCCTCCACGTATCGTGCTGCCTAGAAACCGGCTCGGAGGCGCACTTATGACCAGCCTTCACATCGCCCAGCTCAACGAGGCCCTGGAGGAGCGGCTCCGGGCCATCGAACAGCTCACCATCGACCTCGATGAGACCGCTGGGATCGTCATCGGTGATCCGGAGACGCGACGTCTGGCCAAATTGCGTCCCGGCGAGACACTCGGACAGGCGCTCCTGCGGCTTTCCACCCACATTCAAACGGAGGACCAACCATGGTGAAAGTGGCGATCCTCGTGTTAGCGGATACGCAGTCGCAGGGGGATCTCGCGCGCGTGGCCAATGCACTCGAGGCAGTGAAAGAGTTCAAGGAGGCCAAGGACGACGTCCGGCTGATCTTTGACGGAGCCGGGGTCAAGTGGCCTGTCGATTTCTCCAAGCCCGACCATACACTGAACGGCCTCTTTGAAGCGGTGAGGGATCGCGTAACCGGAGTCTGTGGCCTTTGTGCGCAGGCCTTCGGAGTTCAGGAGAGGATCTCGCTGTGTGGAATCCCTTTATTCGACCGACACCTAAGTCTCAGAAAATTCATCTCCGCTGGCTATCAGGTCATCACCTTCTAGCCGCCTTTCCGAGCAGGCTCAGCCGTCGAGTGTGGACAGCGGCTGAGCCCCGGCAGATTTGTCCTCAAGAGGCATTCACGGCGCGCAGCACGAAGACCTCTCGTTCGACGGTGTGCCACTCACGCATTCCTTATACGCTTGGTACGCGGTCAAGGCCCACTCTTCGCCGGGACAGCCTTGCATGGTCATGGCCACTTCGAGAAACTCGATCAACTCGTTTTGCGTGATGCCTTTCTCGCACGCCATCCGCACGTAGGCCCGGATGCAGGGTTCACAACGTATGGCGATGGAGATCGCCATCGCCGCCAACAACTTATATTTCGCCGCAACCGTCCCGTCCCGATAGGCTTCCTGCCGCATGCGCAACAGGCCACCGGTGACTTTCGGACTCAGACGGCGCAACTCCGCGAACAACTGTTCGTCATCCGATTGTATCTCTTTCCTCTCATCAGTCATCGTGTTCAGTCCTTCCAAATCTTGCCTGTTCTTTGCCTTTACAGCAGAGAGAGCCATCCTCCTGATCGCGCCGCGACAAACCATACAGGGCCAGACCAAGAAAGACGGTCAGGGCAGGGAGCAACACATAGTCCAGATAGCCGGTGACCGCTCCCAGCCCGACCAACCCCAGCAGCCCTACCAGAATCGGCGTGAAACAGCAGATGGCCGTCAAGCCTGTCCCTGCTAATCCGAACACCACAAGGCGTTTCGCGTTCAAGGGCTCCTCCTTCTGGTTTTCGCCGGCACCATTACGGCTGGCCGATGCCGGCGGCTCTCAAACGATCAGCCGCGTTGGGCTTGCCATCGTTGTGCCTCCTTGTCCGTTCGAGACTGTGTAGAATCGGACACCGGTCGGTAGGCTGGCCAGCCCGGCAGGCCCGAACCAATACGCGCAGGGCTTTGGCCAGAGCCCGCAAGTCTCGCACCTTGGCCTCCACTTGCTTCAACTTAGCCTGCGCCTTCCGCTGCACATCGCCGCAGCGGGCGGTGGACCTGACCCGCAGGCTCAGCAGTTCGCCGATCTCCTGCAGCGTAAAACCCAGCGCCTGGGCGTTCTTGATGAACCGCAGACGAGCGACTTCAGAAGGGCCATACAGCCGATAACCAGATGATTTCCGAGCGGACGGGGCCAGCAGCTTCAGACGTTCGTAGTACCGCACCGTCTGGATATTGACCCCGACCACCTTTGCCAATTGCCCAATCGTGTGCTCCGTCGCCATCGCGTCACCTCTTCATTGAGGACCCTACACCCTCTACCATGGTACCGAGTCAAGGGGGAAAAGAAGCCGTACGGGACTGTAAGAATTCCGCCCTTCGAACGACTCATCATCACAGGGAGCGGAAGGTTCTGCCAACCCGGCATTGTGAGCCAGCTTACAGAATCGGAGGCATCTCTTGCGTACACTACGCGCATATACACGCATCTACAGGGGAAGGTTGACGGGAAACGCCCGCGCCTGATACATGGAGATATCTTTAATGCCTTTGTCGAGTACCGAGGAGCTTATGGCTGACAAGACAATCACCCAGCACGTCAGCGAGCGCTATGCCAGGGCCGCGGCCACGGGCGAGCAGATGTGCTGCCCGACCGGCTATGACTTTGCGGACCTGCGCCGCTTCGTCCCGGACGAAGTCCTGAAGATTTCCTACGGCTGCGGCACGCCGGCCGGGTTGAACAGCGTGCAGCCGGGCGAGATGGTGCTCGACATCGGCTCGGGCGGCGGGATCGACTGTTTTGAAGCCTCCCGACGCGTCGGCCCGACGGGCAAGGTCATCGGCCTGGACATGACCGATACGATGCTGGCGATCGCCCGCCGCAATGCGCCGATCGTCGCGACGAACCTGGGCTATGCGACGACCAACGTGGAGTTTCGCAAGGGGATGGCCGAGACCATGCCGGTGGAGGGTGGCACGATCGACCTGATCATCTCCAACTGCGTGATCAACCTGGCGCCGGACAAGCGCAAGGTCTTCCGCGAGATGTACCGGGTGCTCAAGCCGGGGGGCCGCTTTACGATCTCCGACATTGTGGCCGACCAGACCGTGCCTCAATATCTGATCCACGACCGGGAAAAATGGGGCAACTGCCTCTCCGGCGCCCTGCCGGTCTGCGACTATGTCGGCGGGATGGTGGAGGCGGGGTTCCTGGGCGTACACCAGGTCAAGTTCCTGCCCTGGCAAGTGATCGACGGCATTCACTTCCTCTCCGTCACCTTGACCGGCTACAAGCTGCCGCAGACGGAGGGGCAGCAGGACGGCCGATTTGCCACGTTGTTGGGCCCCTTCAGCCGGGCGGTGGACGAACTGGGCCAGGTCTACCAGCGGGGGGTACCGCAAGCCGTTTCGGCCAGGACCGCCCGGTTGCTGAACGCGCCGCCGTTCGAGGGTTTGTTTCTGTTGTCCGAGGCCCCTGTGTCGCTGACTCAGTCCGATCCGCGACTCCTGGCGATCCTGCCGGACCAGGCCCCCTGCGTGTGGAAGGGCCATTTCGCCCTGTTCACCGGCCCGTTTCTGGAAGTCTGCGACGACGACCAACATCGCTATTACCGGGGCCAGCCGATGGAAATTTGCTCGAAGACGCTCGCGGTGCTCGGGCACGAGGCCTATGCGGGCAACTTCGCCGTCATCAACCGATCACAATCCTCCGTCAGTGGCACTGAAGTCTCCTGCGCCCCTGGCGGGAGCTGTTGCTAACTCGTGGGCCGTCAGCATTCAGCTTTTAGCTGATGGCTGAGAGCTGTGTGCCATCGGTAAATTTTATGGGCCTGAGCCTCCTCGCCAGACAGAGCCAGCTCGCCCCGGCCGCCACACAACTGCGCATCCTCGCGGACACGGATGCCTGCCCGCCCTTCGACGATCGCCTCGACCAAGCCGGCTTGGCTCCGCTGCACGCAGCCGGGATCACGGTCTTTCAGGTCAACCTGGGGAAGCTCTGCAACCAGACCTGCCGGCACTGCCACGTGGACGCTGGTCCGGACCGGCAGGAAAGCATGTCGCGCGAAACCGCCGACCTCTGCCTCGGCGCGCTGGCCAACACCGACATTCCGACGGTGGACATCACCGGCGGCGCGCCGGAACTGAACCCGAACTTCCGCCGGATCGTGGAAGAGGCCAAGGCCCTGGGCCGGCATGTGATGGACCGCTGCAACCTCACGGTGCTGCTGCTGCCGTCACAGGCCGACCTGGCCCATTTCCTGGCCCGGCACCAGGTCGAAGTCGTCGCCTCCCTGCCCTACTATCGGCCGTCCCAAACCGACGCCCAGCGGGGCGACGGAGTCTTCGAGAAGTCCATCCGCGCCCTGCAGCTCCTCAACCGGCTGGGCTATGGAATCGAGGGGAGCGGCCTCACCCTCAACCTGGTGCACAACCCGGTCGGGGCGTTCCTGCCGCCGAAGCAGGAGGCGACCGAGACTCAGTTCAAGCGCGAACTCAAGCGGGCGCACGGTCTGGACTTCAACCGTCTGTATACGATCACCAACATGCCCATCAGCCGCTTTCTGGAATTCCTCATCGAGAGCGGCAACTACGAAGGCTACATGGAGCGGCTGGCCAACGCCTTCAATCCGGCGGCCGCAGCCGGCGTCATGTGCCGCTACACCCTTTCGGTGGGCTGGGACGGCACGCTCTACGACTGCGACTTCAACCAGATGCTGGACCTGCCGATCGCGCACGGGGCGCCGCGACACATCCGGGACTTCGATGCCGCGCGGCTCCATCATCGCCGGATCGTGACCGGCAACCACTGCTACGGCTGCACCGCCGGCTCCGGTTCGTCCTGCGGCGGGTCGGTAACGTAGCCCGAATGGAGCCCTCCCTCCTCGCGTTCCTGCTCGTCGCCGCCTTGGCCTTCGCCAACGGTGCCAACGATGTCTCCAAAGCCATTGCCACCCTGGTTGGAAGCGGCATCACCGACTACCGGACCGCCATCTTCTGGGGCACGGCCTGGACCGTGATCGGCGCCGGGGCCTCCGCCTGGATTGCCACGGCCATGGTCAAGACCTTCAGCGCCGGTCTGATCCAACCAGGGTTAGCCATTCCGGTATCGGCGACGCTCGCCGTGATGAGCGGGGCCATGGCCTGGGTCCTGATTGCCTCGCGCACCGGCCTGCCCGTTTCCACCACTCACGCCCTCACCGGCGCCATCGTCGGCACGGGAACCATCGCCTTCGGTTCCGCCGGCCTCATTTGGCCAGCCATCATCGGCAAGATCGCGCTGCCTTTGTTAGTGAGTCCCGTGCTGGCGCTCACCCTGTCGGTGCTGCTCCATCCATTGATCCGGAGGGTGGCCGCGCGATGGGAAGGGGCCTGCCTGTGCCTGATGCCGGCCCAACGGGCGCTGGTGGCCATCGACGAGCGAGGCGCCACCAGAATCCTGTTCCGAGCCTCAAATTTCGGCCAACCGATCGCCGCAGTACCCTCGCAATGCGAGCGGGCCGGCTTGTCCGGACTCGTGATCGGCCTCGACAGCGTCCACTGGCTGTCCAGCGGGTTGGCGTCGTTAGCGCGCGGCGCGAACGACGCGCCCAAGATCGTCGCCATGTTGCTGTTGGGCAGCGCCACGTCCGTCTGGCCAAACCAGCGGATGCAGGTCCTGGCTTTCGCCGCCGTGACGCTGGCGATGGGGGCGGGCAGCTACCTCGGCGGACTCCGGGTCACCGAGGTTCTGGCCGAGAAGGTGACAAAAATGGACCACGCTGAAGGCCTCTCGGCGAACGTCACAACGTCATCGCTGGTCCTGGTGTCGGCATCCATGGGCTTGCCCGTCTCCACGACCCACGTGAGCGGGTCGGCGATCATCGGCATCGGCTTGCTGAAAGGCCGGCAGGCCGTCCGCTGGACGACGGTCCGCGACATGGTCTTGGCCTGGATCGTCACCCTGCCTGCCGCAGGGCTGCTCGCCGGTCTGGCCTATCTCATCCTGACCGCCATCTTCTAGCCCCGCCCAGATAACGACCGGGGCACACCCCGCCAGCAAGCCGAATCGAAGGAGGTTGAATCGATGCCACAGAAGTCGGGCGAAAGCGGATACCCTTGGATCGTAGGCTTGTGCGTTTTCATGCTGGCCACCGCCTGCCTCGTGCCCGCCGTCCTGGCTTTCGACTGGGTGCCCTCGGATGAAGAGATCAAAAAATATCGGAAGAGCTGGAACCCGATGGCCAACGGCCCGATCCTGATTTCCGGCGTGGACATCCAGCCCAAGGGGCAGTTTCTCTTCCAGCCCTTTGTCTTCGGCCAGATCGGGCACGAGCAATTCGGCAATCAGTTCTCCAGCGGCTCCAAGGATGCGACCACCCACCTGCGGGCCGTGGCCCCTACCGGCATCTTTGCCTACGGAATCAGCAACCACGTGGAACTCAATGTTGCCTTTTCCGGAATTTACTGGGAATCCAATAAAGCGACCGGCTCCGGCAGCCGAACCTACGACTCCGAAAGCGGGTTGGGGGACACGACCATCTATGTGAAATACCGCCCGATCGTGCAAGATCCGGACGGATGGCGTCCATCTATCACTATCTACAACCAGATCGCGCTGCCTTCCAGCCAATGGGCCGGAACCAGAGGCATTCCTGGCGGCTTCTCCCCGCTGGGACGGATTCCAGCGACCCGGTTCGGCGCCCTCTCGTTTACCGAAGGGGCCATGTTTCGGAAAAACCTCGAACCGTTCCGGATCAGCGGCGGCGTCTTCTATACCTATACCAACCCGGGTAGCACGGGCGGAATGAACACGTACACCGGCGACATCGTCAACACCCGCCTGGTGATCGAGCACATCCTCAACGATCAACAAGGATTCGGCTACAACCTGGAGTTCGTAACGCTCCACGGAGTCCCCTACCGGCTGGACGGGCACGCCGTCAACATCAACCCGACCAGCTTCTCGCTGGTGGGCGTCCAACCGTCGCTCCAGTACAAGTTCTTCCAAGACGAGGGGGGCGCGCTTGTGGGAGCGGCCGGAGTCCTCTTCACTGCAGCCGGACAAAACAACGTCAACGCCTTTTACCCCAACATCTCCCTCTATTACTATTGGGGCCGCGGCAAGGTTCTGATGCGATGATAAGCGTCCTTCCGAATTGCGCAGGCCCTAGACACGCCCACAACCGCCCGTGGTCCGCCGCGAACAAGAACGGCCCCTGACGATTCGCTTGTTGCTCCGGCTTCGGCATGTCTGCTATGGTGATTCGTCCTGCCTGATTCCCTGAGTCCAACGAGGAACGATTTATGGTCTGGGATCCCAAAGACCCCTGGGGCAAGAAGCAAGACCCGGTGGACGACCTGCTGCGGCAGGCGAAGGAAAAGCTCGGCCCAGGTTTGCCGATCAAGGGCCTCAGCCCCATCCTGCTGGCGGCCGCCGCCGTATTCCTGGTCTGGCAGGGCACCTACATCGTGGCCCCGGACGAAGAAGGAGTCGTCAAACGCTTCGGCGACATCGTCCGGAGCGAAGGCCCGGGCCCGCACATGAAGATTCCCCTCATCGAGACAGTCGAGCGCCCCAAGGTGGAAAAACTGCACCGGCTGGAGATCGGCTTCCGCACGGACCGGCAGGGCCGCCAGCAGATGATCCCCAAAGAAGCCCTGATGCTGACGGGGGACGAGAACATCCTGGGCGTGGAGTTCATCGTCCAGTACAAGATCAAGAACGCCAAGGACTACCTGTTCCGGGTGGATGAAATCGAAGAGACGATCCAGAAGGCCGCCGAGGCCGCCATGCGCGAGGTGGTCGGCAAGAGCAAGATCGACGAGGCCCTGACCAGCGGCAAGGCGCAGATCCAGCAGGACACCCAAACGCTGCTCCAGGGCATCCTGGACCAGTATCAGGCCGGGGTCCAGATCGCCGCCGTCCAATTGCAAGACGTCGATCCCCCCGAGGCGGTCGTGGCCGCGTTCAAGGACGTGGCCAGCGCCAAGGAGGACCGGGAGAAGCTCATCAACCAGTCCCAGGGCTACCGCAACGACATCATTCCCAAGGCCAAGGGCGAGGCGGCCCAGATCGTGAACCAGGCCAAGGGCTATGCGCAGGCCCGCATCACCCGCGCGGAAGGCGAAGCCAACCGCTTCACCAAGACGCTGAAGGAATACGAGCAGGCTAAGGACATCATCAGCAAGCGGATCTACATCGAAACGATGGAAGACGTGATGCCGGGGGTCGAAAAGATCATTCTCGACGGGAAGGCGGGGGACCGGATGCTCCCCTACCTGCCGCTGGACAAGAGCCACAAGCCGCCCAAAGCGGCGGCGGAAGAGAAGAAGCCATGAGCAGACAGAATATGATCGTCGGCGTGATCGGGGTCATCCTCCTGCTGTTCGTGCTGGGCGCCTCGCCGGTCTTCATCGTGGACATCACCCAGACGGCGATCGTCGTCCAGCTCGGCAAGCCGGTGCGGAACATCACCACCCCAGGCCTGGAGGTCAAGGTGCCCTTCATCCAGGAGGTCACCTACTTCGACAAGCGGCTGCTGGACTACGATTCGTCCGCCCAGGAAGTCATCACCCAGGACAAGAAGACGATCCTGATCGACAACTTCGCCAAGTGGCGGATCACCGACCCCTTGAAGGTCTACCAGGCCTTCCAGACCCAGCGCGGGGCTCTGCGCCGGTTGGACGACATCATCTATTCCGAGCTGCGGGTGGAAGTCGGACGCCACGACCTTTCCGACATCGTGTCCAAGACCCGCTCCGAGGTGATGTCGCTGGTGACGCAGCGGGCCAACGAGAAGGCGGCGGTCTACGGGATCGAGATTCAGGACGTGCGGATCAAGCGGGCGGACCTGCCAGAGCAGAACGAAAAGGCGGTTTTCGCCCGCATGCAGGCCGAGCGGGAACGGCAGGCCAAGCAGTATCGGGCCGAGGGGGCCGAGGAGGCGCAGAAGATCCGGTCCGAGGCGGAAAAAGACCGGGAAATCATCCTGGCCGGCGCCTACAAGACGTCGGAAGAGCTGCGCGGCGAGGGGGATGCGAAGGCGTTCAAACTCTACGCGACAGCCTACCGGCAGGACCCGAAGTTCTTCGAATTCACCCGCACGATGGAAGCCTACAAGAAGAGCTTCAAAGAGAACTCCACGATCGTCATGAGCCCCGACTCGGAATTCTTCAAGTACCTGAAGCAGCGCTGATCCGTGAAGGGTGAAACGTGAACGGTGAGAAGTAGGCAAGGCTCTGCTTCCGCCGTTCCCGTTTTACTTTTTACCGTTCGCTTTTCACGATAATCCCACGATCTCCCCCGTCTCCGGGTCCAGGTCCATCCGTTCGCCGGCCGGCTGTTTCGGCAAGCCCGGCATCAGTTGAATTCCCGAACAGACCGCCGTCAGGAACCCGGCCCCGGCCAGGATGCGCAGTTCCTTGATCGGCAGGGTGAACCCGGTCGGCCGCCCCTTCAACTGGGCGTCGTGCGACAGGGACAAGGGCGTCTTGGCCATGCAGACCGGGAACTCCCCGAAACCCAGCCGCACCGCCTGCTCGATCTGGGCCTCGGCCTGCGGCTCGTAGGACACCGCCGCCGCCCCGTAGATGCGCCTGGCCACCGTCTCGATCTTCTCTTTGATCGGCGCGTCGTCCTGATACAAGGGCTGGTAGGCGGATGGAGCCTGGCAGGCCGCCTCGACCGTCTTGGCCAACTCCATGGCCCCCCGGCCTCCGTCCATGAAGTGGGTAGAGACGGCCGAGCCCACCGCGCCGACCGAGAGGGCCCAGTTCCGCACATACTGCAACTCATCGGCCGGATCGTCCTTGAAGGCATTGATCGCCACTACGGCCGGCACCCCGAACGTCCGGACGTTGGCCAGATGCTGCTCCAGATTGGCCAGCCCCCTGGTCAGGGCCTCCCGGTTCGGACCGGTCAGTCCCCCGGGCAGCGGCACTCCCGCTTTCACGACCCCTCCGCCTCCGTGGAGTTTCAACGCCCGAAGCGTGGCCACGACCACCGCCGCAGCGGGACGCAGGCCGGATGTGCGGCATTTGATGTTGAAGAACTTCTCCGCGCCCAGGTCGCTCCCGAAGCCCGCTTCGGTCACCACATACTCGGCGGTCCGCAAGGCCAACTGGTCGGCCAGGATTGAAGAGTTTCCATGGGCAATGTTCCCGAATGGCCCCGTGTGGACCAAGGCCGGCGTCCCCTCGATCGTTTGGACGAGATTGGGACAGAGGGCGTCCCGGAGAAGAACCGCCATGGCCCCCGTGCATTTCAACTCCTCAGCAGTGACCGGTCTCCCCTCTTTGGTGAAGCCCACCAGAATGCGGCCCAGGCGGCGGCGAAGATCCTTGGCTCCCGAGACCAAGGCCAGGATCGCCATGATCTCGGAAGCCTCGGTCAGGACAAACTCTCCGTCCCGTCCGGGACGCCCCTCCGTCCCTCCCAAATGGACCTGCCGCAGGGCCCGGTCGCTGATCCCCATGGCCCTCGGCCAGGCGATCTTGGCCGGATCGAGATTGAGGCTGTTGCCCTGAAACAGATGGTTGTCGAGGAACGCCGAGAGGAGGTTGTGGGCGGAGGCGACGGCATGGGCATCGCCGGTGAAATGGAGGTTGATGTCCTCCATCGGAATGACTTGCGCCCGGCCCCCTCCCGTGCCGCCTCCCTTGATTCCGAAGACCGGGCCGAGCGACGGCTGCCTGAGCGTCACGACAGCCCGACGGCCGAGCCGGGAGAGGGCCATGGCCAGGCCGATCGAGGTCGTGGTCTTGCCTTCCCCCAGCGGCGTGGGGTTGATGGCCGTGACGAGCACGTAGCGGCCCAACGGACGGTCGGCCAGGCGTTCAAGGGCCAAGGGGGCCACCTTGGCTTTCCAAGGCCCGTAACGGATCAGATCCTCCGGCCGGAGCCCCAGCATGGCCCCGATCTGTTCGATCGGACGAGGGGAAACGGGGTGCGCAATTTCAAGGTCAGTCACTCTGCACCTCTTCGGTCAGAGCCTTACGAATGTTGGGATGGGCCGACAGCGCGGTAGGGGTGACGAGCAAGGGATGGGAGGGGGTTCGACTCTATTCCAGGATATAGCGCTGCGGGTTGACGGGCCGTTCGTTCACTTTGATCATGTAATGCAAATGAGGACCGGTTGAGAGGCCGCTGCTTCCAATCAGACCGATCAAGTCTCCTCGCTTCACCTTCTGTCCCTGCTTCACCATAGCCTTGGCCAAGTGTCCGTACTGGGTTTCAAGCCCAAACCCATGCTCGATCGCCACCATGTTCCCCATCTTGGCGTCGAAACCGACCACCGTCACCAAGCCGCCGGCCGGGGCATGGACCGGTGCATTCGGCGGAGCGCCGATGTCCAGCCCGTCGTGAATGGCGGGCAGTCCGGTGAAGGGAGAAATCCTTGGACCGAACCCGGAGGTGACCCAGCCCTTGACCGGCCAGACGGAAGGGGTCGAGCCCCAGCGGGTCCAACGTTCCTTGGCTGCTTCGGTCAATTCTTCCAAGGACCGTTCTTGAGAGATGGCCTCGCGCTGCAACCAGCCGATTTTCTTTTGGACTTTTGTCGCCAGGTCTTGTTCCCACAGTTGATTTTCTTCGGACAGCTTGGGAGTTTGGGGTTCGGCAACCTGGCCATCAACCGAGGCCCCGTCTGTCTTGTCGACAGGAGTCTGGCTGCTCTCAACCAACGGAGTCTCTTCGCCACCCTGGCCGTTCAGATAGTCCTCTGGTTTCAAGGATTCGATGCCCAGCATGACCCTCAGCTTTTCGTTCACTTCCTTCATGGCCAGGACCCGGCGCTTGAGGTCTTCAACCGCCGTGGAAAAAGCATTCGTCTGTTCCTTGGCGCTAATCAACTCCTGCCGAATTTCCTGTAATTCCCACACCTTGCCCGTTTGAATCACATATTGGGAGAGCAAGAGAATCTCCCCAATGATCAGCGCGACCCCCACCATCATCGCTTTACGCACGATGGCCCTGGGGAAGCTGAAGCGCAGGGGCTTCGCCGTGGTCCCCCGAAATATCACGATCGTATAGGCGTCGTCTTGTTGGCTCATCATCTGTACTCCAAAGTCCCCCACAGGGACTCTTTGCATCAAGGGGGCCAGTTTACTGAAACCGGCCATGACAGGTCAACATTTTTTAGATTTCCTGAGATTTTTCTTTGGCTTACTCGTCACAGTTTGAATCCAGGCCAGGTAATCGGTCGAGCCTTTTTTGATCGGGAGGGCAACAATTTCCGGCACTTGGTAGGAATGAAGTGCCCTCACCTCCCTGGCCAGGTCCCGAAAGAGGGAACTCCTGGTTTTCATGATCATCAGGGTTTCTCGCTCCTCGGACACCTTCCCCTCCCACCAAAACAAGGAACGGCCCCCCGGCAAGAGGGTGACGCAGGCAGCCAGTTTGTCCTTCACGAGTCTCTGCCCGATCCGGCTTGCCTCTTCCTCAGAGGAGGCCGTGACGAACACCACAATAGCCTCCCCGCCAGGGTGTCTCCTAGCCATGCCCGAGCCCCGACGCTCCGGACATCCACAAGTACGCGCAGGGATGCGGGCCGGCCCCCACCCCCGATTGACAGAGGCGGAAATCCAAGTTTATGATGCGCTCTCCATCCGTTATGGAGGTTGTCATGGGCTTTACGATCACCCCGCGCGAATTAAAAGAGCGGCTCGATAAAGGGGAACCCCTCTGTTTGCTGGACGTTCGGGAGGAGTGGGAGAATTCTCTCGCCAAGCTGGAAGGGTCCGTCCTTATCCCTCTCGGCACATTGCCTCAATCCCTGAACAAGCTGGATCGGAACGCCGAGATTATCGCCTACTGCCACCATGGGATGCGGAGCGCAGATGCGACCGGGTTCCTCCTCCAGCAGGGCTTCGCCAACGTGAAGAACCTGGTCGGGGGCATTGATGCCTGGTCCATCCAGGTAGACCCGAACGTCCCGCGCTACCGCTGAGCTCCATCGGGCAGCAGCCCACACTCAGGCGCAACGCGCCCCCGGTACGCACGACTTAAGCTCCGACGCCACGGAAGAAGTCGACCGTCCGGCTCAGGCCCTCCCGAATGGACACCTTGGAGTCCCAGCCCAGTTCGCGCCGCAGCTTGGTCGAGTCCACCACGCTGCGTAGTTGCTCGCCTTTCTTGGCCGGCCCATGCAGCTCCTTGGATTGCGGGTTGGTCAGGTCGGCCAGGATCCGGAACAGTTCGTTGACCGTCGTTTCCTCCCCCGTCCCGACGTTGTAGGTCCCCTGGACCTCCTTGCCCATGACCGCCAGATGGGCTTCCACGATATCGTCCACAAAGATGAAGTCCCGGGTCTGCCGGCCGTTGCCATTGATGATCGGCTGTTCGCCGTGCAAGAGCTTCTGGGCGAAAATCGAGACCACACCGGCCTCGCCCTCCGGGTCCTGGCGGGGCCCGTAGACGTTCGCGAACCGGAGGCTGACCGCCTGGATCCCGCTCATGGCCTGATAATAAAACAGATAGTGTTCGCCGCTGAGCTTGCTGATTCCATAAGGGGACATGGGTCTGAGGGGATGGGTCTCCGGAGCGGGAAACACCTCCTGCTCCCCATAGATGGCCCCGCCGGACGAGGCAAAGATCATCTTTCTGGTGCCGTGCTTCACCGCCTGGGCCAGGACATTCAAAGTGCCTAAAATATTGATCTGCGCGTCATAGGTCGGATCCGCCACGGAACGTCGCACGTCCATTTGAGCGGCCAGGTGCATCACCATCGTCGGCCGCTCCTTCCGAAACACCCGTTCGAGCCCGCTGCCCTGGATGTCCGTCTTGTAAAAATTTGCAGCCTTGTTGATGTTCTTGCGCTTGCCGGTGGAGAGATTGTCCACCACGACCACGTCGTAGCCTTCCTGTACCAGCCGGTCTACCAGATGGGATCCGATAAAGCCGGCGCCGCCCGTCACCAGAATCTTCATGCCCCCCCCCGCCTCATGGTCCGGAACCAGTCCACAAACCGTTGCACGCCCTCCACGACCGGCGTGGTGGGGCGATAGCCCAAGAGCGACCGGGCCTTGGTGATATCGGCATAGGTCACCGGCACGTCGCCGGGTTGATCCGGCAAGGCCTGGATCTTCGCCGTTTTGCCCAGGTACTGCTCGATCAGCTGAATGAGCGCCCGCAGCTCGATCGTGGCCGATTCGCCCAGATTGAAGACCTCGAAGGGAAAAGGCCGGTCCAAGGCCGCCACGACCCCCTGCACGATATCGTCGATGTAGGTGAAATCCCGCCTCGAACTCCCGTCGCCGAACATCGGCACCGGGTGCCCGTCTTCGATCTGCCGCACAAACTGATGGATCGCCATCTCCGGCCTCTGCCTGGGCCCATAGACCGTGAAAAATCGCAGACAGGTGATGGGAATCTTATGCAAGTGATGGTAGGTGTAACAGATCAGCTCGCCGGCCAGCTTTGTCGCCGCATAGGGAGAAATGGGCCGGCTCAACGCCGCCGTTTCCGAAAAGGGCACCATCGCCAGCCCTCCGTACACCGACGACGAAGAGGCAAACACGAAGGTCGTCAGCGGACGCCGGCGCGCCACCTCCAACAGCACGATCGTGCCCCGCATGTTCACGTCCTCGTAGAGGAGCGGGTCCTTGATCGAAGGTCGCACTCCGGCCCGGGCCGCCGCGTGGAAAATCCTGGTCACCCCTTCGGCCTCGCAGAGGGATTCCACCCGGGCCTGATCCCGGATATCCCCCTCGATCAGCTTGTATTTGGGGTTGGACAGGGCCGCGCGGACGTTCACGCGCTTGATGGCGGGGTCGTAGAACGAGTCGAAATTGTCCAGACACAGAACCCGCTCGCCGCGGGCGAGCAACGCTTCCACCACGTGGGAGCCGATAAATCCGGCGCCGCCGGTCACCAGCGTACAAGATTCCCTTGTGCCCATCCCCAACCCTAGCCTCGCGGTTGATACCGCCACCCAACCAGAATCTCGCGGTTTCCTTTTTGTCCCGGCACGGGCGAGTCCAGCACGCCGATCTTCACCAGGCCCAGACCCTCCGCGCAAGCCAGGACCTTCTCGGTCACGGCCTGCCGCTGCGCGTCGTCCCGGACAATCCCCCCGCGCCCGACCTGACCCTTGCCGACTTCGAACTGGGGCTTCACCAACGCAATCACCCAGGCCGGCTCGCGCAAAAACCGGACGACACAGGGCAAGACCAGCGTCAGCGAAATGAACGACACGTCGATTACGGCCAGGTCGATCGGCTCCGGAATCGCCGCCGGGTCCAGGTACCGGATATTGCACCGGTCCAGTACGACCACCCGCGGATCTTGCCGCAGCTTCCAGTCCAACTGCCCGAAGCCGACGTCCACCGCATAGACGATGCGGGCTCCGCCTTGCAGCAAGCAATCGGTGAACCCGCCGGTGGACGCGCCCACGTCCAGGGCGGCCAGCCCGGTCGGGACAACCTTGAACGAAGCCAACGCCGCGGCCAACTTGCCGCCCGCCCGGCTGGCGTAGGGCGGCCGGCTGGCCACCTCGATCCTGGCGTCGTGGGCCACCAGCTTCGCCTGCTTATCCACCGGGGCTCCATCCACCGTGACGGCTCCGGCCATGATGAGGCCGGCGGCTTGCTCACGGCTGGCGGCCAAGCCTCGCGCCACCAGGGCGCGATCCAACCGTTCCCGCACCGGCGCCTTCTTCTGAGCCGTCATGAAGGGGAGGCATCCAGCGAACGTGTGTCAGTCATGCCCGCCGCACCGCCGGCGGGCGCAGACGATCGGCTCGGCCAGGGAGCGCGGCCAGCTCAATCTGATTCCGGCGGAAGGACGTCGGCGTGCTCGTCGGCGTCGAAGGTGAAGGCGCGCAGGCGCTTCTTTCCATCCTTGTCCTGCACCAAGATTTCGACTTTCCGCTCCGCATCGTCCAGCATCTTGAGGCAAGTCTTGGACAATTTGATGCCCTCCTCGAAGATCTTCAAGGACTCATCGAGCGGGAGATCGCCTTTCTCCAACTCCGACACGATCGTTTCCAATCGCGACATGGCTTCTTCGAACTTCAGCGCGGGCACGGAACCTCCTTTTCGCCAGCGAAGGCGCTATTATACCTGGCCGCCCCTCTGGGTCAAGCGATCACGAATCGGGGGCCGCCTCGCGGACCACGCAGAGGAGCCGACCGCTGGCCAGCTTGGCGCTGACTTCATCCCCGACCCGCACCTGGTCGGCCCGCCTGACGACGAGCCCATCCGGCACGGTTTGCACGATGCTGTAGCCCCGCGCCAGGATGGCCAGGGGGCTGAGGCCGTCCAACGTTCCCATCAGCGACGTAACTGCCTGCCGGCGCCACGCCAACCGAGCGCGCGTCTGCTGCTCCAGACGTTTCATATACTGGGGCACCAGCACCAGGGTGGCCCGGACCCGGCCCACCGGGCTGGCCAATCCCAATCCATGGTGGACGGTCAGCCAACGCCGGCTGAGTTGGCCCAGCGATACCCGCAGCGACTGGCCGAGGCGATCCGAAAGATCATCCAGCCGCTGCGCCTGCCGCTGCACCGGCAGGAGCAATCGCGACACCACTTGTCGCGCGTCCTCCACGCGATGCCGGATCAGGATGAGGCGCGTCTCCATGGTCCGCTCCAGCCTGGCGCGGAGGTCCGCCACGGCCCTGACCAGATCCGCCAAGACCGGCGCGACCGCTTCCGCCGCGGCCGACGGCGTCGGGGCCCGGTAATCGGCGGCAAAATCGGCCAGCGTCACGTCGATCTCGTGCCCGACGGCGGAGACCACCGGCACCCTGGATGCGGCGATGGCGCGCACGACCACTTCTTCGTTGAAACACCAGAGGTCCTCCATGGACCCGCCGCCGCGGCCGACGATCATCACGTCCACCTTGCCGGACGCGCTGAGGGTGCGGATGGCCGCCGCGATCTTCGTGCCCGCTCCTTCGCCCTGGACCGGCACCGGGCAGATCAGCACATCCAGCGACGGGCAGCGGCGCCCCAGGACCACGAGCATGTCGCGGATGGCCGCGCCCGAGAGGGACGTGACGAGGCCGACCCGGCGCGGAAGGAACGGGAGCGGCCGTTTGCGCGACTCGTCGAACAGCCCTTCGCGCGCCAGCTTTTCCTTCAACTGTTCCAGCGCCAGCTGCAGAGCGCCGACCCCCTTGGGCTCCAGGTAGTCCAGCACCACCTGGTATTCTCCGCGCGGCTCGTAGACAGTCAGGCGCCCGCGCACGACGACCTGCAGCCCTTCGCGCAGCGCAAACCGCAGGCGCTGGGCCTGGCTCCGGAACAGGACCGTCCGGATCTGGCACTGGGCATCTTTGAGGGTGAAGTAGAGGTGGCCGGAGGCGGGGCTGCGAAGGGTGCTGATCTCTCCTTCGATCCAGACTTCGGGGAATCCCTGTTCGAGCCGGTCGCGGACGAGCAGGGTCAGTTCGCTGACGGTGAGGATCCGCTGTGGCTGGGCGCCAGGACGCATGCGGGATGCCTAATCCAGGCTCATTGCGGCCGAACCGTCGGTCACTCCGGAATGCGCAGGCGCTGAATGGTCAGCGCCTTCCCGAGCCGGTGATCCAATTCGATCAGCACGGCGCAAAACAGGGCCGGCCCCTGCGCCACTTCGAAGCGACGCGGCATGCCGGTCAGAAACTTTTCGATGGCCAGTTCCTTCTTGATTCCGATGACCCCCTGCACGGGGCCGGTCATGCCGATGTCGGTCAGGTAGGCCGTGCCGTTCGGCAAAATCTGCTCGTCGGCAGTCTGGACGTGGGTATGGGTGCCGACGACCGCCGTCACGTCTCCGTCCAGGAAATAGCCCATCGCCATCTTCTCGCTGCTCGCCTCGGCGTGCATGTCCACGATGATGGCGCTGGTCTTCTCCTTCAGCTTGGCCACCTCCCGCCTGGCGGTCTGGAAGGGACAGTCCAGCGCGGGCATGAAGACCCGGCCCATGAGCTGGAGCACCGCCACCTTCTCGCCGCTGGGGGTTTCGGCCACAATGCTGCCCTGGCCAGGCGTGCCGGCCGGATAGTTCGCGGGCCGCAGCAAGCGCGGCTCCTGCTTGATGAACTCGACGGTTTCTTTTTTGTCCCAGGCATGGTTGCCGGTCGTGATGACCGACAAGCCAAGACTGAACAGCTCGCGGGCCAGCTCATTGGTGATCCCGAACCCGGCTGCCGCGTTTTCCCCGTTCCCGATCACCAGATCGACGCCATGCTGGGCCACCACCTTGGGCAGTTGGCGGGCGATGGCCCGACGTCCCGGCTCCCCCATGATGTCGCCGATAAAAAGAACCTTCACCTTCCACCAAAGTTGCCACGCGTCGTAAAGTCGAAAAGTCTGAAAGTCAGCAAGTCTCGACTTGCGACATTACAACTTTCAAACTTTACGACTCACGCTTATTTCGCAAAATCCACGAAACGGCTTTCGCGGATCACGGTCACCTTGATCTGGCCCGGATAGGTCAGTTCGGCCTCGATCTTCTTGGCCAGTTCGCGGGAGATGTGGGAACACTCCACATCGTTCACTTCTTCCTGCCGGACGATCACCCGGATTTCGCGTCCGGCCTGAATGGCATAGGCCTTCTGGACGCCCTTGAAATCCACTGCCAGGGCTTCCAGCTTCTCCAGCCGCTTCACGTAGGACTCCAAAGCCTCCCGCCGCGCCCCGGGCCTGGCTGCGGACAGGGCCTCCGCCGCCGCGACCAGCACCGTCTCGGGGCAGATCGGCTCAACCTGCTCGTGGTGCGCGGCGATCGCGTTCACGACCTTGTCCGACTCCCCATAACGTTTCGCGATGTCGGCCCCCAGCATGGCGTGGGGCCCTTCCTCTTCGTGGCTCACGGCCTTGCCGATGTCGTGCAGCAAAGCGCCGCGCTTGGCCAGCTTGACGTCCAGCCCCAGCTCCGAGGCCATGATCCCGCAGATGTACGAAGCCTCCCGGGCATGGTACAGATTGTTCTGGCCGTAGCTGGTCCGGAACTTCAACCGCCCCAGGACCTTGATCAGCTCGGGATGGAACCCCGACAGGCCGACTTCGAAAATGATCTTTTCCGCCTCTTCGATCATCATCTTCTCGACGTCGGTCTTGGTCTTCTCGACGATCTCCTCGATGCGGGTCGGATGGATGCGGCCGTCCTGCATCAGCCGCTCCAACGAGATCTTGGCGATTTCCCGTCGCATCGGATCGAACCCCGAGATGATGACCGCTTCCGGCGTCTCGTCGATGATCAGGTCGATCCCCGTTGCGGCCTCGATCGCGCGGATGTTCCGCCCTTCGCGCCCGATGATGCGGCCTTTCATGCTGTCGTTGGGAATCGGCACCACGGAGATCGTGGCTTCGGAGACGTAGTCCCGCGTCACACGCTGGACCGACCGGGCGATGATTTCCCTGGCTTCGCGTTCGGCGTTTTCCTTGGCTTCGTCGATGATGCGTTTGGCGACGCCCGCGGCATCCAGCCGGGCTTCGGACTCGATCTCGCCGAGCAGCTGCCGCTTGGCCTCGTCCACCGTCATCCCGGCCACCCGCTCCAGCGCCTGCCGATGCTCTTTGACGGCCTTCTCGCAGGCCGCTTCCTTGTCGGCGAGCGCTTCCTCGCGCCGGACCAGCGTCTGCTCGCGTTTCTGTGATTCGGCCTCGCGCTTGTCTACTGCGCCGGCCTTCTTCTCAAGATTTTCCTCCCGCTGGAGCAACCGCTTCTCCTGCGCGGCGAGGTCCGCACGCACGTCCTTCTGTTCCTTCTCCAGCTCGGCTTTGGCTTGAAACAGCCGGTCCTTGGCCTCCAGCTTGGCTTCCTTGACCAGGTTCTCCGCCTCGCGCTCGGCCCCCTGTACGATCTGGCGGGACTGCTCTTCCGCTTGCTGATGCCGGGACGCCAGCAGGGTCCGACGCAAGGCTTCGGAGACGCCGAAGCCGACCAGGGCGCCCACGGCGCCGATGATCACGTAGATGGCAACGCTCGTAAGAATGGTCTCCACCCCCTTTACATGTTGGTGAGGCGTACCAACGCCTCGGTCTCACGTTCAGCAGGGAGAATCAGGCGGGGCTCACGCCCCGGGTGCGGCCAGAAGAAACTTGGGAGGGATACGACGCAGGAACTGTTGCCCTGGTGACGGCGAAGACAAGAGGTGCGGCGGACAACCCGCCGCGGACGGTCAGAAGGTCCCGAAGAGTGTCATGGCGGCAGACCGGTTTCCTGGTCGGCCTCGAGCGAGAGAAGACCGGCGAGCCAGCCCAGCCCCACCCAGTCGGGGAGACATGACCGACACCGGACACTGTCTCACGCCCCCGTCAAACCCAACCGGCGCCAGCAGGGCCGCTATCTCACCCGCGCTACGGTCCAAAGAAGCCACGAGTGCTCGCCCTGCATCCGCGCCCCATCGACACCACCACGCCATGACTGTCGCCAACATCTTCATCGCATTCCGCTGTGCCGGATCAGTCCGGCTCATCCAATCGCCTCTTGTGCTATCAATGTCGCCCCCGAGCCGCTCCGTCGTTCTCCTGTTCCGCTCAGGTTCTCCTTCTCAGATTGTGCGTACCGTATCAAATGGCGGGAGCCAATGCAAGCCCCGCACGCCGCCGTCCATTACCCCCGTCGGCCCGTTTGCAGAGTTTCCTCGATGGATTCCATCAAATGCTGGGCACGCCGCTCCACGTCCGCTACGCCCTGCTCTCGTTGGGCTTCCGCCTGGAACAGTTGATGGGCGACGTTGAGCGCCACCAGCACCGCCAGCTTTGACGGCGTGGCGGTTTTCATGCCCCGCGCCAGACTCCGCATCTGTTCGTCTACATAGGCGGCCACCCGCTGCATGTAGAGCTCGTCCGCCTCGGCCTTGACGGTGTACTTCTGGCCATAGATCTCGATCTCCAGAGTCTTAGCCACGCACCACCTCCATCCCTCGCTTGGCGTGTACCGTCGGCCTATTGATCGGTTTATCGTAATTGTGGCCGACGGGTAAACCCCTCATGTATCTTGCAGTTCTCTAAAATGCCGAGTTCGCTTGAGCCCGGCGCTTCGATCAGATGCGCCGGGGGAAGTTTTTTGCCACCAGTGACAATATGAACCAAGCTTGCTTGAACCGCCGCGTTCGATCAACTCGCGGCGGATAGTTACTTTGCCTCCAGTGGCTATTTCCCATCCCTCGCTTGGCGTGGGCCGCGCGCCTCATACATTGCGGCGCGCGGATACACACTTCAATGTGAACGCTTTAAACCTATCATTCCTCGCATGGTGCGCCCTCCGCGCACTCGAGGAGATCCAGTTCGCCCAAGACCTTTTCGATCCGTGACCGAACGTCGTCCCGCTCCTGTTCCCACCGGCGGTTCATTTCGTCCTGCTTCGAAAGACGTTCCCGCGCCGCACGCAACTCTCCCTCCAGCGACGCATTGGCCTTCTTCAGCGATTGAATCAACTCCACCATGCTGCGGATGCGCGCTTCCAGCGCCGCCATCTTATCCAGTGCCATAAAACCCCTCCAAGAAGCCATCAGCGTTCAGCGGTCAGCTCCGATTCCGAGCACTGCATGCTGATAACTGACGACTTCGTAACTGAGCGCTCCTTATAGGAGCTTCAACAGGCCTTGTCAAGAAAGCGAACCGCGCAGACGCTGCCGCCCAACCGGTGATATTCGCGGTAGCTCCGCAGCACGCGTTTCACGTACTGGCGCGTCTCCTGATAGGGGATCAATTCGACCCACTCGTCTGGGTCCCGCCCGTTGGATTTGGCGATCCATCCCGCCACCGCCTGAGGCCCGGCGTTGTAGGCGGCCACGGTATGCATAACATTTCCGTTGAATTGCTGGAGCAACTGCTCG
This sequence comes from Nitrospirota bacterium, assembly GCA_004296885.1. Classification (NCBI taxonomy): domain Bacteria; kingdom Pseudomonadati; phylum Nitrospirota; species Nitrospirota bacterium. Next base: position 174,519 of record SCVN01000016.1, on the reverse strand, counting down.
ACGTAGCGGGCGCCCACCCGGATGTTCGTGTCCTGATCGAACAGGTCGTCGCGCCCCACGTCCGGGAAACCATGTTTTCTGGCCACTTGTTGAGCCGTGACCGGCATGACCTGCATCAGCCCCACCGCTCCGACCCGTGACACGGCCCGCGGGTCATACTGGCTCTCCTCGCGAATGATCGCCGCGACGAGATAGGGGTCCACCGCCGAACCGGCATGCGTCCGGATGGTCGGCAGGTACACCATGGGATAGGCCACGCTCCAGAGGGCCAACGGAACCGTTTCCCCTCCGCGTTCCAGGCCGTCCCGGAAATACAGCCGAGCCAGGCGCAGGGCATGGTGGGTGGCGCCGGACTGGCCCAGCAGGGTCGAGAGCTCCACCAGCGCCGCTCGGTCTCGGGCGTACCGCTCGGGCAACGAAGCCCATTCCTTCGCCGCATCCTGATCCATTCCCACAAGCCTCAGTTCGACGGCGCGCAGATAGTGCGGGTCCCGCAAGACCGCCTCCCGGCCTTCCTCGCCCGTCGCCCCGCCGCCGGACGGAGGCCCGTCCACCGATGCCGGAACCGGCGGGGCCAAGGGAGACGAAGCCGCGTGCATCTGCGCAAGCTGACAGTAGTAGGTACGCGCATATTGCCGGCAGAGCTGGAGGTACAGGTCGGCGGACTGGCGATCGTTGGACTGATCCAGCGCCCGCGCGGCCCAATACAGCGCTTTGGGGGCGACTTGCGGATCGTCCTTGCCTTTCAACAGGTCGCGGAAGGCGTCCACCGCCTGCCCGTAGCGGCCGGTCCGGTACTGGAGCCAGCCGATCCGCCAGAGGGCTTCCGTTTTCTGCCCCGACGCTTCTCCCAGCTGCAGCACTTTTCGATATGTCGTCAAGGCCTGGTCGTATTGGCCCTGGTCATCCTGCCAACTCCCCACCAACAACTGGATGGCCGCCCGTTGTTCGGCGGACAGGGCGCGCCGCGGGGCCGCCGCAGCCAGGGCCAGCAATCGCTCCCCGTCGTTGAGCCGCAGATAGACTCGCGCCAGCCAGACGGTCGCCTCGTCCGATTCCGGCCCGGCCTCGTCGGCCAGGTCCTTGAATACGTGCCGGGCCTGCTCGTACCGCTTGAGACGGACCAGGGCCGTGCCTAATTTCAACTTAGCTTCGCCTTTGCGCGCATCGTGCGGGGCGCCGCCGAGGAATTTCTGGAGGTCGGCGACGGCTTCGTCGTGCAGGGCCAGGTTCAGGAACGAGAGGGCGCGGTTGTACGATTCATCCGGCGTCGGACGCCAGACCGTCTTCGTCATCTGGGACAAACGCCGCTCGGCCTCTTTTGCTTCCTGCGTCTGCGGGTAGCGCGCCCAGAGTTGCTTCAACGCCGCCTGGCTGTCGGCAAGGCGGTTGTCCTTGAACTGGCAATCGGCGAGATTCAACAGGGCGCCGGGTGCAGCCGGCTCCTGGGGCCCCAGCAGCACCGCCCGCGCCAGCGGGTCCACGGCTTTGGCGCACTGCCCCGCCTTGTACCAGGATTCGCCGGACCGGTAGGCGATGCGGACTCCCAGCAAGGTGTCCGGCACAGCCTCAGGAATGCGCTCGAGTTGGACCGCGGCATCCCGCGCATCCCCCATTTTGAGCAACGCTTCTCCCATCCAGAGGCGGGTGTAATCCTCGATCACCGGCAGGTCACGTTGGGCGGCTCTGAAGTATGGCAGGGACTCGGCCGGGTTCCGCTCCAGCAACAGCAGCCCGGTCACAAGGCCGGCGCGCTTGGCCCAGAGGGAGTCAGGAAACCGCTCGCGCACCTCCGTCAAGCGCTGCAATCGAGCCGCGAACTGGCTGGCCGTATCGGTGGCGGGCGGCGGCTTGGCGAACGCCGCGCGATAACAGTCCTCCGGGGACGCACAGGCTGAATCGGGAGGCTCGGCCTGGGCCGCGGATGCGCCGGCGCAAATCAGGAAGAGGGCAAGGGACAGGAGACCGGAGGGCGCGACGAGGTATTGGCGAGGAACGGACATGCGTTCGCTGTGAACCAGGTGAAAGGGACGCATGCAAGTGAAAGTAGTATACCACAATCCCACCAAGGCTGACGTAACGCCGAAGTATGAATGCTGAGTAATGCATTGAAGATTCTGCCATTCTACATTCATCATTCATCGTTCTGCCTTCATCGTTTGCTTCCCCGCTCCTTGTCAGGCATTTTCTCCCTGTGCTAGGCTGACTCATGCCATCCCATGAGCCCCGACAAGCGACGCCGGCTCCCGAGGCGCTCTCGCTGCTGACCCTGGATTGTCCGGCCGCCGAGCAATTCGTCCACCGTCTCGGCTGGCCCACATACCGAGCCCAGCAGATCCTCCGCTGGCTGTATCAAGGCCGAGTTCGCGAGGTCGAGCAGATGACGGACCTCTCGAAGGCGGAGCGGGCACTGCTCAACGACAAGACAACGGTCGGGCGATCGCGTCAGTGCCGGACGCTCCGGGCCGACGACGGAACCAGCAAGTTCCTGATCGGTCTCGAGGACGGGCTGACGGTGGAAACCGTGTTGATTCCCGATGGCAGACGCCTGACGCTCTGTCTCTCGACGCAAGTCGGCTGCACCCTCGATTGCGCCTTCTGCCTCACCGGCACCATGGGCTTGAAGCGGAACCTGAAAGCCCACGAGATCGTGGACCAAGTGCTCACGGTCCAGGACCGGCTTGAGCCGGGGCACACATTGACCAGCTTGGTGCTGATGGGCATGGGGGAACCGCTCGCCAACCTGGATGCCGTTTCGGACGCCATCACCAGGCTGACCAACAAACGATGGGGCCTGGGCATTTCAGCCCACCGGATCACCCTGTCCACGGCAGGGCTCGCCTCCCGGCTGGACGAGGTGGCGGCGCTGGGCGTCAACCTGGCCGTCTCCTTGAACGCGTCGAACCAGGAACAACGGGCCACGCTCATGCCGGCTGTGAACCGCCTGTTCCCCTTGAAGACATTGCTTGACGCCTGCCGGGCCTACCCTCTTCCGCCGCGCCGCCGCCTCACCTTTGAATATGTCCTCCTGGGAGAGGTGAACGATACGGACGCGGACGCCAAGCGGCTCGTCAAGCTCCTCGCCGGCATCCGGTGCAAGGTCAATTTGATTCCCTTCAATCCCTTTCCCGGCAGTGCCTACCAACGCCCGACCGACGACAGGGTCCTGCGGTTCCAGACGATCCTGAAGCAGGCCGGGGTGGATACCTTCATCCGCAAGAGCAAGGGCCGCGACGTGCTGGGCGCCTGCGGCCAGCTCGGCGATCTCCAGGGCCTGATCACGCCACAGACCCTGATCCCCGCCTTGACACCGGCGGAAGCCGGTTGTTAAGAAGTACGGCAACGATGAATGAGGAACGCTGCATGATGAATGTACGTCGGCCCTGCATCCCGCGAGCCTTTTTCCTGATTGCGCTGCTCCTCCTGTCCGCCTGGCCAAGCGCCGCCCGCTCGGCCGAGACCAAGGAATACATCCTGGCGAACGGGCTGAAAGTGCTGCTGGTCGAGTCCCCCAAGGCTCCCGTGGTGACGGTCCAGATCTGGTACAAGGTCGGCTCCCGCAACGAGATCATGGGGCGGGCCGGCCTGTCCCACATGCTCGAGCACATGATGTTCAAGGGCACCCCCAAGCACGGCAAAGGCCTCTTCTCCAAAATCATCCGCAAGAACGGGGGCAACGACAATGCCTTTACCAGCCAGGATTTCACCGGTTACTTTGAGAACCTGGCGGCGGACCGGACGGAGCTGGCGCTGGAGCTGGAAGCCGACCGGCTGCGCGGCCTGCTCCTGGACGACAAGGAATTCCAGCTCGAGCGGGAAGTGGTCAAGGAGGAGCGCCGGCTGAGAACGGAGGACGATCCGCAATCCTTCCTGGCCGAGTCCCTCTTCGCCCAGGCCTTCCTGATGCATCCCTATCACTGGCCGATCATCGGCTGGTTTCCGGACCTCAACGCCATGACCAGGGAAGACCTCCGGCAGCATTACGACACCTACTACGTGCCGAACAACGCGACCCTGGTCGTCGTCGGGGACATCAAGGCCGAGACCCTGCTCCCGACCATCACACGCCTGTTCGAGCCCATCCCGGCCAAACCCGTGCCGACCGCCCAGATCGTGGCCGAGCCGGAGCAGCGTGGGGAACGGCGGATCGTCGTGAAGCGCGACGCCCAACTGCCGTTCATCATGGCCGGGTACCGGGTACCGAACTTCAAGGACGAGGACGCCTATGCCCTCACGGTCCTGGAATCCATCCTGTCGCACGGCAAGAGCGCGCGGCTGTATCAGAGCCTGGTCTACGAGCAGAAGAAAGCCCTGGCCGTCGGGGCCGAGTACAACCTGCTGGCCACGGACCCGGAACTGTTTTATTGCTTCGTCGTGGTCAAGCCGGGCCAGAAGGTGGAGGACGTCGAGCAGGCCCTCTACAAGGAAATCGCCAAGCTGCAGGCCGCGCCGCCCACAGCCAAAGAGCTGGAGCGGGCCAAGAACCAAGTGGAGGCGGAATATATCTTCGGCCAGGACTCCAACTTCCGCCAGGCCATGCTCCTCGCCCAGGCCGAGACGGTGGGAGCGGGCTGGCGCCAAGTGGACCAGTTCGTGGAACGCCTCCGCCGCGTCACGGCCGCGGATGTCCAGCGGGTGGCCAAGCGCTACCTGATCCAGGACGCCCGCACGGTGGGCATCCTGATCCCGACGCCGACGCAACCTGCGGCGCCTTCACCGGCACCGACGCTCATGAGCGAGGCGCAGTGATGATGAAAACACGGAAGGCAGAACGCAGAATGCAGCGGGCAGCCTGCCTATTGGTCGCCAGCCTGCTGTTGATTGTTTGCGGCCCCCTGCTCCAAGCCGAAACGGCGCAAGCGGCCAACATCAATCCGGTCCGCTACGTCGCGCCGAACGGACTGACGGTGCTCGTATTGGAACAACCGGCGCTGCCGATCGTGCAAGTCCACGCGCTGGTCAAGACCGGCTCGGTCCAGGACCCGCCCGGCAAGGCCGGCCTTGCTAATCTCGTGGCCAGCCTGCTGGATGAAGGAACCGCCACCCGCAGCGCCACGCAATTGGCCGAGCAGATCGAGTTTGTGGGAGGCCAGTTGGTTATCAAAGGCGGAGACGATTTCACCACGGCGGCGGTGAAAGTCCTGAAGAAGGACCAGGCACTGGGCGTGTCGCTGCTGGCCGACGTTCTGCTACGCCCCTCCTTTCCGGAGAAAGAGCTCCGTCGTGTCCGCAGCCAGATCCTGGGCGAGATGCAAAGCGAGAAAGACGATCCCGGAACGATCGCCGCCAAGGCCTTCAACCAGCTCGTCTTCGACGGCCATCCCTACCGCTGGCCGGTGAACGGAACCGAAGCGACCCTGGCCACCGTCACGCGGAAGGACGTCCGGCAGTTCTACGGTCGCGAGTATCTGCCGAACCAGACGATCCTGACCATCGTGGGCGACATCACGGTCGAGCAGGCGAAGGCGCTGGTGGCCACACACTTCGGCTCCTGGAAGCGGGCGCAGCCGCCGCCCCGCGTCACGACCCCGGCGGCCCCGGTCACGAAGCCGGTGGTCAAGCTGATCCAGAAGGAGCTGTCGCAGGCCACGATCATGCTGGGCCACCAGGGCATCAGCCGAACCAACCCGGACTTTTACGCCGTGACGGTGATGAACTACATCCTGGGGGCCGGCGGGTTTTCCTCCCGCCTCATGAATTCCATTCGGGACAACCAGGGCCTGGCCTACGGGGTGATGAGCAACTTCGACGCGAACCTGATGCCGGGCGCCTTCATGATCAGCCTCCAGACGAGAAACGAAACAGCCAACCAGGCCATCGCCGGCGTGCTGGCCGAACTCAACGGGATTCGCGATGCCCCCGTGACCGACGAGGAACTGGCCGATGCCAAGGCCTATCTGATGGGGAGCTTTCCGCTCCGCTTGGACACAACCGGCAAACTGGCCGAGGTGCTCAGCCAGGTGGAATTCTACGGCCTGGGCATGGACTACTTCACCCGCTATCCGAGTTGGATCGAGAAAGTCACCAAGGAGGATGTCTTGCGGGTGGCGAAACAGTACTTGAATTCCACGAACTATGCCCTGGTCGTGGTGGCCAACCAGGCCAAGGCGCAGGTGAAGCCGACCGCCAACGCGACGCTGGCCAAGTAGCCCCCTGCGCTAATGACGCCGAGGAAGCCGTGACCCCCTCCCTCGCCCAGAAACATCGGACACTGGAGCAGCTTCTCAGGAAGATGGGCTCCGTGCTCGTCGCCTATTCGGGCGGGACCGACAGCACGGTGGTGATGAAAGTCGCGCACGACGCGCTGGGGGCCCGGGCGCTCGCCGTCACCGCCGTGTCCTCCACGCTTCCGGACGTGGAACTGGAACAGGCCAAGCAGGTCGCGGCCCAAGTCGGAGCCCGGCACCGCCTCGTGGAGACCGACCAACTCCTGATCCAGGACTTCGTCAAGAACGACGCGGGCCGCTGCTACCATTGCAAGACCGACCTCTACCAAGGATTGGCCAAGCTCCGGCAAGAAATGGCGATGGGCGCCGTGGTGGACGGCACCAACCTGGACGACCTGGGTGACGACCGGCCCGGCCTCCTGGCCGCCCGGGAATGGGGCGTGCGGAGTCCCCTGGTGGAAGCGAACCTCTCAAAGGAGGAAGTCCGTGCGCTGGCCAGGGAGCTGGGACTTTCGAACTGGGAGAAGCCGGCGGCGGCCTGTCTCTCATCCCGCATTCAGCGGGGGACCCCCGTCACCGCCGAAAAGCTGGCGCGCGTGGAACGGGCCGAGGCGTTTCTGATGGACCAGGGATTCCTGCAGGTCCGGGTGCGGGACCGGGAGGGCGCGGCGCGGGTGGAGGTGGAGCCCGAGGAAGTCTCCCGGCTGCTGGAGCCGGCCATGCAGCGCAGGGTCACCGAACAGTTGCGCCGTTTCGGCTTCACGACCGTCACCCTCGATCCGGCCGGCTATCGTCAGGGCGGCGGCAACTGACCCGACGCCAATAAAAAAGGCCCGGCTGGATGCCGGGCCTTTTCTCACTGCGCTCGCCGGGACCGATCAGTTTTTCTGGAACTGCTTGGCCGCGGCCGCCAGGGCTTCGTCGGCCAGCCGGCGGTGATCCGCATCGTTGAGGCTGCGCCCCAAGACCTTCTCCGCCACCAACAAGGCCAGGTCCGTCGTCTGGTTGCGGATGTCCTGAATCGCCTTGCGCCGCTCCGCATCGATCTCCCGCTGCGCATCCCCTTTGATCCGCTCCGCGTCGGCCTGCAAGCGCTGTTCGTTTTCTTCCTGCACCCGCTGAGCCCGCTCCCGGGCGGCTGCGAACAGGGCTTCGGCCTCCTTGGCCGCCGCCGCCAGCTTGGCCTCGTACTCGTGCATCTTCCGCTCGGCCTCGGCGCGGTGCCGGTCGGCTTGCTCCAGGCTCTCCCGAATCTTCCGCTCCCGCGCTTCCAGCGTTTCGAGAATCGGCGGGAAGGCATACTTGGCCAAGATCCAGAGCAGGATGGCGAAGGAAACGACCTCCCAGAACATCAACGACGAAAAGAAGTGGCTTTCAAACTGTGGCATGGCGTTACTCTTTCTACAGGATGCTCAAAACGGTCGCCCAACAAGGCCGCAGGGTGTGAGACCCCCGAGGCGTACTGGAAAAGTACGTTGAGGGGGTCGAGCGCCCGAGAACGAAGTTGGAGGCCGTTTTCAGCATCCTACTTGCGGAGGCCCATGATGATGAACGCAATGACCAGCCCGTACAGCGCGATCGCCTCGACCAGCGCGAAGCCGATCCACATGTACTTGCCAACCCGCCCTTCGGCCTCCGGCTGGCGCGCAACCGCTTCGATCATCTTGCCGAAAATATAGCCGATCCCGACGCCGGCGCCGGCAAATCCCGCCGCCGCCAAGCCCATTCCGACCAGTGCCGCTGCTGCTGCATCCATGTCCTTCGATCCTCCCTTGAAAAGCTATGAGCTGATGGCTGATAGCCGATGGCTGATTCTATTGTCTAGTGCGCGTGGGCATCGCCATGCCCATGCAACGTCACCGCATCGCCCAAGTACACGCAGGACAACACCGTAAAGATGTAGGCTTGGATGAAGGCAATGCCGACCTCCAGCGCATTCATTGCAATCGTAAAGGCGAAGGGCAGCCAGCCGATCAGCAACCCGCCGCCGATGGCCAAACCGAACAACACGCCCAAGATCGTATGGCCGGCGGTCATGTTGGCGAAGAGCCGGACGGCCAGCGACACGGGCCGGGCCAATTGGCTCACCAGCTCGATCGGAATCATCAGCGGCAGCAGCCACCCCGGCGTGCCCGGCGGGACCAGGATGCCCAGGAACTTGATCCCGTGCAGCATAAACCCCAGCGCCACGCTCAGCGCATAGACCGAGATGGCGAACACGGCCGTGACGATGATCTGGCTGGTCACCGTGTACGAACCGGGAATCAGCCCCAACAAGTTGGAAAAGAGGATGAAGACGAAGAGCGTCGCCACCAACGGAAAGAACTTCATCCCATCCTTGCCCATCGTGTCCAGGATGATCCCGCGGATGAAATCCACCAGCAACTCGGCCAGGCTTTGCAGCTTCGTGGGCACCATCTTGCGGGCCGAACCCCCGATCACCAGGAGCGCGGCCGCCACGCCGACCACGATCCACATCAGGATCACGGCCTTGTTGATGGAGATATCCAGGCCGAAGAGCGAGATCGGAATCCACTCGTGCAGTTCAAACGGATGGAGCGGACTTTCTTCCACGAAATTTCCTTCTTTCTTCTTATTTCGGCCAGTTTTGCGCGACCCGCATGACGTTGCGAATACCCGCAGCCACGCCCACCACCAGCCCGATCACCAGGCCCCAGGACCCGGACCCGAACAGGTAGGTATCCGCCGCCCAGCCCAGCCCGCCCCCCACCACCAGCGAGGCGAGCAGTTCGGTCCCCATCCGGACCGCCTGCCCCAAGCCCGCGTAGAACGGATCGTTCGAGGGCGGCATGTGAATACTGCTGAATGTAGAACGATGACTGATGAAGTTCGGACCGTTCAGCGCTCAGCATTCCGCATTCATCGTTTCGGAAGCGCGCTATTCAATCAAAACGGCGAGTGTATTGTCAAGGTGAACGATATGCGCCTGGCGCCGACCTCCAGGAAGAAAATCGATTCTTCCCCATGTCCAAGAACGGCAGCCCCCTTAAGTGGCCCCCCTGTAGCTGCTTGTGGTACAACCAAGCCATGATTCGCCCGTCCCGCGCGCGGTTTCTGATGGAGGAGCGGCCGGAGCCGCTGGCAGTGTCGCTGCCGCTGCCGGACGCCGATGCATTTGAACTGTATCGCCGCCTGGCTGTCTCCGGCCGGCTGTCGTTTCTGCTGGATAGCGGGAAGGGAGGCGAAGAGATCGCCCGTTGGTCGTTCATGGGCAGCGACCCCTATCTGGTCCTGACCGGCAAGGGATCCGGCTACACCCTCTGCTCGCGCGACCGGATGACCAGTCACGTGGGCAGTCCCTTCACGGCCCTGGCAGACCTCATGCGCGCCTCCCGCATGCCCAGGCCCGAAGGCCTGCCTCCGTTTTTCGGCGGCGCGGTCGGCTACCTGAGCTACGATGCAGTCCGGCAGTTCGAACGATTGCCCAGCCTGGCCACGGACGATCTTCTGGCTCCGGACATCCAATTTGCATTCGTGGACTTGCTCGCGGCCCTGGACCATCAGGAACGGACGCTCCACCTGATCTTCGCCCCTCCGATGGAACGCCTCCTGGGAGAGCCACGCGAAAAGCTCTACCGGGAGGGATGCGATCGCTTGGCTGAATTGGAGGCGCGGCTTTCCGTCCCCGCTCGCGCCCTCGACGCTCCGACGCCCGGTGCCTGCGCCATCGCCCCGGGCCAATCGCAGGCCGAGTACATGGCCCGCGTGGGACAAGTCCAGGACTACATCCGCACGGGGGACATCTACCAGGCCAACTTGTCGCATCGCTTTACGATCGATCTGGCCCGGAACCGGTCAGAAGCGGAGCAAGGCACCTTTCTCTATCGGCGGCTCCGGCAGGTGAATCCCTCCCCCTTCGCCGGACTCCTCGCGTTCGATGATCTCTGCCTGGTCAGTTCTTCGCCCGAGCGGCTGATCCGACTACAGGACCGACAGGTGGATACCCGCCCGATTGCCGGCACCAGGCCGCGCGGCCAGAGCCTAGCCGAGGACCGGCGGCTGGCGGAAGAGCTGCTGACCAACCAGAAAGAGCGGGCCGAGCATTTGATGCTCGTGGATTTGGAGCGCAATGACCTCGGACGTGTCTGCCGTTACGGCACGGTCCGGGCCGATGAGTTGATGGTCGTCGAGCGTTATTCCCACGTGAGCCACATCGTCTCCAACGTCACGGGCGAGTTGCGCGAGGGGCTGGACGGCTTCGACCTGATCCCGGCGGTATTTCCCGGCGGCACGATCACCGGAGTGCCCAAGATCCGCTGTATGGAGATTATCGAAGAACTGGAGCCGGTCCGGCGCGGGCCCTATACCGGTTCACTGGGGTATCTGAGCTGGTCCGGCGATCTGGATTTGAACATCATCATCCGGACGTTGGTATTGACCAAGGGGCGCGGCTACCTCCAGGTCGGCGCCGGCATCGTGGCGGATTCGGACCCGGCCCGCGAATATGAGGAAACGCTGTTCAAGGCCGAGGCGCTTTTCAAAGCCCTAGGAGCTGATAGCTGATAGCATATGGCCGGATAACCTAACAGCAAGCTCTTGCCATCGGCTCTTAGCCATACGCCATATGCTCTCCGTATAACACTATGTGGATCTATCTGAACGACCGGTTCGTGGACCGGAAAGAGGCGCTGGTCTCGGTCTTCGACCATGGCTTCCTCTATGGGGACGGGGTCTATGAGACGCTCCGCACCTATGGCGGACGCTTCTTCATGCTCCAGCAACACCTCGCCCGGTTGCAGCGCTCGGCACGCCTGATCGGGCTGACCGTTCCCATCCTCGAGCAAGAGTGGCCGGCGTTATTGCGGGAGTCGGTGGAGCGCAACCGCCTCGCGGACGCCCACTTGCGCATCACCCTCTCCCGCGGCGAAGGCGAGCTGGGCCTGGACCCGGCCCTCTGCCCGAGGCCCACCCTGGTCATCATGGCCAGGCCTATCGCCCAATATCCGGCCCACCTGTTTGAGGAGGGAGTCCCGCTGACGCTGGCCGTGACGAGACGCAACCTCGCCACAGCCCTGCCGCCCCAGATCAAGTCGCTGAATTTCCTGAACAACATCCTGGCGAAGCGGGAAGCGGGGCAGGCCGGGACCTTCGATGCCCTCATGCTCAATGCGGAGGGGCTGCTCACCGAATGTACGACGAGCAATTTCTTTTTCGTGTCCGGCGGTGGCCTCTACACGCCTTCCGTGGACTGCGGCATTCTGGACGGCATTACCAGGGAGGTCGTCCTGACCCTGGCCCGTGAGGACGGCATTTCCGTCGAAGAAGGCCGTTATCCGGCCGAGGCCCTGGCCCATGCCGAAGAGGTCTTTTTGACCAATACCTCGATGGAAATCATGCCGGTGCATTCGCTCGACCAAGCCCCCATCGGAGCCGGACGTCCAGGACCCGTGGCCAGGAGGCTCCGGGAGCTGTTCCACTCCAACCTCGCGCGATTCCTCACGTAGCCGGCCATTCAAGCTCCCCTCGCAGCCGGCCGATACAGCTATGATGGTATCTGCCCGGCACGATACGCCACGGACCGCCTGCGCGAAAGGGTCAAAGGTTTTGACAGGCTGGGGGGGCGGTGCTATGGTCGCCGGTATGTCGAAGGCTTGGGAACATGTCCGGGGAGCGTTGAGCAACGCGGCAAGCTTGGGCCTCGCCCTTGCGCTGCTCTCCGTCCAGCTCCTCTTCCCCGTCCAGCCGGTTGACGCCGGTGACGTGTTCTATTATGTGGATCGGGAGGGGACGATGCATTTCACCAATACCCCGACCGACTCCCGATTCCGCAAATTTCGCGGCCCGGCCTCCGCGGCCCGTTCCTCCACATCGGTCGCGCAGGGTGCCGATCTCACCGACACAATCCTCCGCCACTCCCGGCAGCACCGGGTAGACCCGGCGCTGGTCCGCGCGGTCATCAAGGCGGAATCCGACTTCGATCCCACGGCGGTGTCGCGGGCGGGAGCCATGGGGCTCATGCAATTGATGCCCCTCACGGCGCTGAGGCTGAATGTGCGGGACCCCTACAATCCGGAGGAGAATGTCAGAGGCGGGGCTCAGTACTTGCGCTACCTACTGGACCGCTTTCACGGCAACGTGCCGCTTGCCCTGGCGGCTTACAATGCGGGGGAAACCCGTGTGGAACGATACCGGAACCTGCCGCCCATCGAGGAGACACGCCACTACGTCAGCAAAGTACTCCGGTTCTACCATGCGTTCCTGTCCAGCGAGTCCGAGGCGCTGCTCCGATCGGCCGGGGCCGTCACGTCATCGAAAGCGTCCGCTCCCCTCGTCTTCGCCGCCCCGTCAGTCCGCTGACCAACGCCCCTTAGCAGGATGTTGAAAAAGTCCGCCAGCGTCGTTCTCGCATCGCTCAGAGACTCCACGTATTACCAAGATGGAAAAACAACCCCGGAATCACTGCAGGGGTTTATCCGTTTGCCAAGAACCATGAGTAAGGACGAACGGCTCAAACGAAGTTTGGTATGTCCTCCTCGCCACTCACTCGCTGCGGCCAAGCCGCGGGAACAGCGTGCGTTTGACGCACGCGGGGTGGGCGGGTGAGAAAGTGGCTTTTTGACCATCCTGCAGGGGAGCCTCATGTTATCCCAGACCATCGAGCCATTGATGCCCGAGTGGCTCCAAAATAGTTTTTCAACAGCCTTCTAGGCAGGCTTGGCCTTGCCGGCCCGCAACGGAACCACGCGCGGACGCTTGGATTCGTGGCCTGGGTCGGACAGAAGGCTGTCCTGTTGCATATGGCTGTGGACCTTCCAGCCCGGCCTCCGGTGATCGGGAAAATCCGCCCGGTAGTGGGCGCCGACGCTGTTCTCCCGCCAGAGCGCCGCCTCGGCGATGCAGCGTCCGACCTCCACCATGTTCTTGACTTCCAACGCCAGCCGCGTCGTGAAGGGCCGGTTGAACGCCCGCTCCCAACGGGACAACTGCCCGGTGGCGCTGACCAGCGAGTCCCGGGTGCGGACCAACCCCACCTTGCCCCACATGACCCGGCGCAGCGAACTGCGGAGCTTGTCGGCATCCTCCACCTCCGCCGGCGGACCTGCATCCAATTCCCGCAGTGACGGCACGGGCGCAGCCGCACGAGCCCCGCGCGCCGCATAGACGGTCGCCGCCTTGGCCGAACGCGCGCCGAACACCAGTCCCTCCAGCAGCGAGTTGCTGGCCAGCCGGTTGGCCCCGTGCACCCCGCTGCAAGCCACCTCTCCGGCGGCAAAGAGTCCGGGCAGGCTTGTCGCTCCCATCGTGTCCGTTTTGACCCCGCCCATCATATAATGGGCGCTCGGCGAGACGGGAATCCATTCCTCGGTCATGTCGATGTCATAGCGGAGGCAGGTGGAATAGATGGTCGGGAAACGCCGCTTGATGAAGGCCGCATCCAGGTGGGTTACATCCAGATACACATGCCGGGAGCGGGTCGCCGCCATCTCCGACCAGATCGCCCGGGCCACGATGTCCCGCGGCGCGAGCGTCCCGGCCGGATGGTACCGCTGCATGAACGGTTCCCCCTTGATGTTGCGCAGTTCGCCCCCCTCGCCACGGATGGCCTCGGACAAGAGAAACGGCGGGCTGGAGGGAAGGTACAGGGCGGTCGGATGGAACTGCACGAACTCCATGTCCTCCAGCGCGGCCCCGGCCCGATAGGCCATGGCCATTCCATCGCCGGTGGCGTTGGGGGGATTGGTCGTCCGCGCATAGACCTGGCCCGCGCCGCCGGTCGTCAGGATGACCGCCTGAGCCGGAAGGATGAACCGCGCCCCGGTCACTTCGTTCAGCACGAGCGCGCCCCGGCACCGGCCGTCCACCACCACCAGGTCCACGGTGAAGTGGCGCCCCAGGTGCTGGATCATCTTCCGCCGCCTGGCCTCGGCCAGGAGCACCCGGACCATTTCGTTGCCGGTGGCGTCCCCGCGCGCGCGGAGGATGCGGCTGCGGCTGTGCGCGGCCTCGCGCGCGAACGCGAATTTGTCCCCGACCTTGTCGAACCGAGCCCCCCAGGTGATCAACTCCTGGATGCGCGCCGGCCCCTCCTCCACCAACACCCGAACGGCTTCTTCGCGGCAGAGCCCGTGGCCGGCCTTGACCGTATCGGTCAGATGGATCGCCACATCGTCCTCTTCGCTGAGCGCCACGGCCACGCCCCCCTGGGCGTAGATCGAGCTGCTCTCCAGCGGGTGTCCCTTGGTCAGCATGATGACGCGCCCGTGGCGGCTCAACTCAATCGCGGCGCGGAGGCCGGCCACCCCGCTCCCGATGACCAGAAAGTCGGCGACGGGGCCCTCGGCCGCCCGGGCGGACTGGGCTGGCCGGCGAGTTGAGCGATCGGCGTTCATCGGGAGGATGCGCTCGGAGGAGCTGTCGAATCTTTATGGCGCGAGGAGATGCCGAACGGGATATCCCCGTCGAAACTGGACAGCAGAATGGATTGGGTCCCCAGCCAGCGAAGCATGCCATGCCCCCGCTCCCGCTGTTCGGTATCCTCTTGCTCTCGCTTCCACAGCCCCTGCCAGTGGACGAAGACATCGATCTGATCTCCGTCGATCACGATGCGTTCGATCGAGAGGTCGAGGGTGATGTCCTTGAACGTTTCGAAATCCTTGTTCGCCCCGGCTTCCATCTTGTCGATGCGATTGGAGGGGAGCAACAGGGCATGAAAGGCGGACGCGTCCTTCTTCACGTAGGCTTTGCCCAGCGCCTCGACGGCCTTGTCGATCCGCTGATAGCGCGCGTAGTCGGCCGGGTAGCGGGCCTCCTTGGTGGAACAGCCGACCGAGGCCGCCACGCACAGCACGGCGACAACGCCCAGGGACAGAACCCGCAAGAATCGGCGACGCATGGCACAGTATAGGAAGGGCCGATCGGACCCGTCAAGCTGCCTTGTTGAAAGAATCGCGGCAACTGCATGGAGGCGACCGGTTTGAACATCGCCGCGTCCTACCATCACGCCAGCGTCCCAGGCAGTCGGCTCTGTGACTTTCGGACTTTATAGACGTTCCACCGTGCAGGCATTCCTTGCCGCCGGCATCGTTTCCTTGACAGGTTTCCCGCCCCTGTGCTACGACACCCACTCCTGGCTGTGCGAGAAACCGTCATCCGCGCGATCAGCGCGCGCATCCGGCTTGCTTTTGGCCGACGATCTCTGTATACACTTTTTCATTCAGGAGACTACGCATGTCCAGTGTTCTCAAGAAGCGCAGGAAGAAGATGCGCAAACACAAGCACAAGAAACTGCGCAGAAAGCAAAAGTTCCTGAGGCGCCGGGCTTAGGCCCGGCGGCTCTGGCTCACGGAGGGCGCCGTGCCCGAGGCCAGAAAAGCTCGCGTAAAAGTCCGCACGATGAACAGCATCTACGTCGGGGATTTCGTCATTCCCCCGATGCGCAACCGCGTGTCGGACGTGCTCAACGAAGAGCAGCGGCTGTTCATCAATCTCACCGATGTCATGATCGACGACCGTGAACGGGCTGACTACGTCTCGCTCAACAAGAACCTGATCGAGTCGATCACGCAACTCTAAAAAGCGCTTTCAGCCGTCAGCATTCAGCCCTCAGCCTTCGGAGCTTTTCGCCCCCCTTCATGCTGATCGCTGATTGCTGAAAACAGACGGCTTTGCATGTCCTACTACTCCCGCTTTCTGCCGTTCCTCAGACCCTACCTGCCGCAGATGGCCGGGGCGGCCGTGCTGGTCATGGCCGTGGCCCTGTTGAACCTGGCCTTGCTGCGGCTGGCCGGCTTCCTGTGGGACATCATCACGGTCCGGCACGACGCCGCCGGCATGACCCGCACGATCGGCCTCTTTCTCGGTCTGGTCCTGGCCCAAGGCCTGCTTTCGATGGGCCATAGTTACCTCACCGCCTGGGTTTCCCAGCGCATCATGGCCGACTTCCGGACCCACCTGTTCGGCCACCTGCAGCGGCTCTCCCTCAGCTTCTTCGCCAAACGCCGCACCGGGGAAATCCTCTCCCGCCTCATGAACGACGTGGGCGTAATCCAGGCCACCGTGACCGAAACGCCGATCGACTCGGCCAAGCAGGTGGTCACCTTCATCGGCGGCGTCGCCTTCCTGCTCGTCATGAACTGGCGGCTCTGCCTGCTGATCTTGCTGCTGCTCCCCCTCCTGGTCCTGGTCGCCCGTTTCTTCGGGAAAAAACTCCGCGCGCTCTCGACCTCCATGCAAGACCAGACCGCCTCCGTCACGACGCTGGCGGAAGAGGTCCTGTCGGGTATCCGCGTGGTCAAGTCCTTCGTGCAGACCGCCAGGGAGGAGGCGCGGTTCGCCCGCTATTCGCAACAAGCCCTGCAGCTCGCCCTGCGCCGCGCAACGGTCCTGGCCCTGTTCGTCCCGACCATCACCCTGCTAACGTTCGCGGCCGCCGCGGCGGTCCTCTGGTACGGAGGCCGGCAGGTGATCGACGGGGCCGTGTCGCCGGGGGATCTGTTCGCCTTCGTCCTCTTCGCCGGCATCCTGATCGGCCCCTTCGGCTCCGCGGCCCGGGTCTTCGCCCAGATCAAGGAAGCCCAGGGCGCCATGCAACGGGTGTTCGAGATCCTCGACACCCAACCGGAGATTCACGACCGGCCTGATGCGATTGACCTGCCGCCCATCGCCGGCCATGTCAAGGCCGACGCGGTCAGCTTCGCCTACGACCCCAGGCAGCCGGTCCTCTCGGACGTCTCCTTCGAGGCGAAGCCGGGCGAAGTGATCGCCTTGGTCGGCCCGACCGGCTCGGGGAAAACGACCCTCGTGAACCTCCTGCATCGCTTTTACGACCCAACAATCGGCCGGCTGACGATCGACGGCTATGACCTCCGACATATCCGGCTGGACAGTTTGTACCGGCAGATTGCCCTGGTACCCCAGGAGACGGTCCTGTTCGGAGGGACCATCTTGGAGAATATCCGCTACGGGCGAGAAACGGCCACCGAGGCCGACATCATGGCCGCCAGCCGCGCCGCCAACGCCCACGACTTCATCACCGCCATGCCGGACGGGTATCAGACGGTGGTCGGCGAGAAGGGCGTCAACCTCTCCGGCGGGCAGAGACAGAGGCTGGCGATCGCGCGGGCGGTGCTGAAGAACCCGAGAATTCTGATGCTCGACGAAGCGACATCAGCTCTGGATGCCGAGTCCGAGCGGTTGGTGCAAGAGGCGCTGGACCGGTTGATGGCCGGACGGACCACGATCGTCGTGGCTCACCGCCTCACTACGATTCAAAAGGCCGACCGGATTTTAGTGCTGAGCAAGGGCCGGATCGTCGAGCAAGGCACCCACGCCTCGCTCATGGAGCAGAAGGGGCTCTACCACTACCTCTATACGCTGCGCGTGGAAGAAATGCAGGCAGAAAGTTGGAAAGTCTGAAAGTCCATCAAGCCAGCGGCCTAATCTTCGGACTTGAGGACTGTACGACTTTATAGACTTTTCGACACCAGCTCGACTACTTCACTTTTGAAAAATCCGACTCGAACTCCGACATCTTCCCGTCCGGGAAATAGATCTGCACCTTGGTCTTGGCGTTCGGGTCGAAGCTGTCGTAGGCGAACCGGGCCGTGAAGCGGGACCGGTAGGCCGGGCCCTGGCCCTCGTTCTTCCGCCCCTTGTCGGCCGGACTCACGTCGATCGGCTTGACGGTCTTCGAACCCTGTTGAAACGCCACCTGGGCGCCTTCCGCAAAATACTCGTCGTCCCCGCAGAGCTGCACTTCGACTTCGAGGTTCGGCATGTCCAGGTACTTCTGGATCTTATCCTCGGGCATGCGCACGTCTTTCTTCTGTTTCTTGGTCTCCGCCGCTTCTTTCCGGCCGAAGGATTCCAGCCAAAAGCGTTTGGTTCTTAAAATCGCGCTGGCCCCGCAGGGGTCCTTTTCCGGATCGGACCCGATCCGCGTCGCCAAGGACGCGTGCTGCATGACCTTTTTCACGTCTTCCGGAGTGTCGGCCTTCTCCATCGGTTCGCGGCCCGCCGCCAGGGCTTTCTTGGCGTCATCCATCGTGAGTTTGACGTCAATCGCCTGCGCCGGAGCCGCCGCCAACGCCACGAGCCCCAGCGCGGCCAGCACGGCCAGACTTCCGCCCCTGCCGCCCCACCCTGTCATCTCCTTGCACCGCATACGGGCCTCCCTCGATGAATGAGCCGATGGCGCGGCATTGTAAGGAAAGCGCCGCGTCAAAGCAATGCAGAATGATGAACGAAGAATGATGAATTGAAATAGGAGATGTCTGCCTCCTCCCCCCATCATTCATTCATCATTTATCGTTCAAACCTTCTCCAGTTCGGATAGGGCTTGGAGCGATACAGCTCATCCACGTCCACCGGAACGGCCAAGCCGCGCCCGCGGAGCAAGTCGGCCGTGAGCCTCAACGGCAGGCCGACGGCCGCCGTATAGTCGCCCTCGATCCGTTCGATGAACCGCCCGCCGATGCCCTGAATCGAATAGGCGCCGGCCTTCCCCAAACTTTCCCCCGTGTGCAGATAGGCTTCCAGTTCGGCTTCGTCGAAGGCCTTCATCCAGACCAAGACCGTTTCAACCGCCACATCCTGCACCGCATCGGCCTGCCGCCTGAGCGCCACGGCCGTATGAATCAAATGTCGGCGGCCGGACAGTTTCTGCAACATGGAACGGGCGTCCACAAGGTCGGCCGGCTTGCCCAACACCTCGCCGTTGAGCGCGATCAACGTGTCGCTCCCCAGAATCAGCCGATCCGGAAAACGCATCGCGCAGGATTGCGCTTTGCCGTCCGCGAATTGCCTGGCTTGTTCTTCCGGAGCCAGGTCCCCGCGCAGATGCTCGATGAAATGCGGCGCGGCGATCTCGAAGGGAATCCGGAGCAAGGCCAGCAAGTCTTTGCGGCGCGGCGAGGTCGAGGCCAGCACAAGAGCCATGGATCAGGCGCAGGACAGGCTGGTGGGCAGCGCAGGACGGGACGTTGCGACAGACGCCGCACCCGCCGAGGGGTCGGACGCCAGATGCTCCGCCACGATCCGTTCCACATCGGCGCTGCTGGAAGCCCGGACCATCCGTGCGCGCATGGCGGCGGCGTGGGGGAAGCCCTTGCAGTACCAGCCCAGGTGTTTCCGGATGTGCGGGAACCGGTCCGCCCGCTCGATGCCCTCGAACAGCCGGGCATGCTCCACCATCACGCGGAACCGATCCGCCAGACTCAACGCCTCATCCAAGGAGCTAGACGTGACCGGCGCGCCGTCACGGGCGGCCTGACGAGCCAGTTCCTTCCTCCGGAAGAACCAGGGATTGCCCAAGGCCCCACGGCCCACCAGCACGCCATGGACCTTGCTCTCCCGCACCCGCCGGACCACGTCGTCCATCGACTGCACGTCCCCATTGCCCAAGAGCAGCGTGGAGGTCCCGCGAACAATGGCGGCGGCCCGCTCGATGGCGTGCCAGTCCGCCTCGCCCCTGTACATCTGCTGGAGCGTGCGGCCATGGACCGAGATGACCGCCGGCTGTTCCTCCAGCAGATGCCCGATCCAATCCTCCACCACCACCGAGTCGTAGCCCAGTCTCGTCTTGACGGACAGGGGGATGGCGCGGCGGGGGGGCGAGGGCCGGCCATGGCGCTTCACGTTCATCGCCCGGATCAAGTCCACGCGCGAGGCCTTGAGGCCTGCCTGGGCCAGGGTTTGGCCGTTCGCCCAATCCAGGATGCCCTGTCGCGTTGCGCGCATGATGGCATGGGCCAGGTCCGGCGTCTTGATCAGGGCGGCGCCCGATCCGGACGAGGCCACGTTCTTGGAGGGACAACCCATGTTGATGTCCAATCCGTCGAACCCCAGTTCGCAGACCACATGAGCCGCCAGATAGAACAAGTCCGGGTGTTTCCCGTACAGCTGCGCGACCACGGGCCGTTCTTCTTCGCTGTAGAGGAAGGTCGAAAGCAGATGGTCGGGACCGCGGCAGACGTCGCCGACGCTCGTGAACTCGGTGAAGGTGACATCGGAGGGCCCTTGCCGCGCCACCGCCAGACGAAACGCCGCGTCCGTGACGCCATCCATCGGAGAGAGGCCGATGATCGGCCGGGGAAGAGTCTGCCAGAAGCTCATGTCAGAACCTGCACCGTATCGCTCGCCTGCCGGTAGGCCCCGCGCAACTCCGTTGCTTCTCGCAAGGCCGTCGCCTGGGCGCCGGGCAGGACCTCGCGCACAAATTCCACGAACCGCTCGATCTTCAACAAAAAGAAATCATAGGGGGCGTCGATTGGACGGGACTCCCGGAACCAGAATTGGATGAACCGCTCCAGAGCGAGGCCGGCTCGCTCCAATTCGCGGCAGGTGGCCGGAAACATATCCGTGAGTTCACCGCCCCAGTGGAGGATTTCATGGGGCAGATACTCGTGACGGTACCGATCCAGCCCGTTCGGTTCACCCACCAGCATGGGCATGAGCACGTCATTCTGTCCCGCCGCAAGCTGCGCGTAGGCTTCGTATTGCCGACGCAGGGCTGCGGCATCCCCGGAACACCCCAGCGCCGACGATGAAGAGGCCTCCACCGACGCCCCTTTCTCCTGCCGGCCAGGGCTCGGACAGGAGCTTCGCCCGAACCGTTCCCGGAACTGTCGGAATTCCTGGACGATCATCGGCACTGCTTTCGTATCCACTTCCAAGGCCAGGCCTTTGAGCTGCGTCAGATGGGGATGGGCCAGAACTTGCTCCAGCATGTCGAACAACACCGGCGGGATGGGAGCCCCATGCGTGTCGATCCAGAACGGAAGCCGATCGCTGCCCCCGCTCCTGCCGTGAGCCGATACGGCCGCCTCATGTTCGGCCAAGCCGGCCACGTGAATTTGCACGACCCGCTCAAGCGGAAACGCATTCAAGAACTCCGCGACAAATTCCTCAAGGGGCTGCCCGCGCCAAGCCCCGCTATAGCGATAGACCGTCCAGAGATGGCCGATGTCCAAGACCAGGCCGCAAGCAGTGCGATCCGTGACCGTTCGAAAGAAGTCGGGCACGGACAGGTCGCCCAAGCCGAAGTAGGTCCAGGGCGGCACCTCCAGCAGCAGCAAAGGGCTGTCCCCATGAGACAGGCCGGCATCCCGGTCGAGTCGAGCCTGGGCCAGCGTGACATTGTCCGCCGTTACCTCGGCGCCGGCTGTCGTGAACATGGGAGGGAGATAGGTGCCGAACGAATAGCCGGCCATCTGCTTGGCGGCACATTCGTGCGTCATCCACTGGCAGCCCAACGCCCGGAGCTGCAAGGCGAGCGCCTCCAGCTCCCGATCCGCCGGATAGGCCTGTTGCCAGTCCGGCTGCGTCAGCCACAACCCTTCGGCGTGGCATTCCAGCGGCAACGACGCGCACTGTTGCCGGACCGTTTGGAGCGCCGGGAGGGAAGCCCGGAAGATTTCCAAGTAGTCGGCTCGCGCCCCTGCTGCTTCCAGCGCGCCCAACAACTCGAACAAGTCCGGGGTGTAGACGTCCACGGACAGACCGAGGCCATGCGGCGCAATGTGCGCGGCGCGGCGGCGGAAGGCTTGCTCACCAACCGACATGGAATCTCCGATTCAGATTGCAATACGCCCTGGACGCTCGTCAGTGTAATCGGGCAGGCCTAGATTTGACAAGCGGAGGCAGCTGTTCGGTTTGGCTGTGGCCGGCTCTCGTGGTATGCTGCCCACCGTGACGACCTCCTCCCCACGAACGCCCGGCTCGGTCCAGGCTCCGGATATCGTCCTCTACCATGCCGAATGTACGGACGGTTTCGGGGCCGCCTGGGCCATCTGGAAAAAATTCCCCTCGGCGACATTCATCCCGGCCAAACACGGCTTTCCGCCCCCGCCGGGCCTGGCCGGCCGCCACGTCGTCATTGCGGATTTCAGCTACGTCCGGCCGATGCTCGAGGCCATGGCCCAAGAGGCGGCCAGTCTCCTGATCCTGGATCATCACATCACGGCCCAGCAGGCGCTGGAAGGATTTCCTCACGCCTATTTCGACCAGAAAAAGTCCGGCGCCGTGCTGGCCTGGGAATGGGCCCACCAGTCGCCGGCCCCCTGGCTGCTCCAGTACGTCCAGGACAAGGACTTGTGGCAATGGGCGCTCCCGGACAGCCGGGAAGTCACGGCGGCCCTTTCCTCCTATCCCTTCGACTTTGCCCTCTGGGACAGCTTCCACCGCGAGGCCCTGGTCGCCGAAGGCAAGGCCATCCTCCGGTACGAGCAGGAGATGATCGGCAAGATTCTCGCCGAAGCCGTCACGGTCATGTTCCACGGGCACAAGGTTCCCGCGGTGCAGAGCGCGATCTTGACCAGCCAGATCGGCGAGCGGCTGGCCAAGGGGCGGCCCTTCTGCCTTATCTGGCACGACAAGGACGGCCGGCGCTATTTCAGCATGCGGTCGGCTCCCGACGGGATCGACGTGGCGGCCATCGCCGTCCAGCATGGAGGTGGAGGCCATACCCATGCAGCCGGCTTCTCCGTGCCGCTGGGCGAGGCCGGCCCGGACCCGCTCGCGCCGCTCGCGCAAAGCGCCGGTGAAACGTCAACGGTGAAAAGTTAACGGCTGCCGTTCTGATCAGCCGTCGCGCTCTTGCCCCAAATTCTTACTGTTGACCGTTCACCTTTCACGATTCACATAAGCCATGATTCCGCTGCACGACGATAACCCGACCGAACTCACGCCGATCGTCACGATCGCGCTCATCGTGGCCTGCGCACTCGCATTTTTCTACGAAGTCTCGCTCCCTGAACAGATCGGAGAGGCGTTCATCTTCCAGTACGGCGCCATCCCCGCCGTCGTCCTGGGCCACCCGGCCGGACTGAAGGCCTTGCCGCCCGAGGCGGCAGGATTTCCCGCCTACCTCACCCTCCTCACCAGCATGTTCCTCCACGGAGGCTGGATGCACCTGATCGGCAACATGCTCTACCTCTGGATCTTCGGCAACAACATCGAAGACGTGATGGGACACGTCAAGTTCATCGTCTTCTACGTGACCTGCGGCATCCTGGCCGCGCTCAGCCATGCCCTGACCGATCCCGCCTCGACCGTGCCGATGGTCGGCGCCAGCGGCGCCATCTCAGGCGTGCTCGGCGCCTATCTGCTGCTCTTCCCGCGCGCGCAGGTGCTGGTGCTGATTCCGCTGGGCATGTTCACCAGGATGATGTATGTGCCGGCCGGGTTCGTGCTGGGGTTCTGGTTTGTGATGCAGATTCTCAGCGGCGGGATGAGTCTGGGCAGCAAAGGAGGCGGGGTGGCTTTCTTTGCTCACGTCGGCGGCTTTGTGGCGGGCATGGCCCTGATCGGACTGTTCAAACGCCCCGAGGTCCGTTTCTTCGCCCCGGCCAGGCATCAAGCCTGGCGCAGGTCCGAGTGGTGAGCACCGGCCCTGATCCATCGTTCTGTCTCAGGGCCTGATCTCCCAATATTTGAGCCCGCCCTGCTCTCGCACCGACAACCCGAAACGCTCGCCCGGCGGTTTGCCGTATCGCAGCAGGGCGAAGAGATCGAACAGCACCGACCGGCTGTCCGCGTAATAGGAGTGACCGGTGAAGCTGGTGTCCGCCGACGAGGCATCGATCGTATCCACGCCCTCCATGACCAGGGGCGACGGCTTGGCATCCCCCGCCCGAGGATAGCCATGGGCGGTTTTGGACCAGACGAGGGCCTTATCTTTGGCCGACGCATACAGCGTCACCCGCTCCACGACCCTTGCAATCCCCTGCACTTGGTTGGCAAACACGTCCGCATCCATATCCGGCGCCAGGAGCACCAACTCCTTGAACCGCGGCAGAGTCTCTCCTTGTTGGTTCTGGGCGACGCGGTGGAGCGCCGCCAGGAGCGCCCTCGTCCCCATGCTGTGGGCGATCAAGTAGACCGTCTGCGCGCCGGACTTGGCGGCTAATTGCAGGAGGAATGCCTGCAGGTGAGGCGCGGCCCATTCCACATTGGTCTCGTCGACCAGATAGCTCCCGAGACTGCCCTGCGAAGGCCAGCTATAGGCGATCGGCACGCCGGGAAAACCCAGGTCGTAGGCAAGCTGGGCGGTCCTGCGCACCGCGTCGTCGAACGTGCTGTTGTACCCGTGCACAAAGACCAAGAGCTCTCGTGAGTCGGCGTCCGCCAGCCGGTCCTGTACATGCTCGTAGAAGTCGCGGGCCGGCTTCGGTCTCACCAGGGTGTGCACGTCGAGCGTTCCGATGCGGTGATCGCGGGCAACACCAACCGTGCAGAGCCCCAACTGCGGCAGCCCTCGGTCGCTCCCGTAGAACTCGCCGGCATCCTCACTGGGACTCGCTCGTCGATCCGTCGCGTACATGACCCGCACAAGGGCATAGTCCGGAATATCTCTCCCATAGGCTTCCCTGGCCCGCCGCGCCAGCTCCTGGTCGGCGGCGCGGCGCTCCTCCTCGGCCATCGCACGGCGCTTCTGGAGCTCTGCGCGCTTCTGGGCCTCTGCGATCGAGGGAGCTTCCATCACAGGAGGAGGGAGCTCTGCCTGGCCGCCGGCACAGGCGGCCAGCACGCACGAACAGAAGAGAGCCACGGTCATGCTTCCGAAACGATCGCCCACGGATGCCCTCTGTTCAAACGACGGCGCGCACGCAACGACCGCCATCATAAGGCAAGGCAGGCCGGAGGTCCATGGAGGAATTCGAAGGCGCCGCACGAGGCGTCAGAGGCTTAGCGGCCAACACCAGGGCTGGCGCAGTTCGGAATGGTGAATGTCTCGGGCAAAGACCGAAAAGAGCGGGGTAGGACGCCCGCTCGCGTCCGCACCTCTCGGAGCGACCCATCCGGGCTCTCCGAGCAAGCGTGGGGCACTGGCTTCCTGGTTGGCTCGCCGTGCTCGCGCAACGCGCGGCCTCAGAAGGCCCTCGTTGGACGCGCGCAGTCGCGAGCCAACCACGTCGCCGCCGCCTAATTTATAAAGTGGAACGGGGACCGGTCGCTTGTAGACCGGTCCCCGTTCAACGCTTCGCCAAGCTCAACGGGTTATGGCAATATGGTTACCATATGAACGTTGACTCTCCCCGTTTCTCTTCCTCTAAATATTTTTGGGCTCTATAGCGATTATGCCAATTCCTCAGCATGCTATAGATCGCCTCGCTCCCTCCATTCAACCGCTAATCTTCGAAACGGGCGTTGAATACGCGCCCTACTCTTCTACACGCGGTACTGTTTTTTTGGTCGGCTACGAAGGCAAGCCCTATGTAATAACTGCGCGCCATGCGCTCCAACCCGATAATCTCGTGCCAATTTGCATATTTCCTTCTGACATTTCTCATCAACTCATTCCGCTGAAGGATGTGTTTTACGTCCCTCGATCACTCGAAGACGATGATTTTGTGGATCTTGCTGTAATAGCAATTGACACAAATCGGATAACTCACCCAGAGGTTGCGAGAGCAAGACTGATTGACCTTGCTCTCTCTTGCGGTGAGTGGAAGAGATACGCGAGTGAAGCACAGTTCTTTGTCCTTGGCTATCCTGAAGAACGGTCAATCTTCAATTATGAAACTCAAGAGTTTCGTGCAGACCGCATGATTTTGCTCGGGCACTACCGCGGCCTATCCAGGCCGCCGTACCTCCACCTTCTTTCTGTCCTCGACAACCTCTCACTAAAAACATTCAGTGGGTTGAGTGGAGCTCCTGTCTTCGCCTGGGTTGAGCTACCCATGCAACGGCCAAGACCAATCCTCTGTGGGATGGTGCTGCGAGGAAACCCGGAGTCCGGATTGATTCACTTCCTCGATCGGGACATGCTCTTAGACGCATTGCAGATCAAACGACAACATGAGCAATAAGCTGAATCGGGATAACTACCCGCCCATAGAGAGAAGAACAGGGACATCACGGTTGTAAGGTAATCACTGGTGGCATAGCCCGCTGAACATGGCGAAGCGTGAACGGTGACAGACTTTCAAGCGGTCTGTCACCGTTCACTTTTACAAAAGGGATTGGCGTGGCTGCGAGCTGACTTCGCCGAAGGAGCGGGGCACCCACTGAGCCTTTGCTGGGAAGGAAAACGGAAACTGACCGAGTCCGCGAGGGAATTTCCGAAGGCTTCCTCCTGGCAAAGGCCAGAAGGGTCGCTCCGAGAGGCGCGGAAGCGAGCGCCATGCCATCCCTTCCTACTCTTTGATCAGCCGAGCATCTGTTTCAGGGCACAGGCTGATTCCCACGCGACGGCGGCTTTCTCAGCCAAAAATGTGACGTGGCCCATTTTGCGGCCGGGGCGGACGGACTTCTTGCCATACAGATGCAGCATGGCGCCGGGTCGGCGAAGGAGATTCGCCAGTCCTTCGCCGGCGCTCACCTTGGTGAAGTCCGAGCCGATGAGGTTGACCATGACGGCCGGGCACAAGAGGCGTACTTCGCCGAGCGGCAACCCGCAGACGGCACGGACTTGCTGCTCGAATTGGGAGACGGTGCAGGCATCCAAGGTGTAGTGGCCCGAGTTATGCGGGCGCGGCGCGACCTCGTTGACGAACAGGCGGCCGTCGGACATCAGAAACAGCTCCACGCAGAAGACGCCCACTCCCTCCAGTGCCTCCACGACCGACGCAGCCAGGTCCTCTGCCTTCTGAGCGAGTCTCGGATCGATCTCGGCCGGCACCCTCGTGGTTCTTAGGATACCGGCTTCGTGGACATTCTCGACGGTCGGATAAACCCGTTTATCTCCATCCGCTCCGCGCACGACCAGCACGGAGAGTTCCTTCTCAAAGGCCAGGAACTGCTCGAGTACCCAAGGACTGTGGGCCTGCCTGTTCAACTGCTCTTGAACCGAGACAAGATCCTGCGCGCCGGCGAGCCGCCATTGGCCCTTGCCGTCATAGCCATGGGTGGCTGTTTTACAGAGGCAGGGAAAGCCGATGGATTCCGCAGCGGCGGGCAGATCGCCCGGCGCGGCAATCGGTCTGAAGGGGGCAACCGGGATGTTGTGGCTGGCGAGAAACTGTTTCTGTTCGACCCGATGTTGCAGGATGCGCAGGATGTTGCTGGCCGGCCTAACGGGCAGGCGTTGCTCCAATGCCTCGCCGAGCGCAACGGGAATGTTCTCCCATTCGTAGGTCGCGGCGCTGATGGAGCCGGCGAACCGATCGAAGGCGGCCGGGTCCGTAAAGGGGGCGCTGACCGGAAGGTCGGCGATCTTCAGCGCAGGCGCATCGGCGTCCTGGTCCCAGACCGCCACTCGATAGCCCAGGCGCCGGGCAGCCACGGCGAACATGGCGCCCAGTTGCCCGCCCCCCAGGACCCCCACCATCGAGCCCGGTTCAATCGCGGTTGGTGAGGGTGGCGTCGTCTTTCTGGCCATGGCGCCGCATCACCTCCCGCTAGCGCCGGCTGCGGGTCTTCGTCTGTTTGCGCTGATTTTCGGGGGAGGAGGCAATGGCCGCCCGGGTCTGCTCGGCGCGGAACCGGATCAGCCGGTCCCGGATAGTCTTGTACCGTCCGGCCAGAATCTGCGCGGCCAGCAGCCCGGCGTTCTCCGCTCCGCCGATGGCCACCGTGGCGACCGGAATACCGCGCGGCATTTGCACGATGGACAGGAGCGAATCGAGCCCGCGGAGATTTTCGGTCGGCATGGGCACGCCGATCACCGGCAGATGGGTCTTGGCCGCCAGCATGCCCGGCAGGTGCGCCGCGCCGCCCGCGCCGGCGATGAGGACTTCGATCCCCCGCCCCGGCGCTTGCTCCGCATAGGCAAAGAGGCGGTCCGGTGTCCGATGGGCCGACACGACGCGCAGCTCGTTCGGAACGCCCAGGTGGGTCAGGACCTCGACCGCCTTTTCGAGGATCGGCAGATCCGTCTTGCTGCCGCCGACCACCCCTACCAGCGGCCTTGCATGTCGTCGTGGCTGTTGACGCCGTTTGGCCATCCCCGTCCCCCTCTTCGATAGGCGGCCTTGCGCCGCACTGTCGCGTAGTAATGGGGCTCAACCTTAATCCTGTCCCCTCCGGGGGTCAAGCCCTACGGGATGTCGAAAAATGACGTAGGCGGCGGCCGGGCCGCAGGGAATTTGACCCGGCCCTAGCAAATCCACTATGATGCCGGGTATCTCTTCGCGAGGCCCCGGATGCCCGATCTGAAAGCCAGCATTAAGGGCCGGATGCAAGCCCTCGTCACGCATCCGACGGGACTGGAAGACATCCAGGTCGACGACCTCGCCACCTCCGCCAAGCTCCAATCCTGGGAAGCCGTCCAGATCCCCGAGCGGCTGAAGTTCAACGCCAGGCTGGCGATCAAGCTGATCCTGCTGTTTACCCTGGTCATCGCCTTCGTCCCCTGGACCCAGACGGTCACGGTGACCGGCCAGCTCTCCGCCTATTCGCCCTACGAACGGCCGCAAGACATCGAGGCGCAGATTGCGGCGCAGGTCAACAAGTGGCACGTCTTCGAGGGCAGCCGGGTGAAGCAAGGGGACATGATCGTGGAATTGCGCGATGTGGACCCGAGCTTCATGGCGCCCGACCTGCTGCCGCTGCTCGAACAACAGAAAGAAGCTTTGGCACAGAACCGAAAAGCGGCCTTGGAACGCGCCGACCAGTTGACCGACCGGATCAAAGAAATGCAGAACTTGGTCAGGGCGGCGGTTCCCTCGGCCGAAGCCCGCGTGCTCGAAGCTGAAAATAAAGTGCGGGCGTCCGAGCAGCGCGTCGTCTCCGCCAAGATCGCGGTGGACACCGCGGAACTGAACGTCAACCGGCACAAGGAACTGGCGACCCAGGGGCTCGTGTCGCAACGCGAGCTGGAACTGTCCATTCAAGGCGCCATCGCCAGCAAGGCCGATCTGCAGGGAGCGGAGGCCACGCTGAAGGAAGCCAAACAGGGCATGCGCGCCCTGAGCTTCGGCCGCGATCAGATCAGCGCCGAGGTCCTGCAACGCCTCATGGACGCCGAGGCCCAACGGGCCGGCGCCCTGGCGGAGGCGGCGCGGGCCGCCGACCAGCTCGCCAATGTGGGGCTGCGCCTCTCCAACGCCACACAGCGGCGCATCGCCAGCCGCGTGCTGGCCCCGATTGACGGCACAGTCGTCCGCATGGCGGAAGTCGGCCCCGGCGAGACCGTCAAGGTCGGCGACCGGCTCGTGCAAATCTCCCCCACCAGCGCGGATAAGGCCTGCGAGATGCTCGCGGACGGGCTCGACGCGCCGCTGTTGAACGCCGGCCGCAAAGTCCGCCTGCTCTTCTACGGCATCCCGGCCATCCCCCTCCCCGCCTGGCCCGAACTCATGGCCGGCACGTACGGCGGGATCATCAAAGTCGTGGACCAGGTGGACAACGGCAAGGGCAACTTCCGTTTCTGGGTCGTGCCGGACCCGGACGAGCGGCCCTGGCCGGAGCAAGCTCACGTCCGCCAAGGCACCAAAGTGATGGGCTGGGTGATTCTGAATCGGGTCCCCCTGTGGTATGAGCTGTGGCGGCGGTTCAATCTCTTCCCGCCCGATTATCAGGAGGGCCCGCCGACGTTGCTCGACACGCTCTTACCCAAAGCCGGTCGAGGTGCGAAGTAGGTTCTGCCGCTCACGTGCATGGTCGGCCTTCCTTCCCGGCCCCTCCACCGGCGCCGGCCCAGCCGCGTTCATTCCAGCTGCCCTCGGTCATCATCTCGGTTCCTCGTATGGAGAAAGGAGAACCTCCCATGATTCGCCTACGTACCGTCATCATGCTGGCGGCGCTGCTGTGCGCCGCTGCGTTCCTCGAACTCCCGGCGTTCGCGGCCGCGGCCGCAGCCGACGGGAAAACCAAGGCCTTGCCGCCGATTCCGCTCTCGCTCGACGAAGTGCTGGCCTGGGTGGACCGGTCTCACCCGCTGCTGAAAGGCGCGGGCACCGAAAAGGTCGTGGCCAGGGGCCGCATGCTGAAAGCTCTCGGCGCCTTCGAGCCCACGCTCGTGAACGATTCCGAAATCGAACGGTTCATTTCTTCCAGTGATCCGTCGAAATCCCTTCAGACCGCCGGGTTCAACGACACCTTCTTGGACTTTAGGGATCCTTCCGGCTTCAAGGGCATGGCCGGCTACCGGAAGGTGATCGGCAATGCGAGGATTCCGGATCTCGGATTCGACGGCAACCGGGAACAGATCCTCGTGGGAGCCTCCATGCCCTTACTCCGCGGGCTCATGGTGAATCCGGAGAATGCCGAACTCCAACGGTCCGGCCTCGCGGACCCGCGGGCGGACGTTCAAGTCGCCCAGACCAGGCAGGACCTGTTTCTGGCGGGGGCGAGCCAATACTGGGATTGGATCGCCGCCTGGAAATTCGCCGATGTCCACAAACGCGCGCTGAAGGTCGCGGAAGACCGGTACAAGCAGGTGGAGGGACGCGCCAAAGCCGGAGCGGTGGCGCCGCTGGATGTGGTCGAAGCCAACCAGGAAGTCCAGCGCCGGCGCGAGGCGTTCATCGCCGCCACCAGGCTTGTCGAACAGGAACAGTACAAGTTCTCCATGTTCCTCTGGGAACGGGATACCCCGATCGTCCCCGGCGGAGAACGGGTGGCCGATTTCCCCAGGGTGACGAGCCTCCCGTCGGCTGAAACGGTGCTGGCCGACAAGATCAACGCCAAGTCGGCGCGGCCCGAGATCCGGGCGATTTCGATCGAGGCCCAGCTGAACAACATCGATCTGGAACTGGCGAAAAACAACCTCCTGCCCAGCCTGGATGCGGAGGCTACGCCGTCCCGCACCCCGGAAAAATTCGTGCTGGGTCTCGGGTATAAATTCGGCCTGGAACTGCGGATACCGTTCATGCAGCGCCGCAGCAAGGGCGAGGTGCTCGAAGCCCAGGGGAAGGCGGACCGGCTCGTGTTGGTCCAGTTGTTCCGTCAGCAGCAGGTGGCGGTGGATGTGGACAATTCTCTCTCCGCCATGGAGCGGGCCAAGGAACGGATTACCGCCGCCCAACAGTCCCTCCAAATGGCCCGGACGTTGGAAGAAGGCGAACGGTTCCGGTTCAGCCTGGGTGCCACGAGCGTGCTCTTCGTGAATCTGCGCGAGCGCAACACCGTGGATTCGGAGGCCCAGTGGATCAGGGCGCAGTCCGATTACCAGAAAGCCCTCGCCATGTACCAGTGGGCCATTGGGGCCTGGGCCAAGGCTCCCGCCTCGGCCATCCCCGTGAGCTATCAACCGTCGCGCGCGTTCGATAAGTAAGGAGGCCGGAGAGAGTCAGGCATGAGCGTTCCTGGCCACGACGCGCCCTACGACGTTCCGATCGACCAGAGCGGCCTCCTCAAGGCCACGTTGGCCCGGCTCGGGTTGTTCCTGCGGATCGAGCGAAAGATCCTGGGCATCATCGTGGCCTATGCCCTGGGCATCGGGCTCTTCGCCCTGATCGTCCCGTTGACCGTCCAGGAGATGACCAACACCTTCGCCTTCGCCATCCAGCCGATCATGATCGTGACCCTGGCCGGCGTCATGGCGGTCACGCTGATCTTCATCGGCGCCCTCCGCGTGCTGCAAGCCCGCGCGGTCGAAATCCTGGTCCAACGTCTCTACACCCGCATCGCGCTGGCCCTCACCGAGCAATTGCCCAAGTTTCGCGAAGACCGTTTCCTTCCCCATCATGCCAACCGCTTTGCGGAGGCGGAGTTCCTGCCGCGGGCGCTGGTCGCCATGCTGACGGACTTGATCAACGTGGCGATCGGCGGATGCATCGGCATGACGATCCTGGTCATGTACCATCCCTATTTCCTGCTCTACAACGTCATCCTGATCGGCGGGTTTGCCTTCGTCGTCACCACGTTCGGCCGCGGCGGCCTGTTGATCACGATGAAAGTGTCGGACCTGCATTATCAGACCCTGAACTGGCTGCAGGACGTGGCCCACAATCAGCTGCACTTTAAATCCACCGCCAGCATGCCGCTCCTGCTCAAGAAGACGGACGAGGTGGTCCGGGCCTACGTCATGGCCCGCAAGACACGCTCCGACATCCTGACCGGGCGACAATACAAAGGGGCCGTGCTGTGGCAGGCCTTGGGACACAGCGGATTGATCGCCACGGCCGGCTGGCTGATGGCCGCCGGCCAATTGACGCTGGGGCAGTTCGTGGCGGCGGAGGTCATCGTCGGCGCCTTGCTCATCCACCTGGATACGCTGGCCCGGCGCATGTATGCGTTGATCTACGCCTTCACCTCCATGCATGAGCTCGCCACCCTCTTTGCCCATCCCCGGGACACGGAGCCGGGCCGGATGTCTGTCGCGCTTCCCGATCCCACCCTGCATGGCGTCCGGCTGACCTGCAAAGATTTGTCGTTTGCCTTCCCCTCTGCGCCCCCGATCTTCGAACACTTCAATCTGGACGTGGGGCCGGGCGAAAAAATCGCCCTCCTCTCCGGCACCAGCACGGGCAAAACCACGCTGGCATTGGTCCTGGCCGGGATCCATGCCCCCACCACGGGGGTGATTCGATACAACGACGTGGACCTGCGCGACCTGGACATGGAGAGTCTCAACACCTGCCGAGGGCTGGTGCTGGACTCCCGCCTCACCCTCTTCGGCGGGACCTTGGAAGAAAACATCACCATGGGACGGAAGGGCATTCAATACGAGGATATCCAATGGGCGCTCCGCTTCGCCGAACTGGATGAGGAGGTGGAAACCATGCCCTTGGGCCTGCACACGCCGATCCAGGCGCGCGGGAAGGCCTTCACGTCCAGCCAAATCCTGCGCATCCTGGTCGCGCGGGCCGTCATCACGCGCCCGCAGCTTCTGATCTTCGACGGAACCCTGCACAATATGGAGTCCACGACCCGCGACATCATCCTCCGGCGGCTCTGCTCCAAAGAGGAGCCCTGGTCCGTCATCTTCGTCTCCAACGATCCGCTGCTGATCGAGCATGTCGGCCGGCGCGTGACCGTGGCCTGACCGGCTCCCCTTCACTCCCCGCACGTCCTGTGGCTTTTTTCCGCCTCCTCTGCTAGTCTAGGGTCGTTTACGGGCCCCAGAGGCGGGGGTCCGAGGGAAGGCGAGAGTCCGCCCCGACGCCTCGGCGGCGACTCCGGCCTGGCACTGGGCAGCGTATGCACGCGGACGGGCCTGATAACCAGCCGGCTCACGGCGATTTGCTCCGCAGCATGATCGCCCGGTTGAGCCTGTTCTTCCGGCTCGAGCGGGATGTGTTCGGCCTGCTTGCCTCCTACGCTCTGGCCATCGGACTTTTCGCGCTCATCGTGCCGTTGACCGTGCAAGAACTGGTCAATACCTTCGCCTTCGCCATCCAGCCGATCATGATCGTCACCCTGGCCGCAATTCTGGTCTGCAGCCTCTTGTTCGTGGGCGCCTTTAAAGCCTTGCAGTTTTATGCGGTGGAAGTCCTCGAACGGCGACTCTTCGCCCGGGTGGCGCTCGGACTGACCCAGCAATTCCCCCGGTTCCGGGAAGAGACTTTCCCGCCCAAGTATACGAACTATTTCTTCGAGACCGTGCTCATGCAGCGGGCGCTCTCGGCCATGATCGTAGACATCATCAACGTGGTGGTCGGCGGAACCGTCGGCATGACGATCCTGGTCATGTACCATCCTTATTTTCTGCTCTACAACGTCCTGCTGGTCAGCGGCTTCGCGGTGGTGATCACCCTGCTCAGCCAAGGCGGGCTCCGCTCCACGCTCGCCATGTCCCACGCCAAGTACGAGACGTTCAACTGGTTGCAGGAAATCTCCGGCAACCTGACCCATTTCAAGTCCACCGTCAGCGCCCCGCTCCTGCTGCAGAAAACCGACGAACACGTGCAGGCCTACGTGGAAGCCAGAGGGACGCGCTTTACGATCCTGATGCGCCAGTACATGGGCTCGCTCGGCTGGCAAGCCGTGGCCCACGGCGGCCTGATCGCCACGGCCGGCTGGCTGCTCTCCATCGGCCAACTGACGCTCGGGCAGTTCGTGGCGGCGGAGGCGATCGTCGGCGGGTTACTGGTGAGTTTCGACGGGATCGTCAAGCGGATGGGCACCGTGTTCTACTTTTTCACCGCGCTGACCGAGTTGGATTACTTGTTCTCCCTGCCCAAAGATCAGGAAATCGCCAAGCTGACCGTGCCCCTGCCGGACCCGACGATCCATGGCGTCCGGCTCACGTGCAAAGACCTCTGCTTCGCCTATCCCGGCTCGGCCCCGATCTTCGATGGCTTCAGCATGGAACTCGTGCCCGGCGAAAAGATCGCCGTCTTTTCGAAGAACAGCACCGGCAAAACCACCCTGGCGCGGGTGCTGGCCGGGCTCTACCTTCCCACATCGGGCGTCATCCGATACAACGGCGTGGACATCCGCGATCTGGACCTGGAATCGTTGAACGCCTGCCGAGGCCTGATTCTCGACTCCCAACTCTCCCTGTTCGAGGGCACGCTGGAAGAGAACATCACGGTGGGGCGGCCCGGGATTCCCTATACCGACCTCTTGTGGGCACTTCGGTTCGTCGAGATGGAAGAAGAAGTGGATGCGCTGCCGATGGGGCTCCGCACGCCGGTCCAGGCCAAGGGACGGGGCTTCACCACCAGCCAGATCCTGCGCCTGCTCGTGGCGCGGGCGATCGTCACGCGCCCCCAGCTGCTGATCCTGGACGGCACGCTCCACAGCATGCAGCCCACCGTCCGCGACACGATCCTTCGGCGTCTGTGCAGCAAGGAAGAGCCCTGGTCGCTCATTTTCGTATCCAACGACCCGGCCCTGAGCGCGCACGTAGACCGGCGGCTCCAGCTGGATTGAGACTGGCCTCCGTCGGGCTTCTTTTGGTCGGGCCGATCTGATAGATTGACAGGTGCGGGCCGGAGTGATCGCCCGCAAGGAGAGGACGGATGTTCGGAGATCGCCTGACATGGAGGATGCTGCGCCCCACCTGGGGTCAGTTCCTGGTCAGCTTATCGGTCGCCAGCCTGGGCCTCTTGGGCGCCGAAGCGCTCAGCCAGGTGGACCGTGACCTGCGCATCATGTACACGGAGTACACGCTGGCCGCGACGGACCTCGCGCACATCTCGGCCGACGTCATCCGTTACCGCACGTCGGTCGTGCGCGCGCTGGAAGCCCCGAGCCAAAAGGAATTCGAGAAGATCACCAAGTCCCTGCCCGAGCGGCACGCCCGCATTCAGCATGCGGTGGACCGCTACGCCTCCGCCAGCCTGCGCGTGTCGCGCAGCGGTCGGAGCGAACCTCAGGATATTCAGGCGGTGCGGGAAAGCCTGGACGCCTACTTTTCGGCGGCCAGCCGGACCATCAACCTGCTGACGCAGGTGTGGATCGCCAAGTCGCCCCAAGAGGCGGCCGAGCTGCGGCATCAAGCCGAACTGCAGGCCGCGGACAACGCCGGCCCCAAGTTGATTCAGGTCAGTCTTGCGCTGGACCGCCTGCTCGAGACCGTGGCGGATGTGGCCAAGGACATGCGCGACGAAGGAACCCGCACGATCCGGAACACGAGCAGCTCCCTCTTGATCGGCAGTTTCGTGATTGCGTTGCTGAACCTCTTCGTCGGGCTCCGACCGGCTCCCACCTCCGTCTCGCCCAGCCAGCCCCTCATCCGCACCGAGCCCAAAGAGCCCACGCCTTTCTCCCTGCCGCTGGAAGGCACGGATCCGGGAGTCTCCCGAAACTAGTCCGCAGATTTATGAGGGCGCGCCTTTTTTGACGCCGAGCGTCTCCATCAGCAGGGCCTGTTCATGCGCGGAGAGATTTGCCCACTGTCCCACTCCGAGCCCCTGAATCGCAATGTGCATGATCCGGACCCGGTGGAGCGCCACGACCCGATAGCCGAGCGTCTGGCACATGCGGCGTATCTGCCGGTTGCGTCCCTCGGTGAGGACGATCCGAAACTTGCGCGGGCCGAGCCGTGCGATGGTGCAAGGTCTCGTGGGCTTGCCCAGGATGACGACTCCACGCGCCATCTGATCCAGAAACGCCTGGTCGAAGGGGCGATCCACGAGGACGAGGTATTCTTTCTCGTGGCCGTGCTCCGCGCGCAAGATCCGGTTGACGATATCGCCGTCGTTGGTCAGCAGAATCAACCCGGAAGAATCCTTGTCGAGCCGGCCGATGGGGAAAATCCTGGCCGGATGGCCGATGTAGGCGATGATGTTGTCCGGCACGTCCGGCTCGCTGGTCGTGGTCACCCCCACCGGCTTATGAAATTTGATGTAGACCGGCCGGTTTCCCCAGGGCACCACCAAGCCGTCCCGGGCAATGACATCGCCGGGACGGACCTGATCGCCCAGCACCGCCAGGCGCCCGTTGATGGTAATGTGCCCGCCCTCGATCAGCCGGTCCGCCTCCCGCCTGGAACACAGCCCCTGCTCCGTAAAGAACTTGTTGATCCGGATCGCGGCAAGCTCGCCCCCTTGTTTCTTCCGCTGGGCCGGTGTCGGCTCAGTGGCCGATGACCGGCCTGCCGTACGTTTGACCAGTTTCTTCATAGATCCTATGACGAGGTCGGAATAAACTACCGTCGCAGTTAGATAACAGCTGGCTTTCCCTCTAGGCTGCTGAAAAAGGCCGCCTTCTCACCCGCCCACCCCTGGCGCGCCAAGACGCGCCTTGCCCCGTGGCAAGGCCGCGGGGAGTGAGGCCCCCGAGGAGGTCCATACCAAGCTTCGCTTGAACCGCTCGCTTCGATCACCTGCGAGCGGATAGGTACGTTGCCTCTCGCCTTGCCGTACGTTGAGGGGTTCGAGCGACCGAGAACAAAGTTGGGGAGCGTTTTCCGCGCCTACCTGCGGCCGGCGCGGATGCGGCCCAGAATGCGATAGATCAGGCGAGCGATGGCAAACTGCGGCGCAGCGAACCCCTCGATCGGCGCGATCTCGCTCACATCCATGCCGACGATACCCGGCCCGTCGGCCAGGGCCGTGACCAGGGTCAGCGT
This sequence comes from Nitrospirota bacterium, assembly GCA_004296885.1. Classification (NCBI taxonomy): domain Bacteria; kingdom Pseudomonadati; phylum Nitrospirota; species Nitrospirota bacterium. Next base: position 137,547 of record SCVN01000016.1, on the reverse strand, counting down.
GTCGTACCAGCCAAGCCCGCCCGGCTCGGGCGTGCCCAGCGCCGGCACCAGCGACGCATCCAGCCCATCGCAGTCAAACGTCAGATAGACGGGGCCGCGGCAGGCCTTGACGACCTCGGGCACCCAGTGGACCGCCTTGCCCTCATAGGGACCGGAGGGGTCCAGAATCTTCGCGGCGAAAAAGGTGCTGATGGACTCGGTCTTGGCGATCAGGGCGATCTCCTCGGGCGAGATCGAGCGAATCCCGACCTGCACGAGGGGAAGCCCGTCTTCCACGACCCGGGCCATGACGCTGGCGTGGCTGAAGGGGTTATCGTGATAGGCCTGGCGCAAGTCGCCGTGCGCGTCGATCTGGACCACGCAGAGGTCCGGGTATCGTTTGGCATGGGCGCGGATGGCGCCCAACGCGCCGGTATGCTCTCCCGTCAGTGTCAGCGCAAAGCGGCCTTCCCCGACGTGCGGCTGCACGAAAGCTTCGATCGCCTCCACCGCCGCCCGGTCTACCTTGCCGCCCAAATCCAGCGGAACCGCGGTAGCCACGCCGCCCCACTCGCGGTAGGGCTCGCGGTCGAGCGTTTCGTCGTAGAGCTCGACCTGCTGGGAGGCTTCAATGATCGCGGAAGGTCCCCGGTCCGATCCGAGAATGTAGCTGGAGGTATGTTCGTAGGGAGCGGGCAGGACGCGGACGCCGGCTCGGTCTGGGTGACACCAGGGCTCGTCGAGGCCGAGAAAATTCTCGTCCACCCCGAGCCACCCAGCGGGAAGCGCCATAGGCCGGCTTACCTCCGGGAACGCGTTTTCTTGGGCAGGTTTTCGAGCGGAATAAACACCGCCAAGGCCACGACCGTGGTCCAGCGATTGGCCTTGCCGATCGCCGACTGGGTGATGTTCATGGTCCGGACGATCTTGCCACCCATCTTGAACACCTGTTCCCGTTCTTTCCAGGCCAGGTTCGAATCGAACTCGATGCCCAACGTGGTGGCGAGCATCTGCGCCGCCAGATCTTCCGTGTACTCGCCGGTCTCTTCGTCCGTCTCGCCGTGGGCATGGTGTTCGGACAGATAGCCGTAGATGCGCCGATCCGTCGGGATGGCCAGGCCGATGGAGGCGGACACCAGCCGGTTGCGTTCGTTGGTCTCCGACCGGGCCATGACGCAATGGGTGATTTCACCGGGATTGAGCAGGGATTCGCCCCGTTTGCGCGGGATGATTTTGCACTCCGGCGGGAAAATGGAGGAGACGGTCACGAGATTGCAGTAGGCAACCCCGGCGCTCCGTAAGGCCAGCTCAAACGACGAGAGCTTTTCCTTGTGGACTCCCACGCCCCGCGTCAGGAACATATGCGATGGAACCATCGTGACTCCCTCCTGCCTCATGATCGGCACAGAAGCCCAGGCTCACAGCCCCGGCTTCCGTCTTCGCAGAACGGCCGAACGCCACGCCATTGATACAGACGCACAGGGTCGCAGTTGTATCAATTTGCCGAGGTTTCCGCAATACGGCGGGAAAGTTTTTTTCAGACCGGCGGCCAGACACAGACCGCGAGGCCGGGCAGGACATCAGATCGGCCCGGAATCTTTCAGATTGAGCACCAGCAGTTTGAGCTCGGTCATGTCCTCGATGGCGTAGCGGACCCCCTCGCGGCCGAGCCCGGAGGCTTTCACGCCGCCGTAGGGCATGTGGTCGGCCCGGAAGGTGGGAATTTCGTTGGCCAGCACGGCCCCCACGTCCAGATCGCGGTAGGCGCGAAAAATGCGGTCCACGTCCCTCGTAAAGACTCCGGCCTGCAGGCCGAACTCGGAATCGTTCAACGCCTCCAGCGCGTCCTCGAAGCGCTTGTACCGGGAGAGGGTCACGACCGGCCCGAACACTTCCCGGCAGGAAACTTTCATGTCGGGCGCCACATCGGCCAGCACCGTCGCCTCCACGAGCGCACCGGTTCGCCGCCCGCCCGCCAGCAACGATGCGCCTTGCGCCACCGCTTCGGCCACCCAGGCTTCCACCCGGCGGGCCGCCGCTTCGTCGATCAAGGGACCGATCACGGTGGCGTCATCCGACGGGTCCCCGACCGCCAGCGCCGCCACGCGATCGAGCAGCGCTTGCACGAACCGATCATAGGCCGCCTCGTGCACGAGGATCCGCTGCACCGAGATGCAGGTCTGCCCGGCATAGGCAAAGCCGCCGGTGGCACAGCGCTGGGCCGCCACCTCGAGGTCCGCATCCGGCTCGATGATCACGCCGGCATTGCCCCCCAACTCCAGCACCACCTTCTTGGTCCCGCACTTGGCCTTGAGCATCCAGCCCACGGCCGCGCTGCCGGTGAAGCTGAGCAGTTTCACGCGGGGATCCATCGCCATCTGCTCGGCGACGGCATTGTCGCAGGGCACGACGCTGAAGGCCCCACGGGGGAGCCCCGATTCCAGAATCACCTCGCCCAACAGCAGGGACGTGAGCGGGGTCTGGGGGGCCGGCTTCACCACAATCGGGTTGCCGCAAGCCAGGGCCGGCGCTACTTTGTGCGCGACGAGATTCAGCGGAAAATTAAAGGGGCAGATTCCAAGAATGGGGCCGATCGGCACGCGCCGGGTGATGCCGAGATAGGAGTCTGTGCCGGGAGTCAGGTCCAGGGGGAGCACGTCGCCGGGCAACCGCTTGGCTTCTTCTGCCGCGATCACAAAGGTCTGGATCGCCCGGCCCACTTCCCGTCGCGCATCCGCGATCGGTTTGCCGGCTTCCGCAGTGATGGTTCGGGCGAACTCCTCGCGCCGGACGGTCAGGCTTTCCGCGATCTTGTTCAGCGCGCCGGCCCGGGCATGCGACGGGAGGCGTCGCATGGAGGTACAGGCCACCATCGCCGCCCCAATGGCCTCGTCCGCCTCCGCCTTCCCGGCCAAACAGACGTCCGCCACCGGCGCGCCTGTGTACGGGTTCCGCACGGAAGCGGTCACGGCCGAGGAACGCCACTGTTGGCCGATCAGGAACGGACGCGCGCCCATCGCATCCTCACGGCACCCCCAGGAACAGGCCCGGAGGCAACCCGTTATTCAGGTAATTCGACCGCAGAGAAGTCGTTGGTCTGGACCGGAGGCAGACTCACATCCTGTTGCGCCACCCGCGCTTTGGCAATGAGTTCGTCGGTCCCCCAATCCTGGATCGAGTCCACGGTAAAGGCTTCATACGTGGAGACCCCGTGGCAGGTCGGACAGTCCGGCATCGGCACCTTGCGCCGAAAGACTTCGCTCAGGCAGGACATGCAGACCAGCAAATCCGGCTCCCCTTCTCCACATTCGACCGGCCAAAATGCTTGTTCGTGCGCCATGATTCCTTTCCCATGTGCTCCCGCGATGATGCGGGTCCTGCCGGAGAGCATAGGCTCCCCGCGCAGGGAATTCAACTCCCGAGCCGACTCAACGCTTCCCTTTTGCCCCTTCCCCCAACAGGCGATCGATCTGCTCCTCAAACACGTCGAACGGGAAGGCGCCAGGGATGACCACCGGCGGATCCTTCTCGGACGAGTCGGTCCGAACAAGAACGAATCCCGGCGTCCCCCGGAAACCCAAAATCGTCCCCTCCGCCCGATCCCGAAAGATGTCATCCGTGTGGCGCTCTTCGCGCATACATTTGGAGAAGGCCGGCAGATCCAGCTTGATAGCTTTGGCGTGGCGTTGCAGGTCTTCCGCGCCGAGCCGCCGGTCGCCCCACAACTCATCGTGCATGGCCCAGTACCGGTTCTGCTCGCCGGCACAACGGGATGCGAGCGCCCCGTCCAGTCCCGGCCCCTGGAACGCCCTCGGAAAGTCCCGATAGGAAAACCGGACCTTGCCGGTGTCCACATACTTGGCCTGAATGCGCGGCCAGGTTTCCTGAAACCACTTTTGGCAGAACCCGCAGGTGAAGTCGGAATATTCGATGAGAGTCACCGGCGCCTTGACGTTGCCTCGCAGCCGGCCGTCTTCGCGCAGCAGAAAATCCAGGCCCTCCCCGCGCACGTCCGCTGCGGTCATCAAGAGGACAACCGTCACAAGGCACAGGGAGCCATGCCACCGTGGCCGCCTCGGATGTAGGCGGGGTTTTGACAATGTCGTCGGTTCTGTTCTTTTCACGTGTCCCCTGTTACCGCTGCCTTAGTACCGTCTGTTATTCTTCGTTTCGCGCGGTGGTGCGCAGCCGCTTGGCCGCCTGGCGCCGTTTCTTTTCGGCCAACCGACGTTCGACCGCGCCTTTCGACCGCCGTGTCGGTACCCGCTTGGCCGGCACCCGGTTCAACCGCTCCAGCCTGGCGATCAGCCGCTCCCAGGCCACCGCCCGGTTGCGGTGCTGCGAGCGCGACTCGCTCGCCGTCACCTGCACACCCGAGGGTACATGCAGCAGCCGCACCGCCGAATCCGTCACGTTGCGATGCTGGCCGCCGGGCCCCCCGGCGCGACAGGTCTCCACGACCACCTCGCGCGCCAACCGCGCCGGGTCGGTACTGTACGGGGGTGGGACAGGGCGTGGTGCGGGCATCTTCATCCGGATCGAGGGTCCCGCCAGGCGCGTACCGCTTGGCTCGGCTCAGGACTGGGCCGGTTTGTGACGCAATCGTTCCAGCAGGCCCACCATCAAGAGCGGCCAGACCACCGTCGCATCGCTCAACACTTCCGCAAACCGGCCGCCTTCCTCGGGAGGCACGAACTTCCCCCAGGAAATGCCTTCCTGGTAGGTGCAGCCGCTGAGCCCCCCCCAGTAATCCGGCTCCGGGCAGATCCGGACCCCGTACTGGAAGCGCGGCGGCTTGACGTCCAGGCCCAACCGGACATTGCTGATCTCCACGTAGGGGGCGACTTGCTGGGCCCAATTCCTGGGCACCCCGCCGCCGATCGTCACGATGCCCAGCCGCTTGGCGGACAGCATCCGGTCGGCATAACTGTTCAAGTCCAGATAGGGATTGAAGGAGGGCTGCACCTGGTGCAAGGCGCGCAGCACCGCGGCATCGTCCTTGGCCTGGCTGCGGGCCCGATCCAGCGCCCGCCCCATCGCCCAGGTCGCCACGTCGAGCCCCATCTCGGAATCGGTAAACGCCGGGATATAGACCGGCACGTTCTTGATGTAGGCGCTCTTGAGGATGCCGGTTCCCTCATGCTCCTCGACCAGGGTCTGGCCCAACTCGCGGGTCAGCATCTCGGACGACAGCAGTTGATCGGGAGAAATCCGCTTGAGCGTCCGCGAAACGACCTGCTCGACATAATTCAGGTTGGATTCCATCTCCAGCGTGTCGTAGACGCGGTTGTAGCCTTTCTGAAACAGGTCCTGATCGGTCATGGCCGGATCGTGCCGGTAATGGGTCTTCCCCACCGACTCGCTGAGCCCATGCGCGATGAGCGCGCCGGTCGACACCACGGCCTGGACCATCCCGTGATCGATCATGCCGCTGATGATCTTGCCCATCTTGGCGATGGTCATCGCGCCGGACAGGGTCAGCACGACATGGCAGTCCGGGTCTTCGATCATGGCCCAGAGCACCTCGAACGCCTCGCCGAGACGGCGCCCGCCGAACGCGGTCTTCCGCATCGCGACCAGCAGGTCCGAAAACGATCGGATGCGTTCGGGATCGAGCGACTCCAGCGCTTCAAGCCCGTCTTGGGCCCCGTCGTGAAACTCTCGCGGTTGCATAGACAGCTGCTCCTCGAGTCCTGCTGCGCACACTGCGGCGCGTACATTCCTTATACACAACCCCTCTGCTGCGCGTCAATTCAACCCAACGCCGCACCGCAGGGTCATGCTCGTTACCGTGTCTTCGCTTGACAATACACCGGAACCTGCGATGATGCATCGCAGACCTGTGGTGAATGCTGATGCCCCTTCCCGGTCTTCAATGGGTGCGTGAACGGTCCGTCGGCACCAAGCTCGTCATTCTGCTCCTCCCGATCATTGCCGGATTCGTCCTCGCCCTCGAATGGTACTTTGCCTGGCACCGCGATATGGCCAGGGTGGAAGAGTCCGTCAGGCAACAGGCGCAGATGGTTGCCACCCAAATCATGGCGGACCGGACCTACTATGCCACGGTCGTGATTCCCCTCATCGCGCAAAACGGCGTCGCGGTGACGGATCGCTACCATGACATGCCCGGAGCCGTTCCCCTGCCGGTCACGTTTCTGCGGGAAGTGTCCGAAGCGATCCGCGACAGCCAGAAGCATTACACCGCGGCACTCCTGAGCCCCTGGCCCATCAATAAGAACCAGGGCCTTCGCGATCCGTTTCAGCAGGAAAGCTTCGCCTATCTCTCCCAGCACCGCGACGGCGTCTTCAGCCGGATCGAAGTGGTCAACGGACAACGGACCTTGCGGTTCATGAAGGGCGACTTCGCCTCCGCGCAAGTCTGTGTCGACTGCCACAACGCACACCCCGACAGCCCCAAGCATGATTTCCAATTGAACGATCTGATGGGCGGCATGGAGATCCAAATCCCCATCGAGTCCTGGCTCATCAAAGTGCGCCGAGACGAAGGCATGCTGTTGATGTGGGGGGCGGGCATCTGCATCTTGCTCGTGGGCGTGATCTGGTACGGGGTGCACCGGATTGTGACCAAGCCGCTGGGCGTGCTCACCCGGCTTATGAAAACACTGCTAACCGGATCGACCGGACTGCCGTCTTCGACCGAACCCCACGGCGCGCGGGGCTCGGAGTCACGCGACGAGGTCAAGTCTTTGTGGAAAGCGTTTGCCGAGATGGAACAGATCATCAAGCGGCAGCACGGCGAGTTGCAATGGACAAACGTGAAGCTCAAGGAGCAAGTGGCTGAACGCACCGCCTTGCTGCAACGGACCTTACACGCATGGCTGAAGACCGAACAGAGCGCCAGGGGGCTGATCCAGGCTTCCCCTATGCCCATCATTCTGACTCAGCCGGACGGCCGCATCGAGGCGATCAACGAACCCGCGTTGCAAGGATTTGAGTACGACGCGGTTGCGGTTGCGGGAAAACCGATCACCCTCTTGATCGCCGAGCCGGATTGGCTGCGCGTCGTGGCCCAACTTCGGCAGGAAGCCGACCCGCAAGGGACTTCGGGGAAACCTCTGGCCGTGCAACTGCAGGGACTGCGAAAAAGCGGCCGGCGGTTCCTGGTTCAGGCGGCCCTGTCCATCATCGGACAGACCGGCGACCAACGCCTGTTGATCACTATGCCCGACCTGAATGACATACGGCCGAGCGCCTGACGTCGTGCCTGCCAGACTGTGTCAACGTCGGGCACGGCGCCGCGCCCGACGAGATTCGACGGCAGACGGTCTGCGGCACCGGCATCGGATTAGGCCAAGAAACATCGCAGCCTCTGCCCCTCCAGCAGGATGGCATTGAGCGCGGCGACGACGTTTTGACTCTCCTCCGCCGATCCCATCTCGACAAACCCATACCCGCGTGACTTGCCTGTCCACTGATCGGTGATCACAAGCGCCGACTTGACCGTCCCGTGCGGAGCACACAGTTCGCCCAATTGCTTGTCCGTGACGAGGTCCGACAAGCCCCCCACATATATCCTCTCCGCCATGACGTTCCCCATCGAGCGCGCCTCGGCACTGCTCCGGTGCAGACCTCGGGTACACTGAGGACTGCGTGAAGATGTTCACCACGCTCGGTTGCTTGAGACCGCCGGATTCGGCTCGCGCGCACACGAGTCCGACCGGTCCTGTTCGTGACGTGCTATCCGATCGGTTGGCCGACTGGCTGGGCAGGCGGTTTGGGAGCCTGGTCCGATGACGCCTGCAGCGAGACCTTCAGCGCCTCAATCGCCCTCGCAACGTCGCCTTCCGTCGATCCGAACCGATCCCCCATCACCTTGATGGCTTGCTGGATCGCTTTCGTCATATTCGCGATGCGCTCTTCGGGTGTCATCACCCATCTCCTCGTCGTTCCCGCAAACTGGGGATCATCCTGTCCTGCGGCAGCGCTATGGCTTTCCGACGCCCGCAGGTCCTGCCCACACTGCAGGCGTCGGAGTTGGTCCGGCCTATTTCTCCTCGGTGTTGATGACCAAGCCAGAGCCGGCATCGATATGCACGACCATGAGGCCCTGCTCGGCCGTCAGGATCTCAACTTCCCACACCGTCTTGTCCTGTTTCTTCCCCAACTCGGCCTCGATCACCTTGCCGGGAAAGTTCTCGAGCGCAGTCTTGATGGCTTGCTCGACGGTGACGGTGGCCACCGTCGCCATCGCCACCACCTGCTTGTTCTCCTCCTGTTTATCCTGGCCTCGGTCCTTGCTCCAGACGAGCCCGCCCACGACCAATGTTACTCCCATGGCGATTCCTACCGCGATACGTGTCGTGTGCATCATGTCCTGCTCCTTGATGTGAGGCCGAAAGATGGAGGTCTGGTTGCGGGGCCCCCTGCAACCGGACCGTGGCGTATGGGGAAAAGCCATTCGGAGAACGGCCTTCCTCTTGCGCGAATCGACGGCTAGTTCTTGGGCATGCGCGTTGCTTCGGCGACCGGCGGCATGATTTTGATGTTGGGTCCTTGCACCGTCGGCAGTCGGCCGGCGCCTTGCGACTGCAGCTTTCTGCCGTTATTCGAGTCCGCGAGCGCCTGGCCCGTATGCGCATCCTCCGACGCGGCCGAAGCCTTGAGGGACTGCGTCTGCGTCAGGTTGACCTGCCCTGCATCATTGGCATTCCCGCGAGCCGGATAGCCGGGATGTTTGGGCAGCAGCGCCGGATTCGCCAGAACCAGCGAGGCCGTCCCGACCAACACGAGCCCTGTCAGCACGATCGTAGAGAGTTTCATGACTGGCACTCCTTTCAGCGACGTCGCCACACTTGGCTCGGCCAGGGACGATCCCGATGCGTCACCGGGAAGTCTGCCCGCCACAGCCGCGACTCGATGGGTCAGCATTCCATAGTCATAGACATACGTGTACAGCAACACCGCACCTATGGCCCCACCAAAGAGGATGGCGGAGGCCGACAAAGGATGGTGCGTGATCCAGGGAATTATCATCTGCGCATCGTTCACGATTGCCCTTTCTGCCGCCGCCCCAACAAAGCATGACGACACACGTGCCCTCGGAGCCTGCCGGCACAGGAAGATCCGCCGCCTGTCGGCCTCTCCTCAGCACAAGATGCCCCACGGCCACGTGCCTGGCCTCACCAGCAGGAGGCAACGCGCGTGCTCAGCGACCGGGCACGGCTTGGAACGATGCCCGGGCCGCCTCGTCCCGCTTGCAGCTTTCCTCGGCAAACATGCGTTGACCGGCGCTGGCGTCCTTGGGAATTCTGGCCAGACAGGCCGGCAGCGTATCTTCGACTGCACCGGACGCCACGAGGCCGAGCCCGCTCAACGGTTCCGCGGCTTGCGTCGGCCACGCGACGCTCCCCAGAATCAGCACGAGTGACGCGACGAAGACCGATTGTTTGATGTGGAATACGCTTTTCATGGTGCCTACCTCCCTTGTGTGGACTCGAACGTGGTTCCGCCCCTTGCTACCGCCGCACGATCAGCACTCTCGACGTTCCTGCCCCCAAACGGACGGTTGACGAGGCAGACATACGCCTCCATTCCCATGCCGGAGCGAGAAATGCGAATACCCTGGGACCTAGTGGTTACCCATGACGATCACGCCTCAGAGAGGCCCGACCGAGGAGCGGCGGAGACTGGGGAATCAGACGCGCAGGAAGAAACCAGAAGCGCGAGGGATAGGACAGTCAGCGAGGCTCAACACATTACGCGTTCACACTACAGGCAGAACGCAGCGGCGTCAATGCTGGTCGTACGCAGTGGTGCTGTAAGGCCATGATTCCGTGCGGTTTTATATTTCCGTGTTGGCAAGTCGACGGTCGGTTCGTCACCGGCTGGCTGCGGCCAGGCATCGGCTGACGCTCCGAGGTGCGGCACGATCGCTTCAACTTGCCTCCGTGCAATCGACGGTCCGTGCCTCCCAACAAGCCTGCGCCTCACCCGATATAGAGCACGCCGGGCAAATCTTTCATGTCTGCCTCGCCTGTGATGCGGACATCATCGGACCTTCCACGCAGTTATTGCGTGCGGACGTAAACCATGACGGACGAGGGAATCTGCGACAGAGGCAAGATCTTGTCCACGCCGCCCATCTTGATGGCTTCCTTGGGCATGCCGAACACCACGCAACTGTCCTCATCCTGCGCAATCGTATACGCGCCGGCCCGCTTCATCTCGAGCAGTCCGGCCGCGCCGTCTCCCCCCATGCCGGTCAGAATCACGCCGACGCTGTTGCCGCCCGCGTGTTGCGCCACCGACTGGAACATCACGTCCACCGAAGGACGGTGCCGGTTCACCGGCGGCTCCTGGTTGAGCCGAACCGAATAGCGGGCTCCGCTCCGCGTCAGCGTCATGTGGTAGTTCCCCGGGGCGATGAGCGCATGCCCGGGCAGGACGCTGTCGCCGTCCTCCGCCTCCTTCACCGAAATCCGGCAGAGGCTGTCCAGGCGATCGGCAAACGTCCGGGTGAACTTTTCGGGCATGTGCTGGGTGATCACGATCGGCGGCATGTTCGGCGGCAGGTCTTGCAACAGCTCCCGAATCGCCTCGGTTCCGCCGGTCGACGCCCCCACGGCAATGATCGTGTCGGTGGTCTTGAGCATGGCCGTCGGCACACCCGATGCGGAGACAGGGGGCCGGGGGGATGTGGGGCTCGCCCCAGCGCCGCATCGCCCCGTCGCGGTGTCGCCGCGCCGCCCCAGACGCCACACCTTGGCGCAGGCCGCCCCCTTGACCTTGGCGATCAAGTTCCGCGCCTGTTCTTCCATGCCGTCGCGCAGGTCGATCTTGGGCTTCGTAAAGAAATCCACCGCCCCCAGCTCCAACGCCCGGAGGGTCGTCTGACATCCGGTCTCGGTGAGGGAGCTGACCATGACCACCGGCATCGGGTGGCCGACCATCAGCTTTTCCAGGAACGTGAGCCCGTCCATCCGGGGCATCTCGACGTCCAGCGTCAGCACATCGGGACGGAGCGCCTTGATCTTCTCGCGCGCGATGTAGGGATCCGGCGCCGTCCCGATCACCTCGATCTCGGAGTCTTGCGACAGCAATTCCGTCAGAATTTGCCGCATCAGCGCCGAGTCGTCCACGATCAGAACCCTGATCTTCGCCATGTTCCGTTCCCTTGCCCGCCCGGCAAACCCCAGGGTACGCCTCGCGCCGTCGCGTCACGACACCAACGCATGTCCCTCGCGCTGGGTCAGCCACGCGGCCAGATCGCCGGCCGGCACCGGGCGACTGAAATAATAGCCTTGCATTTCGAAGCACTGCTCCGTTTGCAAGACGGCTCCCTGCTGTTCCGTTTCTACGCCCTCCGCGATCACCTCCATCTGGAGACTGCGCGCCAGCGCAATAATCGCCTTGACGATCGAGGCATCCTTGGCGCTGGTGGTGACATGCCGGACGAAGGACTGGTCGATTTTCAAGGCATTGACCGGCAGGTGCTTGAGATAGCCCAGCGAGGAATATCCGGTTCCGAAGTCATCGATCGACAGTCGAATGCCCAGCCCATGCAACGACTGCAAGACGTCGATCGTCCGTTCCATATTGCGGATCAGCAGGCTTTCGGTCAACTCCAACTCCAAGCAGTGCGGATCAAAGTCCGTTTCCTGCACGACGCGGCGGATCATCTCGACGAGGTCGGGCTGCAGGAACTGCCGGTTCGACAGGTTGACCGCCAGGCGCAGCGGCGGGTGCCCGCTCGCCTGCCAGGCCTTGACTTGCGCGCAGGCCGTGCGCAGGACCCATTCGCCGATCGGCACAATCAGGCCCGTGTCTTCGGCCAAGGGGATAAAATCGTTCGGCGGCACCAGCCCACGGTCCGGATGCTGCCAGCGGGCCAGGGCTTCGACGCCGACAATCTTCCCGCTCCGGACATCGATCTGGGGCTGGTAGTGCAGCACGAACTCCTGCCGTTGCAGCGCATGCCGCAGCCCCGTTTCCAACCGCAGCCGTTCATCCGCCCTATTATTCATGTCCGGCGCATAGAACTGGAACGATCCCCGGCGTTCTTTGGCGGCATACATGGCGGCATCGGCGTTGACCATGAGGCTGTCGGCATCCTTGGCGTCCGAGGGAAACAGTGCAATACCGATACTGCTGGCGACAAACACTTCGCGCCCTTCAATCGTGAACGGGAGCATCAGCGCGTCGAGGATGCGGCGGGCCACCAGCACGGCCTCATCCGAACAGGGAAGGTCTTCAAGGATGATGGTGAATTCATCGCCCCCCAGGCGGGACACCGTATCCGTCGTCCTCACACAGCCCTGCAGTTTGGCGCCAAACGCCTTCAGCAGGAGATCGGCGCAGGCATGGCCGAGCGTGTCGTTGATGAGTTTGAAGCGATCCAGATCCAGAAACAGCAAGGCCACCATCCGTTTCGACCTGCCGGCGCGTGCCAGTGCTTTCGGCAACAGGTTCGTGAACAGGCGGCGATTCGGCAAGCCGGTGAGCGCATCATAGTGAGCCAGGTCGTTGAGTTGCGCCTCCACCTGTTTGCGCCGGGCAATATCGGTGAACGCCACGACCGCCCCCGCGACACACCCATGCTCGGAGAGGGGCGCGGCCGAGTACTCTACCGGGAACACCGTCCCGTCCCTCCGCCAAAACACCTCATCATCCACCCGGCAGGCAACGCCGGCTTGGGATGCCTTGAAAATAGGACAGGCCTCGTCCGGATAGGGAGAGCCATCCTCCCGGCTGTGATGGAGCAGCGCATGCATGCTTCTGCCCAGGACTTCCTCCGGCCGATAGCCGAGCATCGCGGCGCCGGCTTTGTTGATAAAAATGCAGCCCCCCTCCCGATCAATCCCGTAAATGCCCTCGCTCGTGGATTCGAGCAGCGTGCGGGACCGGTTCTCGGCTGACCGGAGCCCGATGATCAGTCGATTCTTCTCGATCGCCGCGCCGGCCGCCAGGGCCAGCGTGGACATAATCTGCTCATCCAACTCCGTAAACTCATCGGCGCCCTGTTTTTCGGTCAGGTAGAATCGTCCCATGATCCGGCCGTGCACGCGCACGGACACGCCGAGGAAGCTGCGCATCATCGGATGGCCGTCCGGGAACCCCACCGAGGCCGGATGCCGGGTCAGGTCCTTCACGCGGAGCACGCCGTCTTGCTCCGCCAGATGCCCGAGCAGGCCTCGGCCTTCCGGCATCTTCCCGATTCGCTGTTTGAGCGCCTCGTCCATCCCCGACGTGATGAATCGCGCGAGCTCCCCTCCCGTTTCATCGAAGACGCCCAGCGCGGCATATTGGGATCCGGTGAGCGTCCGGGCCTCCTCCGTCATCCGCGTCAACAACACGTCGAGGTCCGGCTCGCAGGCAAGCTCTCTCATGGTCGCTTCCAGCGTCTGAATGGCCGTGGCCCGTCCTTCGCTCACGGTCCATTCCTGCCTCAGACGCCTGACGGTCCAGTACAGAAAACCGAGGATCGGCAGGACCACCAACGTCCCCACCACCCCCAGCCGCCACAGCAGCGCGCGAATCGGAGCCAGAATCTCCTCCCGATCCATGCGGACCAGGATGATCCAGTGGTGCCCCATAAAATCCGCGTACCCCTCGGTGCGGGCGTAGCCCGTCACCACCGGCGCGCCCCGACGCTCGTGGGGTTCTTCAACATAGCCCGTCGCTCCCGACAGGCCCAGCAACACCGACGGCACCTGCAGCTGTTGGAGATTGGCCTTGCCTTCTTCCCGCAACAGGGAATCGGCGATCAGCACCCCGTCGCGGCGAAGAAACTGCCATTCGATCGTCCCCGCTCCGCCCAACTGTTCCTTCAGCCTGGCAATGTTCCGCGCACAGATATCCTCCAATTCGGACAGCCCTACGCGTGTGGTCACCGCGCCGAGGAACGTGCCGTGCGCATCGAAGATCGGCGCGGAAAATCCCACCGTCCTGGCCGCGCCGGTCTCTTCCGACGTCGAAAAGTCCGTCACGTGCGCGCTCCGTCCGGCGCGAACAGCCTGGAACCACGCTTCTCCGCTCCGATCTAGCCCCACACTGCCCGGATCGGTGGCCGCCACAATGCGACCATGCGCATCGGTGACTCCGAGCCATCGGTAGAGGAGATAGCGCTCTTTCATCCGATTGAGGTACTGGGTCAAGGCTGCGGCATCGTGCATCTTGCCGGAAAAGGCATCGGCCATCATGTGGACGTCGCCGTACCGTTCAAAGAGAACCCGGTCCAGCGTGTCCGCGATGTCGGCAGCGGCCACAGCCAGACGCTCGCCTGCATCGACGAGAAGACGGTGCTGAACATAGACGAGGCAGGCGGCCGCGGTGACGAGGGTGACCGCGGCCAGCAGGACCACGAGACCGGACTGCCAGGCATAGCGCCCTTGCAAGAGTCGTGTTGCCACGTTCAACACTCCTTAGAACAGCATGATCTCGCCGTTCACGTGCCCCGGTCGCAAGGATGATTGATACCGCTCTTCCCGCTCCAAGATCGTCCGGTTCTTGATGCGCTCGATCTTCTTCATCAACACGCGGCCGGACTCCGTAAAGTAGTACACCTTCCTCGGATACAGGTCTCTCAGGTCGACCGTGACCGGCCGGAACCCTTCTCGTTCGAGATAGTCCAGCACCCACGCCGCATTGGCGGCGCCGATATCCATATTGCTGTCGTAGATCTTGCCTCCGCCGAACACCTTCACCTCCAGCCGGTCCCTGTGCCCTCCGCGCTTGAGGATCTCGTTGACCAGCAATTCCATGGCATAGCACCCGTACCGCGCCGATGCCCCCCACGAGTCGGACCGGCCCTCTCCGCTGGGAACCGGCAACATGAAGTGATTCATGCCGCCGACGCCCACCAGCGGGTCGCGCACACAGGCCGACACACACGAGCCGAGCACCGTGTAGACGATCATCGGCTCCCGGCTCACGAAGTACTCGCCGGGCAGAATGCTCGCGATCTCGTGCGGATACCGTTCGTCGCGCAGGCGCCGGATGTGCGGGAATTCGATGATGGGTGACGCGCGAAGGGTCATCGGTTCAGACACACTCCTCTCCTCACATGGCTCGCTGATCGCCCGCGACTTGTCGCGTCTCACGGCTTCTGATAGATCGTCGGCGCGACGGCAAGAAACGGATGGTCCACCCATTGCAGGCTTTCGGAATGACCGATGAACAGATGCCCGCCCGGCTTCAGATAACGATGGAACTTGTTCACCAGCCGTTGCTGCGTCGGACGGTCGAAATAGATCATGACGTTGCGACAGAAGATGACATCCAGGGGAGCCTTGATGGGATAGGCCTCGTCCATCAGATTGATCCGCCGGAACCGCACCATGTCGGCCAGGTACGGTTTGACCTTGACCATGCCGGCCAGCTCCCCCCGGCCCTTCAGGAAATGGCGCCGGACGGCCTCGGGCGGCAGTTCGCGCACCCGCTCCTCCTCATACACACCGGACGCGGCCTGGGCCAGCACGCGCGTCGAGAGATCCGACGCCAGGATCTTGGCGTCCCATTGGAGCGGCGCCGCCACCCCGTCGCACACCGTCATGGCAATCGTGTACGGCTCCTCGCCGGAGGAGCAGGCCGAGGACCAAA
Organism: Nitrospirota bacterium; assembly: GCA_004296885.1. NCBI lineage: Bacteria > Pseudomonadati > Nitrospirota > Nitrospirota bacterium. The sequence goes on along the minus strand of SCVN01000016.1, from coordinate 122,010 downwards.
TGCGGAGGCGTTTGTGAACGCCGAGCGCCGGCAGGATCCGATCGCGCAGGAACTCAAAGTGCAGGGGTTCGCGGAAAAAATCCGTCTTGTTCGTCGAGATGCAGTCCAGCATCTGCGTGAACTCATCGCCGCCCGGCGCCTCCGACACCTTGTGATAATAGTCACGAAAACTGGCCACCCCCAGGGCCCGCAGACGTTTGGACAGGCGCGCGACCAGCAAGGACTTCTTGCCGTCGCTGAGGCTGATCCCGCTTTCCTCGTAGACCAGCGAGCGAAACCGCTCGAATTCTTCATCCGTGATTGCGTATTCCATCGCGCAAGCCTCGACGATCAACCGGCCGTCAGCGGTCAGCCGGAAACCGGAGGCTGACCGCTGCACGCCGACTGTTCGTGACTAAAACTCCTCGAAGGCGTCCTTCACGGATGGGTGCGCCGTTTTGTGGCCGTTGCCGTTGCCATTGACCCTGTCGGACCCGACTCCCACCAGCTCTTCTTTCGGCGCAGCCGGTTTCTTGCCCGCAGAGGCATGGCCGGCCGCTTTGCTCCCGGACGCATGCGCAGCCGCATGAGGCACAGGCTTGGCGCCCCCCGCCGGACGCTCCTGCGACGGGCCCCGATGAAGCCCTCCCTCCCGGCCGTCGGACACCTTGAAAAACTCCACCACCTGCAACAATTCCGCCGACTGCTGCTGGAGACTTTCCGCAGCCGAGGCGGACTCTTCGACCAGCGCCGCGTTCTGCTGGGTCGTTTCGTCCATCTGCATGACGGCCTTGTTCACCTGCTCGATGCCGCTCGCCTGCTCCTGCGACGCAGCCGCCATTTCCGAGACAATGTCGGTCACCCGCTTGACCGAGGTGACGATCTCCTCCAGCGATTTGCCGCACTGGTTCACCAGTTCGGCGCCGCCGGCCACCTTCTGGACGGACTCGTTGATCAGCCCCTTGATCTCCTTGGCCGCCGTCGCGGAGCGCTGCGCCAGGTTCCGCACCTCCGCGGCCACTACCGCAAAGCCGCGCCCCTGCTCGCCGGCCCGCGCGGCTTCCACGGCCGCGTTGAGCGCCAGCAGGTTGGTCTGGAACGCGATCTCGTCGATGACCCCGATGATGTCGGCGATCTTTTTGCTGCTCTTGTTGATCTCCTCCATGGACGTGACCGCCTGGGTCACGACGTGGCTGCCTTTTTCGGCCGTCTCGCGGGCTGCAATCCCCAGTTGATTGGCCTGCTTGGCGTTGTCGGCGTTCTGCTTGACCGTCGAGGTCATCTCCTCCATGGCCGACGACGTCTCTTCGAGCGCCGAGGCCTGCTCGGAGGTCCGCTGCGACAGGTCCTGGGTGCCCACACTGATCTGGCCGGAGGCGGACGACACCTGCTCGGACCCGTTCCGCACCTCGCCCACCACCCGGGCGATATTGTCCATCATCTGGTTGAAGGCGGCGCCCATCAACCCGATCTCGTCCTTGGTGTCGATCGACACCCGTTTGGTGAGGTCGCCTTCCGCCGCCTTCTGGGCCACGTCATTGACCTGGCTCAACCCGCTCGCGATCATCCGGGCGATCACCCAGCCCAGGAACAGGCCCAGGCCGATCCCGCCAAGGACGATGCCGGTGAGCAGCGCTTTGGAATCGGCATAAACTTTGTTCGCGTCGTCGTACTTCCGCTGCGCCACCTTCATTTTGATGTCGGCCAGCGCATTGATGGCTTCCACCGAGGCCTTGAATCTCCCGGCCACTTCCCCCTTCATCGCGGCCAGCGCGCTCGTCTGATCCCCGGCGAGCAGGGGTTTCAAAATCACATTGTCGCGGGCCGTCAGATAGTCGCCGTAGATCTTGACGAAGTCGTCGTACCCTTTCTGGACCTCCTCCGCCTTGATGGTCTTCGCAAAGACTTCCCGAGATTCATCGATCTGCTTATTGAATTCCCTGACTCTGGCCAACGCCTCCTCCCGGTCCGACGGACTGGTCGTCAGCACCGCGGTCACGGTCTGCGCCCGCATCTGATGGACGAGGCCGCGCAGCTTGGTGAGGGTCATCAGCGGCCTGAGCTGCACGTTGTAGATGTTGTCGGTGCTGTCGTTGATGCGGCCCATGTTCGTGAGGCCCGTGTACCCCACGAAGGCCATGATGCCGCCGACCAGCGCGAAGCCCAGCATGAGCTTCGCCATCGTCTTCATATTGCCGAACCAGGTAAACATGTTCGCCTCCATAGTTGAAGAATTGAAAAACGCTGCTATGAGTTGAACCCCGTTCGAACGCTGCGCCCTCGCTACCCTCGATCACGTCTCCGCCCGGCGCCCCGGTCAGCCTTCCCGCCCTCCAGCATCCGTTTCCGACCTCGCTCAGCTCGCCGGATACCAGACAAACAACAGCAGATAGACCAGATAGGCGGTCAGCATCGTGCCCGTGAAGCTCCAGACCAGGAACTTGCCCAAGCGGCGATGCACCGACATGCCGGCCGCCATCGCGCCGACGCTCCCGTACCGCAGCCGCGTCAGGCCGGTATACAAGTTGTAGGCTCCCACCGCGATCGTGGAGACCGCCAGGGCCATGTGCACGGAGAAGACCGGCACATAGAGCCGCCAGTATTCGCCGTCCGTCCCTCCGAACCGCTCGCGCCCGAAGAGCAGTTGCTTCATGACGTAGGCCACGAGCCAGATGCCGACGATCGTGCACGCGCGGACCATCAAACGCGAATGGTAGCCCACGTCGTGCTGCCGGGCGGATCGCACGCCGGCCAAGGCGACCAGGTAGGCCGCCGTGATGCTGAAGAGCACGCCGTACCAGAGGATCGTTTTGCCGTCCATGCCGCCCTCCATACCGCGCTTGCGTGAGCCGCTCACTTCGATCACCTGTGAGCGGAGAGGTTTTTGCCTCCAGTGCAATCTCCATCAACCTTCGGTTGAACCGCCGCGTTCGATCACATCGCGGCGGAGAGGTCTTGCTCCACCAGTGAAATCTCGAACGCGCTTGCGTGAGCCGCCCTACCAACCTCAGTTGAACGGCGCGCTCTGTTATGTCGTATCGAGTTGACGCGCGCCGAGAAAACCCTTCGATGACTCCTCCTCGATGTAGCCGCGTGCAGACCACCCTTCGTCCCGCGTCGCTCCCTTCGCGCCAGACCTCCCGACGCTCTTTCCTCGCCCCGGGGGGGGAAGGGCGAGGAAAGAGGCAGGAGACGCGCTTCCGGTCTTTCCCTTGAGGGAAGGGGAAGGGAAAGAAAGGAAACGCGTCATGAGGCAGCCCTCAGAACTCCTCGAACCCGTCTTTCGAACCCGAGCCGTTCCCGTTCCCCGCATGGGCGCCGACGAACGCACCGGCCTTCAACCTGTTCCTCCCTGAGTCTCTCGTCGCTTATGAAGCGGAGTTCGGTGAACCGTTCACGAATCCCGCGCGTCACGCGCTGGTAACCGTCTGTTCGAATTCATCCACCGACAACACCCGATCGATGTCCAGGAGCGTAATGAGCTTATCCCCGGACTTGGCCATGCTGTGGATAAAGCCGGTGTCCACCCTGGCGCCGAAGTTCGGCGGCGGCTGGATATCCTTCGTGGCGATGTCCAGCACGTCCGACACCGCATCCACGACGATCCCCATGACGCGGTCCCGGACCACGACGACCACGATGACGGTAAACATGGTCGCTTCCACCTTCGCCATCCCGAACTTGTTCCGCAGGTCCACGATCGGCACGATCGTGCCCCGGAGGTTCAGCACCCCCTTGATGAAGTCCGGCGTATTGGGAATCCGGGTGACGGCCGTGTAGCCTTTGATCTCCTGCACCCGGAGAATGTCCACCCCGTAATGTTCCTCCCCCAGCGTGAAGGTCAGATACTGGCTGCCGGCCGCCGACAACCCCGCCTGCTGATCCGCTTCGCTCGCCGCTGTATCCACTGCCGTTGCCATTACTTCCTCCTCTCGTTATTCGTCGTTCGCCTCTCGGGAAGCGTATCCCGTCGTTCATGACGCAACGTTCGTAGGGAGCTCCCTCTTTCTTCACCTTTCACGCCGCCACGACTTCGCCTCGGCGGGCCACTTCGAGCAGCCCCCGCACGTCCAGGATGAAGGCGACGGTGCCGTCGCCCAGGATCGTCGCCCCGGCCATGCCGTCCACTTTCCGGAAGTTCTTCTCCAAACTCTTGATCACGACCTGCTGCTGGCCCAGCAGTTCATCCACCATCACCGCCGCCCGCTCGCCCTCGGTCTCGAGAATCACCAGGATCGCCCTGGTCGGGTCGGTGCAATCCGGCTGCACGCCGAAGACATCGCCGAGGCGCACCACGGGACAATAGGCGCCGCGCACGTTCACGATCTCGCCCCGGCCTGCGACCGGCTTGACGGCGGACGGCCCGGGCTGGATGGACTCCACGATCGACACCAGCGGCACGATGTAGGTTTCCGGCCCGACGCGCACCGTCATGCCTTCGATGATGGCCAGGGTCAGCGGCAGCTTGAGCGTGAAGGTGGTGCCCTTCCCGAGCTCGGTTGTGATGGTAACGGTTCCGCCCAGCCCCTCGATGTTCCGCTTCACCACATCCATGCCGACGCCCCGGCCGGACACGTCCGTGATCTTGTCGGCGGTCGAGAAACCAGGCCGGAAGATCAGCGGCCACACCTGCTCGTCCGAGAGTTTGTCCGCCTCGTTGACCAGGCCTTGCTGGATCGCCTTGGCCAGAATCTTGTCGCGATTGAGTCCCCGCCCGTCGTCGGTCACCGCGATGCAGATGCTGCCGCCTTCATGGAACGCGTTGAGCGTGATCGTCCCCTGCTCCGGCTTGCCGGCGGCCCTCCGTTCCTCAGGCGTCTCCAGGCCGTGATCCGCCGAATTTCTGACCAGATGCGTCAGCGGATCCCCGATGGACTCCATCACGGTCTTATCCAGCTCGGTTTCCTCACCGGACATGAGCAATTGGATCTGCTTGCTGTTCCTGGCGGCGAGGTCTCGGACCAGCCGCGGGAACCGGTTGAACGCCGTCCCGATGGGCAGCATCCGAACCGCCATCACCCGCTCCTGAATCTCGCGGGTGTTCCGTTCCAACTGGCTGATGCGCTCCTGCAACACGGGGAGCCGGTCCATGGCGAACCGCGCACCCAGATCGCTCAGCATGGATTGGGTGATCACGAGTTCGCCGACCAGATTGATCAGTTTGTCGATCTTCTCCGTATCCACCCGGATCGACGCGGTTTCAACCTTTTTGGGCTGGGCGGCCTGCTCCAGCTTCCGCTGTTTGTCCAGGGCCTGGGCGATCTGCTGCGGGGTGGCGGCCTTCTGTTCGACGAGGATCTCGCCCAATCGCTTCTGCTGCGAGAGGGCGTGCCGCAGCACGTCCGGAGAAATCACCCCTTCTTCCAGCAGAATTTCGCCGAGGGGCTTGGGACCTCCGTCCGACGTGGAGCCCATGCCCGCCGTGGCGACAGGGCGAGGGGGAGACGCGGCGATCTCCGTGTCTCCGCGTCCCCGCGTCCCCGGCTCACTGCTCGTTGTTTCTTCAATCGTCAGCTCGCTGTCGTCCTGGACGAACAGGAAGACGGCCTCGACCTCCCGCCTGGGATGTTCGGTGATGAGCGTGCAGGTCAGGGGCAGAGAACGTCCTTCGGCATGCAAGCGTTCCAGGGGCGGCAGGCGGTCGATATCCGCCGAGGACGTCAACTCGCCGAGGTCTCGGAGTTCGCGCAGAATCTGACCCGGATGAATCCCTCGCGCAAAGACCGCGGGGGTCGGAACCCAGTGAATCTCGTACCGTATGCGGCGCATCTCGTCCGGCGCTTCACGCTTCACGGGCGACGCATCGTGCGCCGGAGACGGCGCACCCTTCACGGGCCCCACGGCGCGCGACTCCGTGCAAGCCAGCAACCGCTCGCGCAACGGGCCCACGACGTCCTCGTCCGGATCCGCATTCGTTTGGGCCGCCTCCAGAAGCCCCTTCAGCCCGTCGGTAGCCTCCAACAACAGATCGATCAACGGCTTATCGGCCTGCATCTGGCCGGTACGGAGCGCATCCAAGATGTTCTCCATCTTGTGGGTAAACTCGCCGACCGCGGCAAAGCCGAACATGCCGGCGTTGCCTTTGATGGAATGGGCGGCGCGGAAGATGCGGTTGAGCAGGTCGAGGTCGTCCGCGCACTGCTCGAGCTGCAGCAACCCCTCTTCCATGGTCGCCACGTGTTCGGCGCTCTCCTCGAAAAACGCGCTTTGAAATTTCGACAGATCGACGCTCATCTCTTAACCCCCGGTCGAAAAGTCCTCAAGTTTGCAAGTCTGAAAGTTGCAAGCTCCCGGACTAAACACTTTCACATCCTTACGCCGGCAGCACCTTGGCGATCACTTTCAACATTTGTTCCGGGTTGAACGGCTTCACAATCCAGCCGGTCGCACCGGCCGCTTGGCCTTCCTTCTTTTTGCCCTCGTCGGACTCCGTCGTCAGCATCAGCACCGGCGTGAACTTGAAGGACGGCATGGCCCGCACGGCTTTGATCAACGAGATACCGTCCATGTTGGGCATGTTCAGATCCGTGATCACCAGGTTCGGCTTGACCCCGCCATTCAGCTTGCCGACCGCCTCCTTGCCGTCTCCCGCCTCGACCACGTCGAAGCCGGCGCTGGTCAGGGTGAAACTGACCATCTGCCGCATGGTCGCCGAATCGTCCACGATGAGAATCTGCTTGCCCATATCAACCTCCAAAAGAATGAACGATGAACGCGGAATGATGAGTGTTGGACTTCGGATCTCGACCGTTCGGCACTCATCGTTCCGCCTTCTGCATTTAGAAAAGCGTGACGTTGTCGTCCGGCGCCCCCCCGGCCGTCACCGCAGAAGAGATACCGGCGCCGTCGCGCACCGCGCGCATGATGGCCCGCTCCGATTCCATGGTGTAACTCCGATCCAGGCCCCGCAGATCCCGAAACGCGTCGGCTGTCGGCATCGGCAGATTTCCCTTGGCCAACGCCAGCCCGGCCATGTGTTCATGCACTTTGAGGAGCGGGGCATTGACATGCTCGATCATCTGCCGTGTCATGTCCTGGAACTGCATGGACATCACGATCTGAGAGATATCATGCACGAGTTCCTCTGCCTGGCTGCCGGCTTGGGACACCCGGGACCGCAACTCGGCGTTCCGCTCCACCATGATACGGGCCCGCTGCTCCACCCGTTCCTTGGCCGACAGGGTCTCGTTCAGGTTCACCGAGGCGAGCTCCGCCAGTTCCTTCATCGCCCGTTCCGTGCTGTCCCGCACGGTGTCGATGAGCGTGCGGATATTCGTGGCCGCGCCGCCCGAGCGATTCGCCAATTTCGCGACCTCGTCGGCGACGACCGCGAAGCCCCGTCCATGTTCCCCCGCCCGCGCCGCCTCGATCGCGGCATTGAGCGCGAGCAGGCGCGTCTGGTCGGCGATGAACTCCACCTCCACCAGGCTCCCGACGATGGCCTTGGTGCTGCGGTCCACTTCATTCATGACCACGGCGACGCCCGCCGATACCTGGGCGGTCCTTTGGACGTCCTGGACGAACCGGCTGAGCGTCAGGCCGATTTCCTGGAGAATCGTCTCGACGGTGATCTGGCTCCCGCCGTTCTCGCGGCCGGCTCCGGAGACCAGATGCTCCGCCTGGCCGGCCTGGGCCTGCGCCCGCTGCGAAATCCGCTGAAATCTCCCGCAGAGTTCAAGGGCCGCCGACTCGGTCTGCTGAATGACCGCCTTGAGCTGCTCGACCAGAACGGGCAGCAGCGGCGAGGCGCAGTTGGCAAATTCCTCCCACGCCCGGCAACGCGCTTCGATAGCGGCCTGCTCGGCCTGGGCCTGCGCGCGCTCGGCCTCCAAGCGTTGCCGCCAGACTCTCCACACCAGACCGGCGGCGAGTCCCCCGCCGGCCAGCAGGCCGATGATCATCCCCATCCATCCCACGACCATGCCGTTCCCCCTTCGACGCGCCGCTCAGACTCGTGGCATGTCGCGACGCGCATCCGTCTGGCGCTTCATGCCCCGACGAAGCCAATAAAAAAGGCGCAATCAGCGTCCTCCCACGGCATGGGAGACAACCGGATTGCGCCTTCAACTTGCAGGTCTGGTATCCTGCCCGCTAAGACGATCGCTCGCCGAGTCGGTATGACCCTCGAGCTTCAGTAGCTGTTAAGCAAGATATCGGCCGACCGCCGGATATCTTGAGCCCGACCTCACGACTGGCGGCCGTCTTTCAGGATCCCCGCCAGTAGTTTCCGCAAATCGCCAAGCTCTTTGGACTTGAACGCACTCTTGGTATTCGCGAGCACCTCCACCGATTGGCGCAAGGCCTCCTCATAGACCGCCAATTTCGTGCACCCGACCGCCGTGCACAAGTCCATTTTCCTGTAGTCCGAGCGACCGCTCTTCGTGGCATCGAGCGTGGTCTTGAGACTTACCACGATCTGGCGGAAGAGGATCACCGTCTGATCCAGCACATGCTCCGTAGGTTCTGCGCCCTTTGCCCCGGCCGCCAGGGACTGTTCCAGGCCGTCCATCGCTTCGCCCCAGAGGCGCATCTCTTCACGGGCCTTGCGCAAGGTCCGCAAGACCCGCCCTTTGCCGATCGCGAGGCCGACGCTCCGGCACAACGCCTCGACATCCACCGGTTTGACCAGATAATCGACGACGGCGTGGCGAACGGCTTCCACGGCGGTCCCCACGGACGGATAGCCGGTGATGACGATGACCGGCACCGCCAGCGCCCCGCTCCGACAAGCCTGGAGCCACTCCAACGTCTCGTTGTCCGGGAGACGAATGTCGGTGATCAGGAGATCATAGGCATCGGTCGCCAGCGCCGCGACGGCCTCCTTGGCGGTGCCGACGCACTCGCACTGGTACCCCTCCTCGCGCAGCCATTCCGCGATCAGCCGGCGAACCGGCTCCTCATCCTCCGCGACTAGGATGCGGCCCCAGGCACGACGGTCCCTGTTCAAGGCAGGTGCGGGCTTTGCGCCACGCCGGCTGTCAACCATGCACAAGTCGGTCATCATCCTCGTCCTGTCTGTTCGAGATGCCAACGCTTTGTTCCGACAAGAGCTTGTTTTTCAGGTACGTCCTGGCTAAATTAGGCGCACATTCACCATCGAACGGCACTTGCTATCTGCGAACCTTATCGGACAGCAACGGACAAGCCTTAACGCGTGCTCACACCTAAATCTTAAGGTACTCCTACGCTTTCCTTGTACCTTTGTTATGGTATGCTCAGAGCCCTTTGCGTTGGAATTTCACGGCGGAGCCTCTCGAATGGTCACTAAGTAACAGCGAGCGCCTCACCGATGTCGCATCCGCCCAAACGCCTCGATCAACAAGAATCGCCTTCTCCCTCCCTGACTTTCACCCAACATACTCTGGGTCAACTCATGGATTCGGTCGAGGGGATGCTCCATCCGTCGCTCTATAAGAAAACATTGCGTCAGATCGGAGTGAATATCGGCCGGAGCGCAAGTCTCCACCATCTGGAGACTCACAAGACCGGCAAGCCTTACTCCGCGCAGGACTATATCGCCTGCATTGAAGGCTTGAAAGAACACTTGGGGTTGGAGTGCTCGGCTACGGAAGCGACCGAGAACTCGATCACGTTTCAGATTCCCGTCTGCGCGTTTGGGCAATGCGCCGCCAACACCGATATCTGCCTGGTGGAATCCGGGATTCTGGGTGGGATCGCAGGGGATTACTTTGGAGAAAGTAAAGTCTCCATCCACCGCGGCAAGGGCTCACCGCCCCAAAACTGCCATGCCGTGGTCTACCTCCGCCGGTCCGAGCAGAGCGTCACCGCGGAGGGAACGGTCTATCCGGAAGAGTTCGATTCACCGAACGACAGGGTTTCGGGAACCAAGCCCCACCTTTCCTTGGCGCGGCTCTCCCTGCGCGAACGTCAAATTCTCAGACTCGTCGGGGAAGGGTTGTCCAACAGACACATTGCCGCAGCGGTCCATCTCAGCGTGCGGACCGTGGAGGGCCATCTCAGCCGGATCCACGCCAAACTAGAGATCAAGGGACGTACCGATCTCATTCGGTTGGCACTGCGCAGCGATCTGTCTCGCCTCTAGCGACGCCCGGCATGGCACGCCTCCTGCTCTCCTCTTCTCTTCTCGGCGATAAGAGGAGGCAACAATATCCCGAATCGCCGGCTCACCGTCAATCAGACAGAGGTCCTTGTGAGACCCCATGAAGAAGCGCCTGCCCACCAACGCCACCGGCCGTACCGGTGGCTTCCCCTCCTCATTGCCGCCATCACGGTCATTGCTCTAGGCATCGGCATCCTGGCCCTCCACCGTCTCGAGACCCGCTTGGTCGCCACGACGGGGGAAAGCCTGGCTCTGTTGGCCGCCGACATTGCGGACAAGCTGGATCATGTCCTCTTCGAACGATACGGCGATGTCCAAATCATGGCGGGCACCTTTTCTACCAAGCTGCACGATGCCGCAGCCCTGACCCAGGACCTCAACCGAATGAAGGAGCGATATCTGCTCTACCGATGGCTCGGCGTCACCGACGCAAGCGGCCGGATTATCGCCTCCACCGACCCGGTCAGTGTGGGACAAGACCGCCATAAGACGGTGTGGTTTCAAGCCGTGCGTGACGGGAAAAGCATCCATCTGATGGACGTATCAGATTCTTCGGAGACAGGCGGGAGTCCTGCCATCGGATTCTCCGCTCCGATCACGGGGCCCGACGGGACAGTCCTCGGAGTGGTGACGACACGCGTCGGGCTCCTCGAGTTGGAGGATGTCTTTGGGAGAACCGTCTCCGCCTTTCAGTCGCTGCGCGGCAACAGAGCCAGGATCGAATGGCAGTTCCTGATGCGCGACGGCACCCTGGCCGCCGACTCCCTGCTGCGGGAGGAAGGGAAGACCAACCTCAAACAACAGGGATTGCCATCCGCCCTGTTGAGCGGGGCCACGGAGCCAGGCTACGTCGAGGAACTCCATGCCCGCCGGCAGGTCCCCGTCATCACCGGCTACGCGCGGACCGAAGGATACGGAGAATTTCCCGGCTTTCCCTGGGGCATTCTCGTGCGCGTGGATCGGAGCGAGATCTTGGGCCCTATCCGATCCATGGTGTGGCAGCTGGGCTTGGCAGGGAGCCTCGTGTTGGGCCCCCTGATCGGACTCCTGCTGTGGACGACCAGGCGCGTGCAGCAAGAATGGGCCAACTCGGCGGGGCAGCTTTCTCGGCTCAGGGGGCTCCACACCGTCAGCCAGGCGTTGCAGCAGGAGACTTCCTCGCTGAACGCCGACTTCGCGTTGATCCAATTTCTTCAGTTGCTTGTGGACATTGCCACGCAAGTCACCGGAGCCAAGTATGGCGCTTTCGGCCTCTTCGACTAAACAGGCAAACACCTCATCCGGTTTATTACGACCGGGATGGATCAGGCGACCCAGCAAACGATCGGAACCTCCCCGACCGGAAAAGGCCTGCTGGGCTTTCTGGCCCAGGAAGCCGACGTGCTCCGCCTGAAGGATCTGACGCGCCACCCCACCTTCACCGGCTTTCCGCCGCACCACCCTCCGATGCACTCGTTCCTGGGCGCATCGGTGCGGGCGCACGGCCGGGTGTTTGGACGGCTCTACCTCACCGAGAAATGCGGGGCCGACGAGTTCACGGAGATCGACGAGGAGGTCATTGCCTCCCTCGCCGCCCAGGCCGGAATCGCCATCGAAAACGGCTATTTCTTGAACCAGATCCGTGCCGCCGAAGCCCAATACCGGACCACCATGACCGCGCTGCCGGTGGCGGTGGTCCGGTTGGACCAACATAACACCATCCGATTCGCCAACCGGCTGTTCTACGAGTTCGTCCAGCGCAACGAGACGGACACGATCGGCCAACCCATCGAGACGCTCTTGCCCGTTGAGGGTCTTTCGGAACTGTTGCGTTCCGTGCGCGCGAACGAGGCCCACCCGGTCCAGGAACGGGAGTGTCGCATCCCCGGCGTCGATCCGACGACTTGCAATGTCATAGCCCAGAACCTGCGCGAAACGAGCGAACTCGTCCTCGTGATCGAGGACATCACCGAACGCAAGCACTCGGAGCAGGCTTTGCGCGCGAGCGAAGAGCGGTTCCGCCAGATGGCCGAACATATCAAAGAGGTCATCTGGATGACGGATACGACCAAGAACCAAATGCTCTATATCAATCCCGCCTATGAAAAAATCTGGGGACGCGCCTGCGAGAGCCTCTACCGCAACCCTCTTTCGTTTCTCGAAGCGATTCATCCGGATGACCGCGAGCGAGTGCACGCCGCCTTATCGAAGCAGCCCAGCGGCGAGTATGACGTGGAATACCGAATCATCACGCCCGATGGCTCACCGCGTTGGATCTGCGATCGGGCTTTTCCGATCCGCGACGCATCCGGGCAGGTCTATCGGATCGTCGGCATCGCGGAGGACATCAGCGAGCGCAAATTGGCGCAGGAAGCCATTCAGCACTCGCGCGATTTCTACCTGAAGCTGCTCGACGAGTTTCCGACTCCGATCTGGAAATCCGGCCTCGACACCAAGTGTGACTACTTCAACAAGAGCTGGCTCAGCTTCACCGGGCGAACCGCGGAGCAAGAGCTGGGCGACGGATGGGCCGAAGGGGTCCATCCCGAAGACCTGGCGCGATGCGTCGACACGTACCGGGAGGCATTCCGCTCCAAGCGGCCGTTTGAGATGGAGTATCGCCTGCGCCGGCACGATAACGTCTATCGATCCATTATCGACATAGGACGGCCGTTTTGCGATCTCACCGGCAGCTTCGCCGGCTACATCGGCGTGTGCTACGACATCACCGAGCGAAAGAATGCCGAAGACGCGCTGCGGAGAAGTGAGGCCAATCTCAACCGTGCGCAGATAGTCGCCCACATCGGAAGTTGGCACCTGAATATCGGAAAGAACGAGCTCACCTGGACCGACGAAGCGTACCGCATTTTCGACGTGCCGATGGGCACGCCCCTGACCTATGAACGGTTCCTGGAATGCGTCCACCCGGACGACACAGCCTACGTACATCAGGCCTGGACCGCCGCTCTGCGCGGGGCCCCTTACGACATCGAGCACCGGATTGTGACCGGGAGCGAAGTGCGATGGGTCAGAGAAAAAGCCGATCTCGAATTCGACGAACAGGGCCGTGTCGTCGCCGGCATCGGCATCACACAGGACATCACCGAACGCAAACGGGCGGAAGCGGCGCTACAGGCGAGCGAAGAGCAGCTCCGTCAAGCTCAGAAGATGGAGGCGGTCGGCCGGCTGGCCGGAGGCATTGCGCACGATTTCAACAATCTGTTGATGGTCATGCTTGGGTACAGCGACACCCTATTGCATCGGCTCGAGGACGATAGCCCCCTGCGTCGCTACCCGTTGGAAATCAAAAAAGCCAGCGACCGGGCATCCAGCCTGACCCATCAACTCCTGGCCTTCAGCCGACAGCAGGCGCTGGAGCCGAAAGTGCTCGACTTGAACGACAGCGTGGCCTCCATGAGCGAGATGCTCCAACGGCTGATCGGGGAACATATCGAGTTGGTCACTGCGCTGCAAATGGGGATAGGATGCGTGAAAGCCGATCCGGGGCAGATCGAGCAGGTCATCATGAACCTGGTGATCAATGCCCGGGACGCCATGCCGGAGGGAGGCACGCTGACCGTGGCAACGGACGCCGTCGACGTTGACGAAACGCTTGCCGATGTACTCGATCGCATCCCCCCCGGTTCCTATGTCATGCTGGCCGTAAGCGATACGGGGCACGGCATGGATGCAGAAACCCAAGCCCATATCTTCGAACCGTTCTTTACCACCAAGGAGCAAGGCAAGGGGACGGGGTTGGGGCTGGCCAGCGTCTACGGCATTGTAAAACAGAGCGGCGGGGCCATTTTGGTCAAGAGTGCCCCGGCCCATGGCACAACCTTGACCGTCTATCTCCCTCGCGCGGCGGACCTTGCCGTCACCGCCACAGGGACGGAACCGGTCAGGGAGCCTGCCGGAGGATCGGAGACCATTTTGCTGGCTGAAGATGAAGAAATGGTCAGGACGCTGGTGCGGGAGTCCTTGGAGGAAGCCGGCTATCGTGTATTGGAAGCCCGAGACGGCCCCGAGGCCCTCGCGCTCAGCGCCCGCCACGCGAAACCGATTCATCTTCTCCTCACCGATGTCGTGATGCCCCACATCAAAGGACGCGAGTTGGCGGAGCAACTGATAGATACCCGTCCGGACATGAAGATCCTGTACCTCACCGGCTACACGGACGACATCGTCCTGCAACAAGGACACCTGCAAGAAAATGCGTCCGTGCTCCATAAGCCGTTTCTGCCGGAAACGCTGCTCCGCAAGGTGCGCGAACTGCTGGATATGCAGCACCCCGAGTAGGTTCCCTCGAGACTCTCTCGCCAACCACCCAGGCTGGAAAGCACCAGGCGGAGGCAAGAAGATGTTTCCGCCTAAGGTGTTGCTCCGTCGCCCTTTGAATCTTGAGGGCACCGGCACACGCAAGCGAGGGATGAAATCTAAGCCTACTTGAGGCAAAGTAACTATCCGCCGCGATTTGATCAAACGCGGCGGCTCACACGAAGAACACTTGAGGTATCTCGCGGATCGCCTCTCAAATGAGAAGAGGCTCCCGCCAAGCAAGCTCGGGGTGGTGGCCCCAACGGGATTCGAACCCGTGATTGAACTACGACCACGCCTTCGCCATTTATTTCGTGACGTTCGATGACATAGTTAAAGTAGCGGGAGGGCGCAACTAAAACACCAAGGGGCACTTATACCTTGCAGATCAATGGGTTGAAGACGGAAGCGGCCTTGAGTCCTTGTGCGAGATGAGTGGCCCCCTCATGAAGACATCGAAAGCGTATTTTCTCATTCTACTTTCATGAGAAATGCATTATAATCATACTCGTTACGTAAATCATAAAATATGACACCCGAGCATGATAAGGCATTTTAGCGACAAGAAGACGGAACGGTTCTTTTCAGGGGATACGGTGAAGGAGTTCTCCGGCTTCAGGAAGGCAGCTGAACGGAAATTGACCATGCTCGACAATGCATCGGACATCAAAGACCTGCTCTCACCGCCAGGAAACCGACTGGAAAGGCTGAAGGGGGATCGATCCGGGCAGCACAGCATCCGGATCAACGATCAGTGGCGGATTTGCTTTGCCTGGAAGACTGACGGACCCTATGAGGTCGAAATTACCGATTATCACTGAAGGAGTGCCCATCATGATCAAGAACGGAATGCGGCCGGTCCATCCCGGGGAAATCCTCTTCGAGGAGTTCATGAAGCCGTCAGACCCGCCGATCAATGCCAATATGCTCGCCAAGGCCATTGACGTGCCGGCGAACCGGATTACGGCGATTATCAAGGGGCAGCGTGGCATTACAGGGGATACCGCGGTCCGCCTGGCGGCATTTTTCAACACCACCGCTGAATTCTGGATGAACCTGCAGAAGACTTATGAGTTGCGTCTTGCCGAACGGGCTCTGTCGAGCAAGGTCAGGAAGCATATCGAGCAACACAGGGATGCGCTTGTACCGGCATGAGAATGGTGTGGCCACACTCGATTGAGCCAGAAGTCAGAGGATCATACGGCAACCACGGGATGATTAAGGCGGCGACTTGTGCATCGAAGGCAGGCGCGGATATCCTCCGCCTCCAAATAGAGAATTAAGCTCCGGCCAGAAATTCGAATCCTTCCAGCTTGCCGGCCTGCTGGTCAAAGGTCATCGTACGATCGCACCCCTGTTGGTGATTGACGGCACCGAGGAGACAATCGGCAAAGTCCGCCTTCCCCTTCTGGTACAGACGAAAAGCGGTCCAGGCTACCGGTAAGTCCTCGACTTGAAACTGACTTGTCCTCAGAACCTTCTCCAAAACACCGGCGATAGTCTCCTTTGAGTACCCGTAAGCGCTCTCCAATACCCACACCAGTTCACAGAGCACAATCCGGTTGATGAAACCGGGGCTTTCTTTGGTACATTCCCGCGCGATCAGCCGAGCGGCCCGCCTGGATTGGGTCGGATCGTCCTGTACGAGAAAGCGAACGAGCACGTTCGTATCCAGGCCGATCACCGACGGCCTCCCCGCTTCCGTATGGCCTGCTTCATCGCCTCCACGGTGACCGGTCGAGCCGGTGCTTTGAGGATGCCCCTCAACTCCGTCGCATCCACCGTGGCCGGCAACACCATCACCCGCCCGTCATCTTCCACCACAAATTCCAAGCGATCCCCCGGCTGCAGGTGCAAGCGTGCGCGAATCTCCTTGGGGATCGTGGTCTGCCCTTTGCTGGTCACCGTTGATGTTGGCATGAAAGAACTCCTTGCAAATACTATTTTTCCTTACTATAAGGTAAGGACTTATCAAATGCAAATAGTGCCAAACGCAAGTATGCGCCGGCGCACAGGTGCGCCTTAGCTAACCATTGCTAGCATCAGCTGTGAGCGGCGCGTTCTCCATTGCACCACGGGCTTTTACACCATGGCACCGTTCGGCAGTTGCATACCGCAGTTATGTACCAACTCTAATGTGTATGCGCCAGTGCCGACAGTTTGCCTTCCGGCAAGGTTGAACAAAGCGCATATACTGCCGGATCTGTGGACTGCCAATAGGCCGCCTGCGTCCGAGTCACGTATCTCTTAACTTCATTGAGACACCGTGTAAAGGCCGGGTGGAGCAACCGCAAAGTAGCGCGATACACTTGCCCATTGGGCTCGGGATTCCGAAGTACATTCACCTTTGGGAGTCTAGCTATTTCCATCTCGAGACGGAGAACTGCGCTGTTTCCACCCAGGTATTTGAGGATTGCAATGCACGTTTGAGCGAGATGGGCAGACGCTGCCCAATCGGTGTGTGGAACAATCGCATCCGGCGCGATCCCATGAGCCGATCGAAACATCTCAGCATAACGAGCATGATGCGCCACTAAATCATGGACTCGATAAACGAAGCGCTCATATCCTCTCTCGCGAACATATTCAGTCTGAAGACCCTGACACCCAAAAGAATTCGTCAGATCGGTGATACGGAAGAAGCGGAATCCGAAGGATTCATATCTGAGAAATCGGTCGTAGCGCGCTCGCACTTGGCTCTTCACAGCGGCAAAAAAGACTTTTCGGCTGCTGATCTCAGCCAAGCAGAGAAAGACGGGTACTTGAAGGGCCATCCAATACCTGATTGTCTTTGCCGAAACGCCCGAGAACAGTATCCAGTCAACCAAGCCATGGCGCGTTCTCCCGCGCCAACGTATCTTCTGCCTTGCTTTCAACTGGACTGCGATGAGATGGCCCGTAAGCAGACCCTTCTTACCGACCATCTCGATGTACAGATCGACGCCATAATCTCGCTCCAGAACATCTCGGCAGAGCCATTCAGGTGGCAGCGCCTGAAGGAGGATATTTCTTGATAGGGTTTCAAAGACATGTGACCTATCACGTTTCGGTAGCATTGCATGCGATCTTTCTATCCGCAGGCCTTCCACCTTAGCACCTGTGGGTATAATCAATAAACATACCGCGAGGCCCCTCGCAGCAGATAACTTAATGCCTCCGTCTCTAGAGAAAGAAAGGCTACTCCCACGTCCAATAAGTGTCAAATCAGGGGGAAGCCAAGCGGTTGCGCGGGGGCTGCAGGTTAGTCATTAACTGTCTTTCCTTCGTAACTTTTCCCGCCGGCGGCCACGCGGGCGTATTCATTTACACATTGACAGTTGTGATAACACCAATGTTATCATGTACCCGTGGGCTGGGAGGTCTGGCTCTATCAATCTGTGCGTGGCGATAGCCCGATCGAGGCTTTTCTCGACGACCTCCCTATCAAGGCAAGGGCGAAATGCATTGCCTACTTGGAGGCGTTGGAAGAGCACGGTTTTGAGTTGCCCCGTTCGTTTATAGCCAAGCTCCGGGGAAATATCTGGGAACTTCGCCCCGAATGGGCTGGAACGGAGTACCGATTGTTCTATGTGGCAATGGTGGGCCGGCGCTTTGTCGTGCTTCATGCCATTACCAAAAAGTCACAGAAAGTGAAAGCGAAGGATATCGAGCTGGCCGAAGCACGTCACAATGAGATACTCGAGAGGTGGCATCATGAAACGACTCCGCCAATACGTCCTCGAACAGAGTAAACACCATTCGGCGTTCGATACCCATCTCGACCAAGCACGCTCAGAGGTTCGCCTGGCTGTGGCCGTCGCACAATTGCGCGAGCGCCGGGGGATGAGCCAGCGGGATCTGGCGCGGGAGACCGGGATCAAACAGCCCCAGATTGCCCGTTTGGAGAAAGGCGATCAGTTACCAACTCTCGACACGCTGTGGCGGCTTCTGAATGCATTAGATGCACGGATGGAGCTTGGTCCGGATGGAAAGGTCTCGGTACATCCGCTTCAACGGACTTCACGCTCATCCACGATCAGGCCGCGCTCAAGAAAGGCCACCCGGTCCCACCGCTTGGCAACTGCAGCTCGGTGACAGCCTTTCACTGAGGCTCTGTTATTTCACGCTACCCTTCCCATAAGCACCCCTACCTTTGCCTGAAATAAGCTAGGCCTTCTGATCATGTCGTCATAGTTGTCCCAGGCTCTCCCGAGCCATTCCTAATCGATTCGGGCAAAGACATGGGCTCACCCTTTGTGGAAATGGGGCGTCACAAGACTCCCCTCTCTCATTTTCAAGGATAGCTGTATGTGCTATGCCCTGTACAGCTAGGCCAGCCCCATCTTCGGAGGAGATCATGCTTAATGACGCGTCTGTCCGTGTAGAACGGAGTGTGCTTTATCAACAAGTATGGGCAGAGGCTATGGTCAACGTGGCAAAGAAATACGGCGTTTCGGACGTTGCGCTTGCCAAGATTTGCCGTAAGTTGACGATCCCTGTGCCTGGACGAGGATACTGGCGAAGAAAACACACGGGGAAGCGGGTGCCGCCGCAACCTCCCCTGCCATCTCTACCGACCGGTGCGCCAACAGCGGCGACCATCCACAGTCCCCTCCCAAAGCCAATAAGTGAACCGGCCTCGGAGGCCGTGCAAAAACAGGTTGCGTATGAAGCCGAGCACCCGATCGAGGTTCCCGATCGCATCAGTCGTGTCCATCCACTCCTGACTGACCTCTCTAGCGCATTGAAAACTGCCTCAGCCGACACCTACGGTGCGCTAGTGTCCCACGAGGCCAAACGGTTCAACCTACGGGTCAGTAAGCAGGCCGCGAGTCGAGCGATCCGTATTCTCCATGCTTTTATTACAGCCACTTCCCAGCGCGGCTTCGCCCCTGTTGCCGGTCCCGATAAGAAGGTCTTTTCCGTAACGGTCTTGGGCGAATCATTGGAGATCGCGCTGGAGGAACGATTCAAACAGGTGCCGCATGTCCCCACTCGCCAGCCAAGTGCGACGCCGTGGTATACGCCCCGCTTCGATTACGAATCTACCGGCCAACTCAGCATCCGCATCAAGTCCATCTGGGGTGGAGAAGTGCGCAAAGTTTGGCGGGATACGAAGACCGCCAGGCTGGAAGAGGTGCTGAACGACGTAATGGTCGGGCTGGTCAAAGCTGCGGAAGCCCAGCGGGTCGCCACCCTAGAACGAGACCGCCAGCGCCAGGAATGGCAAGCGGAACGGAAACGGAAAGAGCTCGAAGAACAGCGCCGACAAGAGGAGCTGGCCCGCCGGCAGGCTCTTGAGGCTGAGTCAGCCAAGTGGGCCAAGGCTATCGAGATTCGCGGTTATGTCGCGGCGCTACGGACCGCAGCCGAACAGCAGAGCATTCCCAGCGGCGACGACCGACTGACAAGCTGGCTGGCTTGGGCGGCAGAGCATGCCAACCGGCTCGATCCTGTCCCACGGATTCTGTCTCTTCTGACACAACCTGCGACCATATCCGCTGAGGAAGAGCCGGATTCCATGCAGGAAGAAATGGAGACTGAGTGGTAATTGCCCAACCTAGACAACCTGCCGATTGATCCCATACCCATTTAGGTATAATATGTTTCCCACTGATGAGAAGGCGCAAATCCATTCGTAAAATTGAGATCACGGAAGGCAGCGGGAATGTCTATGCCGACATTGGAGTACGTGATCCTGAAGCGATGGCGATGAAAGCCAAGCTCGTCATGAAAATTGATGAGCTGATCAAAGACAAGGGCCTGACCCAAATACAAGCGGGCCAGCTTCTAGGCATGCCTCAGCCTAAAGTCTCCGCTCTCCTAAAAGGACACTTTCGCGGCATCTCGGAACGCCGCCTGATGGATTGCCTCATGCGACTTGGACGTGACATCCAGGTTGTGGTGAAAGCCGCACCCCGGAACCGTCAGCACGGGAAGATTTCCGTCGAGTTTGCCTAGGTACGTGGCTATCTCAGCAACTTGAGATAACGAGCTCGCGGTCGCCGTGCAATAGACCCCATCCTGACCCGCTAATAAAAAAACCCGAGCCAGCTGCTTGAGTCTATAAGGACAAGCGGTTCTTCTTTTCTCGAATCCCCTCCTTGGACATGCCCCTCAGGACCCCCTTGAGCGACTTCAGGGGCACCTCGGGCACCAGGGTAATCACTCCTCCCTTTTCCAGCACCTGAAGCTTCTGCTTGGGGATCAAGTGCAATTTGTCCCGGACTTCCTTGGGGATCACGATCTGAAACTTCGGGGAGATCGTTATGGTCGCCATGATGCACTCCTCTCGTACAGGGTCTTGATCGATCCTCATACCGTCATATGCTGCCCTAGTCAAGATTCGCCCCACGATCACCGGCCAATTCTCAGCGTGACGCAAAATTCACAAAATTGGATGCGCACGGTCCGCATGAGCACGAGAGGGTACAGACGGGTGCGAGAGGGCGCACATGGGTCATTGTCTGCTCGCAACCAGCTCCATACAATCGCAGGCATGAATTGCGATGGCATCAGGAGACATGGCGAGACACCATCCGGCCTCATAACTCCACTTCCCGGAGGTTTTTGGCAGGAAGCTGCTCACATGAGCCACCACAAGCATACATCAGCATACATATGCCTAATGGCCATTCGAAGAAAAGCGGATTAAGACTAAGGACACGGCGTGCATATCTCGACAACGACCACTGTGACCACCGATGACCACAACAGACCCAAACTGGCCACAACAGTCCACTTCTGGCCAATTCCTTCTCCTGACTACTATCCGTAAAGTGGACACCGACATGAAGGGGGCTAATCGTGGAACGATTCAGAATGTCGTCACATGCTGCTGTAGCGCACAACTGCCTATATCTGCCTGCATCTGCCTAATGGACCATCACTCTGGGACGGCGTAGAAGGAATGCATGATACAGACCGAGCGCTCAGACACGACTTGCGGAGGCGCAGCCCGAGTGCCAACAGGCACCGGGCAGAGCCGAGCATATAGCCCCCGGACAGGTAACACGGGGGCACAAACTGCAACCTCTTTCTAGGGAGCCTAGTGATTCTATGGATTCGATCTCTCCAACCGTCCCCCACTTCACCATGACTACCGATTGGCTGGCCTTTACCCTGCCTTCGAGCTCCGTGCATGACGTGACGCAGGTGCTCGGAGGAGACTGGACCAAAGGCAACGGAGGCTATCGCGGGTATCCCCTGTCCTGGGTCTTGGCCGGCGGGACCAGGGGCACCGGAAAAATTGGAATCGGCGCTCCGCGCAGCCCCAGAGAGGTACACGTGGACCTCTCCGCCGGCATTGTCTCAGCCTGGCCGGTCGACAAAATCAAGGCCATCCTCCAATGGGTCTTCGACCACAAGGGGCACCTGACCCGGATCGATTGCGCCCTGGACGATCGGCACAGCCATGTGCCGATCGAGCAAGTCAGGCACGCCATCCTCGCCGGCCAAATGGTGGGGCGCCCACACAAATCCAAAAGCGTGGATGGGCTCGACATCCACAAGACCGAATCTACGGGCGCAACCCTCTACCTGGGAAGCCCGCACAGTCAGACCATGCTCCGCATCTATGACAAGCGTCTCGAGCTCAAAGAAAAGCACCAGGCGAATTGGCAGGACTATGGCATCCGCTGGGAGCTGCAATTTAGAGACGACCGGGCCAACTTATGCGGCCGGTTGTTGCGGCTGCTCGAACCTGAGGAATGGGTCCGATTCATCGTGAGCGTCCTCCGGGGCTATGTCGACTTCCGCGATACCTCCAAGGATGAGCCCAACTGGGCACGTTGCCGGGCTCCGTTGCTGCCCTGGTGGATGGAGCTGACAAACGGGTTAGCGCAATGCCGCCTGACCGTCGAGAAGCAAGCGCGCACGATTGAACAGGTGAAAATTTGGGCCAAGCAATCACTTGGTCCCATGCTCGCGGTCCTGAACGAAGCCGCAGGCAAGGACTGGTTCAACGAGCTTTTGGATGACGGGAAGCGCCGCTGGAAGTCACGTCACCGGGACCTGCTCAACCATGAGGAGTCACCCAAAGACCGATCCGACTCGTGACGCCTCCCTCCCATCGCCGGCGGTCACGCGGGCGCATCCTGGGGGGACCAGGGGGGTGTCGCAAGACTCCCCCCTCTCCGAACGGACATACCGGGACCCATGAACGAAGAATTGGGAAAAGATAGCGCCCTCGTTCCTGCCGGAAGCCTTGACGGCTGGCTTGTGCCGCCGCATACTCCCGATCGGCGAAGTCGTGGTCGTGGTGGGGGCCGGAGGGCCAATGCCATGACTCAAACGTTAGTCGAGTGGGTGGAACGGTTTTGTCAGTATCAACTCAAACAACGGGGCAAAACGGAAGGAGGGGTGAGAGCTTACCGTTGGGTGTTAGAACAGTTCCTGGTGTTCATGCGCCATCGCCATGGGCGTCTGGCAAGGGTCGGAGACCTCACGCGGGCCGAAGTTCAGGCCTGGATGGATCATATGGCCGCAGCTGATCTCACGTTAAACACCATGCGATGCCGTCAGTCGGCGTTGTCGAGCCTCTGCGCGTGGCTGGTAAAGCGGGATCTGCTGGCAGCTAACCCTATTGCCGGAATGGATCGACCGCCCCATCGGTCGGAACCGCCCAAACAGATCCCAACCCCTGCCCTCATGGATGCGCTCGTCTCGGCGGCCAAACGGCGGCAGCGACCTCGTGACCTGGCACTGTTCCTGATTCTGCGCTACACGGGCATGCGCCGAGAGTCGGTGGCAACCTTGCAGGTTCGTCACTTGGATGCCGGTTGGGGATTTCGGGGGGTCCGGGTCAAGGGTGGGCAGACGAGGGATATCCCCGTCCCGGAGCCTGTCATGGCCTACCTGCAGTGGTATGTCGAGCGAGTCTTGTCCGTAGAGCAAACCACGATCTGCCCGGAGACACCTCTCTTTTGGTCAACCTGGGGACGCCGGGTCAAAGGCAAGACTTCGGCTCCCATGACCGGAAAGAACCTCTGGCGGTTGTGCAAGGTCTATGGGCGGCTCATCGGCTACCCGATGTTGAAGCCTCATGACCTGCGGCATGGTGTGGCGATGGAGGTCCTGGAACAACAGCATGACCTGGAGCAAGTGCGGGCGTTGCTCGGGCATAAGCGGATCGAGACGACGCAGACCTATGCCCGGATTCGTCCGCCGCAACTCAAGCGCGCGGTCGCGTTTTACGAGGATCAGGCCAGGCAGATTCTGGCAGATTAGGACAAGGCTTCGAAACTTGGTTTAAGGACCCAGACGGGACTATTAAAACCAAGGGCTAAAACCTTCAACAAAAACAATGTGGTGGTCCCAACGGGATTCGAACCCGTGTTTGAGCCTTGAGAGGGCTCCGTCCTAGGCCAGGCTAGACGATGGGACCAGCCGGTCGTTGGCAGTGAGAGGCAATGGCAGACGGCCCGGAACCATACCACAGGGTTTGTATGATTGCAATGCGCGAGGGAAGGGAATCGCTGTACCCATGAAAGCCTTGCTTACAGTCTCGCTCGCTCTGTTTCTGCTGCTGGGTTGTGCCACGGATCGCGATCGTCTGATGCGGGACAAGTACCCCTCATATCCCGACAACATCAAGCGGGCCATCGACGAGAGCTACCTCTTGACCGGTATGGACCAGGAACAAGTCTATCTGGTCCTGGGACCAGCGATGTGCAAAAAGACCGTTCAACGCAAGGGTAAACAGGTTGAAGTATGGCTCTATCCTCCGGGCGGGAGGGAGCCCTGCCTCACCGCCAGGCACCGGGTCTACTTTGATCAGGGCTTGGTCACGGAGTGGGAAGTCAAAGACGTACGGTGAGTGTTGCGACTGGCATTCGTCGGATAAATCCGCGACAGGCCCCCTAACCGTCCCCAAACACCACGAGCCTCCTCCGATCGGAGGAGGCTCGTAAGTGTTTGAGAAGGTAATTAAAAAGAAGTGGCTGGGGGACTAGGATTCGAACCTAGGTAGTCAGATCCAGAGTCTGACGTCCTACCACTAGACGATCCCCCAACCGTGGGAAGCAGCCTAATATAAGGTCCGCAGGAGAGTCAAGCACTGCTGCGGTTGGCCCATGCGATCCCCTTCCGCAGCCGGGCTAGCGTCCGGTCGCGGCCCAGCAGTTCGATCACTTCGAAGAGGCCGGGACTGGCGGTCCGTCCGGTCACGGCCAGCCGCACCGGTTGCGCCAGTTGCCCCATCTTCAATCCCTGTTCCTCGATAACCTGCTTGAACGCCCCTTCCAGCGGTATATGTGAAAAATCCGGCGCGGCCTGGAACCGCTCCGCGAGTTTCTCAAGCGCGGGTACGATGGCCGGTGTCAGCAACTTGGTCGCCGCATCTGCGTCCATCTCGATCTGCTCCTGCAGATAGGGCACGGCCGCCTGCGCCATCTCCACCAACGTGCGCGCCCGCTCCTGAAACAGCGTGACCAGCCGCGCCAGCCACCCGTCGGGGGCCTTGCGTACCGCGTCACCGACGCCGACTTGATCCAGGAACGGGAGCAGCAACGCGGCAATCCTCGCCGGCTCGCTCTGCTTGATGTACTGGGCGTTCATCCAGAGGAGCTTCTCCGGATTGAATACCGCCGCGGACTTCTGCACATGGCCAAAGGAGAAGTTGTCAATCATCTCCTGCAACGAGAAAATTTCCTGGTCTCCGTGGGACCAGCCGAGGCGCACCAAATAGTTGATCAGCGCCTCCGGCAGATAGCCCATCTCTTTGTAGGCCAAGACCGACGTGGCGCCGTGCCGTTTGGACAGTTTGGCTTTGTCCGCTCCCATGATCATCGAGAGATGCCCGAAGCGCGGGATCGGATAGCCCAGGGCCTGGAAGATCGGAATCTGGCGCGGGGTATTGTTCAGATGATCGTCGCCACGGATGACATGGGTAATACCCATCAAGGCATCGTCCACCACGACGGAAAAATTATAGGTCGGGTAGCCGTTGGACCGTAGGATGATCAGATCGTCCAGCACGTTGTTGTCGAAGACCACCCGCCCCTTGATCAGGTCCTCGACCACTGTCTGACCTTCCTGGGGCGCCTTGAACCGCAGCGCCGCTTCTCCTGTCGGCTGCGTAATGCCACGGGCACGGCAGCGGCCGTCATATTTCGGAGTGAGCCCCTTGGCTTGAGCCTCTTTGCGACGCGTTTCGAGCTCCTCGGCGCTGCAGATACACCAATAGGCCTGCCCTCGCTCAAGCAGCTGCATCGCCCGCTCCCGATACAAGTCCATCCGCTCGGTCTGCCGATAGGGTCCTTCATCCCAATCCAGCCCGACCCACTTCATGCCGTCCAGAATGATCTGGATCGCTTCGTCGGTAGAACGGTCCTGATCGGTGTCCTCGATCCGAAGGATAAAGGTGCCCCGTTCATGGCGCGCCCAAAGCCAATTGAACAGAGCGGTCCTGACCCCGCCGATGTGGAGGTAGCCGGTTGGACTGGGCGCAAATCGTACTTTGACGTGGCTCACGGCATAGACTCGCTGAAGGTCGGATATGATCAGGGAAAGGAGACCGGTTAATGACCTTCTTTGACGAGGTTCTTGTTGACAGCCGGAATTTGCACGACCAGATCCATGGTCCCGTTCGGCACGCACTGGCAGGCCAGGCGCGAATTCAAAGTGATCTCCGGCGCCTCTTCCAACTGGTCGAACTCGTCATCCGTACCCTCGTTGCAGGACTGCAGTCCTTCTTTCACGATGACATGGCAGGTGGAGCAGGCGCAGACTCCCCCGCAGGCATGCTCCAGATCAATGCCCGCTCCCAATGCAATATCCAACAGGCTGCCGGGCAACCCCGTCTCTCCATAAGGGACCTTCGTCGGATCAACTTGCACCTGGGCCGTCTTGTCCGTTGAGACAAACGTCACGGTATAGGGCTTCGTCGGACGCTCGTATTCGGCTTTTTCGATGTAGGGATTCGTTCCACCCATGAGATAGAGCCTCGCGTCAACCGCTCAATTGGACGTCTGATTCACTCTACCATAGGAGAGTGAGCATCTGCATCTAATATTTAAGTCGCACAACTCAATGGAATAATTAGACTAATTATTAATTGACAGCGAAAGCACGGCAGTGGTAAATTTAGTGCGACTCTTTTGATCGGCGATTGAATTAGTCCCCGATCTACCTAGTCGGAGGTCTACGTTGTTGAAGCTCTCGAAGAAAGCAGACTATGGGCTCATGGCCCTGCAGTACATTGCCTCGGTGCAGTACGGCGATGTCGCCCGCGCGCGGATCGTGAACACGAAGGAAATCGCAGAAGAGTACCACATTCCGGTTGAACTCCTGGCCAAGGTCCTCCAGACACTGGCCAAGCACGGGATCGTCGAAAGTCAAAACGGACCCAAGGGCGGCTACCTGCTCGCCCGCCACGCAGGAAGCATCACGATCGCCCAGGTGCTGGAGGCCATCGAAGGCCCCCTCGGCATTGCTGACTGCTATCACGACAAAGACACCGCCTCCTGTTCGCAACGCGAGCATTGCAACATCAGGACCCCCCTCCTGAAAGTGCAAAGCAGCATTTACCAGCTACTAAACAGTATGACCGTCGAAGCTATGATGGGCGGGACCCCCTTGATCACGGTCCAGTCGATCACCACTGCCGAAGGAGTTGCGCGATGAAGTTCCCGATTTTCCTTGATAATCATTCGACGACCCCGATGGACCCGCGGGTCCTGGAGACCATGCTGCCCTACTTCTGCGAGAAGTTCGGCAACGCCGCCAGCCGGAACCATCCCTTCGGGTGGGAAGCCGAGGAGGCGGTCGAGGCGGCGCGCCAACAGATCGCCAAGCTGATCCACGCCGACGCCAAGGAGCTGGTCTTCACCAGCGGCGCCACGGAGTCCGACAACCTGGCGATCAAGGGCGTCCTGGAGATGTACAAGGAGAAAGGCGATCACATCATCACCAGCGCGACCGAGCATCGTGCCGTCCTGGACACGGCCAAGAGCCTGGAGTCGAAGAAAGGCATCAAAGTCACCTACCTGCCGGTGGACAAGTACGGGATGGTCAACCCGGATGACGTGCGGAACGCCATCACCGACAAGACCATCCTGATTTCGATCATGATGGCCAACAACGAAATCGGGACCATCAACCCGATCAAGGAGATCGGCAAGATCGCCAAGGAAAAGGGCGTCTTGTTCCATTGCGACGCCACCCAGGGGGTGGGGAAAATCCCCGTGAACGTGCAGGAGATGGGCATTGATTTGATGGCCTTTTCCGCCCACAAGATCTACGGACCCAAGGGCGTCGGCGCTCTCTATGTTCGCAAAAAGGCGCCGCGTGTGCGGCTGGCCCCGATCATCGACGGAGGAGGCCATGAGCGAGGCATGCGGTCCGGCACCCTGCCCGTTCCCCTGATCGTCGGCTTCGGGAAGGCCTGCGAATTGTGCGAGCAGGAGATGCCGACCGAATCGGTGAAACTGGCGGCCCTTCGGGATCGGCTCCAAGACGGCATCATGAAGCATTTGGATGAGGCCTATCTCAACGGCCACCCGACCCAGCGGTTGCCGCACAACCTCAATATTTCCTTCGCTTATGTCGAGGGTGAATCGCTATTGATGGGCGTTAAGGAGATCGCCCTCTCCTCCGGGTCCGCCTGCACCTCCGCGACCCTGGAACCCTCCTATGTGCTCCGGGCCCTGGGCGTGGGGTCCGACCTGGCCCATTCCTCGATCCGGTTCGGACTGGGGCGCTTCAACACGGTGGAAGAAGTTGACTATACGGCGAAACGGATTATTGAAATCGTGACCAAGCTGCGAGAGATGTCGCCTCTGTACGAAATGGCCAAAGAAGGGATCGACTTGAAGTCGGTCCAGTGGAGCGCTCATTAATTCACCCCGATAGAGACCGACGCAGAGGAGGATTGCACCATGGCATACAGCGAAAAAGTGGTCGATCATTTCAACAATCCCCGCAACATGGGATCGTTCAAGAAGGATGAGGACGGCGTGGGCACCGGGATCGTCGGCGCGCCGGAGTGCGGCGACGTCATGAAGCTGCAAATCAAAGTGCAGAACGATACGATCGTGGACGCCAAGTTCAAGACCTTCGGCTGCGGCTCCGCCATTGCCAGCTCGAGCCTGGCCACCGAGTGGCTCAAGGGCAAGACGGTCGAGCAGGCGCAGCAGATCAAGAACACGGATATCGTTCAGGAGTTGAATCTGCCGCCGGTCAAGATCCACTGCTCGGTATTGGCCGAAGACGCGATCAAGGCGGCGTTGAACGACTACAAGAAAAAGACGGAAGAAACCAAGTAAGGCCCCGGCACACCAAGGAGTCAGCGATGGAATCAACGGATACGACGACCTCCGGTCCGGTCATCACCCTGAGCGAAGCGGCCGTCAAGGAAGTCAAGCGCTTGCTTAACGTCCAAGGGATCACGGAAGGCGGCCTGCGCGTGGGCGTCAAAGGCGGTGGCTGCTCGGGCTTGAGCTACACCGTCAACTTCGACGACAAGATCGGCCCCTACGACAGCGTCTACGAGATCGAAGGGATCAAGGTGATCGTGGACGCCAAGAGCGCCATTTACCTGCAGGGCACCCAGTTGGATTTCCACAAGGACTTGATCGGAGGATCGTTCAAGTTCGTCAACCCCAACGCCAACAAGACCTGCGGCTGCGGCGAGTCCTTCTCGGCCTGATCTTCTTTCACATCTGTCACAATGCCCGCAGGGTACGCCTCGCGCGCGCGAGGCGTACCCTGCGGCTCGAAAAGCGAAACAGGGCCCATGGAACAGAAGCCGACGGCACTCCCAAAACGCACCGAACTCCACATGGCCCGGAGCATGTGCTGGCATTGCCAGTCCGAGATCACCGGGGAGTATTTCTGCGAGCAATGCGTCAAGGTCCAACCCCTCTCGAAGGAGTTGGACTACTTCACCTGCCTCGGCCTGCCGCGCCTGTTGAACATCGACTTGGAGGCCTTGGAGGCTAAGTTTTACGCGCTCAGCCGGAGTTTCCACCCCGACTTCTATCACAATAAGACCGAATCCGAGCAGACGATCAGTCTGGGCAATTCCGCCCTGTTGAATATCGCCTACCGGACCCTGAAAGATCCCGTCCAGCGAGCGGAATATCTGCTGAAACTGGAAGCCGGATCGGCCAAAGACATCCGGAGCTCGCCCCCGGCGGATTTGTTCGAGGAAATCCTGGCCCTGCAGGAAGATCTGGAGGAGTACCGCCAAGCCTCACCGGATCAGGCGCCGGCCGCGCTGGAGCCATTGAAGGCCAAGCTGTCGTCGGACCGGGACCGGCTCGAGCGCCGGCAGCGCGACATGGACGCCCGGCTGCCCGAACTCTTCGACGCCTGGGATCACCTCCAAACTCGAGCGGGTGCCGCTCCCGTGGACGACCGGCTCAGGAAAGAACGCGAGGCGATCCTGAAGGATCTCCGGGAACTGCTGTCGAACCGGACCTACCTCCGCAACATCATCACAGACCTCGCGGCCGCCATGGCCTGACCGCATTCGTCACGGCAAAAGGTAGCACCACAGACATGGCACGGATTCTCGGCATCGACCTCGGCACCACCAACTCGCTGATCGCCTACATGGATGGGCAGACACCCCGTGTGATCACCGGCAAGCAGGGCCGGGCCATGGTCCCCTCGGTGGTCGCGATGACGGACAGCGGGCTGATCGTCGGCGATCCGGCCAAGGAACATCTCGTCCGCAACCCCGAACGGACGATCTATTCCGTCAAGCGCTTCATGGGCAAAAGCCTGGCGGATGTGTCGGAAGAATTGAAGTACTTCCCCTACAAGCTGCACGAGCAGGGCGGCGTCATCCGCATCCAAGTCGGTGAGAAGACCTACTCGCCCCCCCAAATCTCGGCCATGATCCTGAAGGAGCTCAAGCTCCGGGCCGAGGCTCACCTGGGGGAAGACGTCCGGAGCGTGGTGATCACCGTCCCGGCCTATTTCAACGACAGCCAACGGCAGGCGACCAAGGACGCCGGCATGATCGCGGGGCTGGAGGTGCTGCGGATCATCAACGAACCGACCGCCGCCTCGCTGGCCTACGGACTCCAGCGGAAGACCCAGGGCACCATCGCCGTCTATGATTTGGGCGGCGGCACCTTCGACATTTCAATCCTGAAGCTCAAGCAAGGGATCTTCGAGGTCCTGGCCACGAACGGCAATACCCACCTGGGCGGAGACGATTTCGACCGGACGATCCTGGACCTGCTGCTGCAGGAGATCCGCGCCGAGTCCGGGCTGGACCTGGGCCAGCACCCGGACCAGATGCAAGCGCTCCGGCTGGAAGCCGAACAGGTCAAGATCCGCCTCTCCGACGAACTCAAGACTCAGGCGACCATCGAGCTGCCGGACGGCAAGGGAGTCTTCCGGCGCGAGATCACGCGCGATCAGTTGGAGGCCCTCGTCGGCGACTTGGTCGAACGGACCCTGGGCCCCTGCCGCCTGGCCCTCAAGGATGCCGCCTTGCAGCCCGCGCAGATCGATGAAGTGGTGCTGGTCGGCGGCTCCACCCGCATGCCCTTGGTACGGCAACGCGTGCAGGAACTGTTCGGGAGGGTCCCGCACTGTGAACTGAATCCGGATGAGGTCGTGGCCCTCGGCGCGGCGGTCCAGGCGGACATCCTGAGCGGTGGCACTCAGGACATGTTGTTGCTGGACGTGACTCCGCTCTCTCTCGGCATCGAAACCATGGGGGGGGTGATGAGCCCGCTCATCCGGCGGAACACCACCATCCCCACCAGCGCCAAGGAAATGTTTACGACCTACGTGGACGGCCAGACCTCCGTGGACATCCACATCCTGCAAGGCGAGCGGGAACTGGCCAAGGACAACCGCAGCCTCGCCCGCTTTCAACTCAAGCTCCCGCCCCTTCCGGCCGGTGTGCCACGCGTGGAGGTTCAGTTCCTGACCGACGCCAACGGCATTCTGAACGTCACGGCGAAAGACGTGCGCACCAACCAGACCCAGTCCATCGAGGTCAAACCCTCGCACGGGCTCACGGACGAGGAAGTGGAGCGGATGATCGGCGAATCGTTCAAATTCGCCGCGGAGGACCTCAAGGCCCGCCAATTGATCGAAGCCCGCACAGAAGCCGAGGCCATTCGGAAGGCGACGGAGAAAGCCCTGGGGCTGGGAGGCCGTTTGATCGGACCGGAGGAAACCGAGACGATCCGAGCCTCGCTGACTTCCCTCGTCGCCGCAACAGCCGGCGACGACCATCGGGCCATCCGGGCCCGCATCGCCGACGTGGAAAAAGCCACGCATCACCTGGCCGAGGTGTTGATGGACACCTCGTTGAAGGAAGCGCTGCAGAACAAGAAGCTTGAAGAACTGCCGTAGCTGAAAGCCGACAACCGGCCATCAGCCATTAGACGCAAGGAGCCGCAATGGACGTGAAATGGCAGGATACGGAAGAGATCGCCATCAGGCTAGTGGAAGCGCACCCGGAGACGGACCCGCTGACCGTCCGGTTCACGGACATGCATGCCTGGATCGTCGCCTTGCCCGGCTTCACGGACGATCCCAAGAAATCCAACGAGAAGATCCTGGAAGCCATTCAGATGGCCTGGCACGAGGAGTACCAGGGCTCCAAGTGATTCCTGCTCGACCGGGGGCAATCGCGATCCAACGACCGGCGCTCGCAGACCCGTATTACATGTCGTGAACGGCTCACCCGGAAGTGGAGGCGGCCCCCCTCTATAAAGAAGAGCGGCCTGACAAATCAGGAGGGGCCTTCGCTTCCCTGGTCGAACTTGTAGAAATCCGCCGGATCGCTGTGCACAGGGGCCGGCTCCGTCGGCTCCGTCCCCTTGGCAAAGATCTCGACGGTTCCCTGGCTGCTCTGGGCAGGCGCCAGCAGGCCGGTCTCCGGGTCCACCTTCACGAACACAATGTCATCCGGGATTTCGAAGGACTCCACCGGCAGCGCCGACAGGGCCTCGCGCATGAAGTCGATCCAGATCGGCAGGGCCGCGTGGGCCCCGGACTCCGTATCGCCCAAGGTCCGGATATCGTCGAACCCCACCCAGACCCCCACGACCAAGTTCGGGGTATAGCCGACGAACCAGGCATCGGTATAGTCGTTGGTCGTCCCGGTCTTGCCGGCGACGGGCCGTTCGATGACTTTGGCCGCCTGCCCCGTGCCTCGCTGGATCACGTCCTCCAGCACGTTCGTAATCAGGTAGGCCGTTTCTTTCGTGAGGACCTGGCGCGGCTCGAAGAGGGTCTGCTCCAATACCTGCGCATTGGGATCCTCCACCCTCGTCACCATGTAGGGGTCCAGCTTGAGGCCCTGGTTGGCGAACACCCCGTAGGCCGACGTCAGTTCCACCAGCGTCACGCTGGACGAGCCCAAAGCCAGCGAGAGGTCGTGGTTCAGGGGACTGGTGATCCCCAGCGTCTTGGCGAATTCGATGACCGGCTTGACTCCGATCCGGTCCAGTAAGCGCACCGTGGCCACATTGCGGGAGTGGATCAACGCGTCGCGCAAGCTGGTCAACCCGAAGAATTTTTTCTCATAGTTCTCCGGCTTCCAGGTCTTCTCCGGATCCTCGTTCTCGTACACCACCGGCGCGTCCAACACCGGCGTGGCGGGGCTCAGGCCCTCGCTCATCGCCGTCGCATAGATAATCGGTTTGAAGGCGGACCCAGGCTGCCGGTGGGCGCTGACCGCCCGGTTGTACTCGCTCCGTACGAAGTCCAACCCTCCGACCATCGCCCTGATCGCCCCGGTCCGCGGGTCAATCGCGACCAATCCCCCTTCCACGATCGGGGTCTGTTCCAAGCGAAACTGCGCTCCGTCCTTGTCCAGCTTCTTGACCGCGACCTCGATCACGTCCCCCGGCTTGAGCAGCGCCTTCACGTTTTGCAGCACCGCCGCGTCCTTGCTCGGATCCTTGCCCTTCAAGCGGCGCTTGGCCCAGGCTATGTCGTCAAAGGCCAGTTTGCCGGCGGTCGGCCCCGCCTGCACGGCCACGTAATCCTTGGTCACCTTGGTGACGACCCCCTGCAGCAGGTCCCCTTCGTGCAACACGGGAGCCGGAACATTCGGCTTGTCCATCACCGCCGTGGGGTCTTGCTTGCCGATGGGCCCTCGCCAGCCCTGCCGCTTGTCGAGTTCACGAAGCCCTTTCTGGACCGCCCGCTCGGCCGCCTTTTGCATCTCCACATTGAGCGTGGTCGCAACCGAAAGGCCGCCTTTGTAGACCATCGACTCCCCATATTGAGCCACCAGGTGCAGGCGGACGGTCTCGATGAAATGCGGCGCAATCTGCTCCGAGACCGCATGGCGGAAGGTAAGCGGTTGTGCGGCGGCTTCTTCCCGCTGCTCGGACGTCAAGAACCCGGCTTCCTCCATGCGGGCGAGCACATGCTCCTGCCGCCGCTTGGCTCGCTCCGGATTCTTGGTGGGCGAATAGTTGTTGGGGGACTTGGGTAACCCGGCGAGCAAGGCCGATTCGGCCACCGTCAGATCCCGCAACTCCTTGCCGAAATAGGTCTGGGCTGCCGCGCCGACCCCGTAGGCCCCCTGGCCGAAGTAAATCTGGTTCAGGTACAGTTCCAGGATCTGCTCCTTGCTCAGGATCAGCTCCATCTTATAGGCTAGGATCAACTCTTTGACCTTCCTCCCATAGGTCCGTTCCGGCGACAGAAAGAGGGAGCGGGTCAATTGCTGCGTGATGGTGCTGGCCCCCTCGACCTTGCCCCCCCGCCGCAGGTTGGTCCAAAACGCCCGCAGAATCCCGACCACGTCGAGACCCGGATGCTCAAAGAACCGCGCATCCTCCACGGCAATCACGGCGTTGA
This sequence comes from Nitrospirota bacterium, assembly GCA_004296885.1. NCBI lineage: Bacteria > Pseudomonadati > Nitrospirota > Nitrospirota bacterium. The sequence continues at coordinate 87,887 of SCVN01000016.1, read as the reverse complement.
TCAGCGAGGGGGGGACATCGGCCAGCGTAGCCAGGATCCGCCGTTCGACATAGTATTGTCCGATGATCTGATGATCGTCCGAGTAGACCCGGCTGACCTGGCTGGGCTGATACCCTTGCAAAGAATCCAGCGAGGGCAGGTCTTGCGACACAAACCAGAAGGAGCCGGCCACAGCTCCCCCCAGCAACCCGAACACGATGATCACGAACAGCAGCAGGGTGCGCCCCCAGCGTCTACCGGGGCGTCGCGGGGCCAGGCCGAGGCTAGGAGCGGACATAGGCGCAGGACTCCACGATCATGCTCCACAAATGGGGAAACGCAGCGGCGGGCAATGGATTACCATACAATGCAGTCCCCCAAAACTCAAGCCACGCCGGGTGATTCTTTCAGTCCGGCCATACCGACAAACTGAAGCCCGGCTTGTATTTACACCGCGCCTTCCCGTATACTGTCTTGCAACGCCGCCCTCGTGCGGCGTCTTTTTTTGCTGAAAGGCTCACATTCCCCATGGACCAACAAACGGCACTACCCATGTCAGCGCACATCGCTCATCGCCCGGCATCCGATCGGCGGCAGGACATCCGGAACATCGCGATCATTGCCCACGTCGACCACGGCAAGACCACTCTGGTGGATGCCGTCCTGAGACAAACCCACGTCCATCGCAAGATCAACGACATGGGCGAGCGGATCATGGATTCCATGGATCAGGAACGGGAACGGGGCATCACGATCCGCGCGAAGAATGCCAGCGTCACCTATCAGGGCGTCAAGATCAACATCGTGGACACCCCCGGCCACGCCGATTTCGGCGGCGAGGTCGAACGGACGCTGCGGATGGTTGACGGGGTCCTGCTGGTGGTGGATGCCAAAGAAGGCCCCATGCCGCAGACCACGTTTGTGCTGCGCAAGGCGCTGGCGCTCGGGCACAAGGCCATTGTGGTCATCAATAAGATCGATCGGCCCGATGCCGTGATAGACGACGTGCTCAACCGGACGTTCGATCTGTTCGTCCATCTGGGGGCGACCAACGAGCAGCTCGATTTCCCGATCGTCTATGCCTCGGCGATCAACGGCATTGCGACGTTGGACCTCACCCAGCCGGGCACCGACATCTCCCCGCTGTTGGACACGATCCTCAACCAGATCCCGGCGCCCGCCATCAGAGCCAACGCGCCGCTTCAAATGCTGGTACTCGCACTGGCCTACGATGCCTATAAAGGCAAGATGGGCATCGGGAAAATCCTGGCCGGTTCGATCGCCAAACGCCAAACCGTCGCACAGATGAAGCGAGACGGAAGCCAGGTCAACGGGCGGGTGACGGAACTCGCCGTTTTCTCGGGCCTGGAACGGACCGAAGTGGACAAGGCCGAGGCGGGCGAAATCGTCGCCGTGGCGGGCATCCCCGACATCAGCATCGGCGAGACGATCGCCGATCCGGAGCAGCCGATTGCGCTGTCGCCGGTCGCCATCGACGAACCGACCGTGCAGATGACCTTTTCGGTGAACAACAGCCCCTTCGCCGGGCGGGAGGGGAAGTTCCTCACCTCCCGGCATCTGCGCGAGCGCCTGTTCAAAGAGTTGGAGACCAACGTGTCCCTGCGCGTCCAGGAAACGGACAGCACCGATCGATTCCTGGTGGCGGGACGGGGCGAACTCCACTTGTCGGTCTTGATCGAGCAGATGCGCCGGGAAGGCTATGAGCTTCAGGTCTCCCAACCGGAAGTCATTCTTCACGAAGACAACGGCGTCCTCACGGAACCGTTCGAGGAATTGACCATCGACGTGCCCACCGAATATCAAGGGACGGTCATCGAGGAGGTGGGCCAGCGCCGGGGCCAACTCCGGCACATGAAGCTGGCCCAGTCGGACGGCAGCGCCGGCGAGATGCACCTGGAATATTACATCCCGACCCGCGGCGTGATCGGACTCAAGAACGTCCTGTTGGCTAAGACCCGTGGCACCGTGATCATGCACCATGTCTTTCAACGGTACGAACCGGCCGACAAGCAGACGTTGCAAGTCGCTCCGCACGGCTCCCTGGTGGCCTTCGAAGACGGCACCAGCAACGCCTACGGCCTGTTCATGATCCAGGAGCGCGGCACCCTGATCATCGGCCCCGGCGTGGAGGTATACCAGGGCATGGTGGTCGGCCAGAACAGCCGGGACGAAGATCTGGACGTGAACATCTGCAAAGCCAAACAGCTCAGCAACATGCGGGCCTCCGGATCGGATGAAGCCCTGACCCTGACCCCGCCCCGCGCCATGACGTTGGAATATGCCCTCGAGTATATCGGCCAGGACGAACTGTTGGAAGTGACGCCGACCAACCTCCGCATCCGGAAACGCTTGCTCAATCCCGAGGAGCGTCGTAGGGCCCGCAAAGATCGCAAGGGCTGAGCAGGTCGTTTCGCGTACGACTTCCCGAGTCCCGCACCGATGAAGATCCGCCGCAAGGCCGCCAAGCTTCCGCCCTCCGCGCCCCCCTTGTACATCGTTGGGTACCGGAGCTCGCCGCCGCCCCCTGAAGAGCTCGCGATCTGGTTTAATTTGGAATACGGGGGTCCGCTCCGCCTCCAGGCAGACCCAGGACCGTCGCTTGGAGGCTCCTCGCAGCTCCGCGCCGCCCACGGACCCTGGGAAGCCGCGATCCGACTGCTCCTCCCCGCGGCTGACGCTGAGGCCTGGCAGGAATCGCTCGCCTGGGGACATCCCAACGCCGGACAGGTCCTATTGATGCGCACCTCGCCGAGCAAGGCCATTGATCTGGTGCTGCACGCAGCCCGTCTGGCCAGGGGCTTGACTCTGCTGACCGGAGGCACCGCTTACGATCTCCGCACCCAGACTTACCTAAACCCGTCCGACTGGCAAGACCGTCCGCTGACACAATTCGCCGCTTGTGACCACATGACCGTGGAGCAGAGCGACGCGGACGAGGCGGGACGTGAACGGTTCTACACCAAGGGCTTGGCCAAATTCGGCCTGGATGAGCTGGAAGTCTTTCGCCCCATGGGTCTGCCCGGCCGCCCCACCTCTGAACGGCTCACAGACATCGCCGAGATGATCATCAGGCTCGGGCAGTCCCCGAAGGTCGGGGCCTCGCTCACCGTGCCGGACATCGGGCTGACTCTGTCCATTACCAAACACCGGACCGTCCCTGCGGCCGAAGGGCCCGTGGCCTTCCGTGAAGTCGCCTGGTGACGCCCCGCAGGGCCCATCCGCCCGAAACTTTCCTGGGCCTTTTGGGCCGATTGACAAACTTTCTGAGCGCATGCTACCAATGATGGCTTCCGAGTGATGCCTGTTCATCCCAACTCAATCCACCCAATCCAATAGAGGAGGTTTCCATGGCCACAGATGTCGCCCCCGAGATAAAAGCAGGGGACACCGCCCCTGATTTCACGCTGAAAGACCAGGACCAGAAGGATGTCAAGCTCAGCGATTTCCGCGGCAAGAAGAACGTCGTACTGGCGTTTTACCCGCTGGATTGGAGCCCCGTCTGCACCGGAGAGAACAAGTGCCTGACCGACGATTTTCCGAAGTTCGATCAAATGAACGCGGTGGTCTTCGGTATCAGCACGGACAGCTTCTTTTCCCACAAAGCCTGGGCCGACTCGTTGGGGCTCAAGCAGCAACTGCTCGCCGATTTCAATCGCGAAGTTGTGAAGAAGTATGGCCTGTATTTCGAGCCGCTGAATTGCGGCAAGCGCGCGACGGTGATCGTGGACAAGAACGGGAAAGTGGCCTACGTGAAGGTCCAGGAAATCAAGGTCGCTCGGGACGACAAGGATATCCTCGAGGCGCTCAAGAAGCTCAACTAAACCGCGGTCGAAAAGCCCGAAAGTCGGAAAGTCTTCAAGACGAGGCTTTCTGACTTTCGGACTTTCGACGTTACGACCTTATGGCTGGTTCAGTCGAAGACGTCAACGACGAGAATTACGAGGAGTTCGTGCAAGCCCCGGCTGCCGTCGTGGCCTACGGAATCGCCTCCTGCGAGCCCTGCAACGCCTACGACCCGATTCTCCAGGAAACGGCCGCCCGCTTTGCCACGATCCGGATCGGCAAGGCCAAGATGCACGTGCCTGGCCGGTGCCGAGAGATCAAAAAACGCCACCAGTTCGAGACCTATCCGACCACCCACCTCTTTTCCCAAGGGAAGCTGCTGATCACGCGGGAAGGCAAGGTGGAGGCGGACGAACTGGCGGCGCTCATCAACGACCATCTGCTCAAGAGCTAGCTCGCGCTCGGCTGCCCTTAGCCGCGATATTCGTAGTAGGCCCCGCGCGTTTCGGACAGGCCGATCCGTTCCAAGCGGCCGGCCGGAAGTCCTTTTATCAAGAGATCCCACAGGAACCGGGCCAGGTTTTCGCCGCTGGTGATACGACGGGCCAGCTCCGGGTCCCGATCGATATCCTGATGGTCGAGTCGCCGGAGGATCTGTTCGGTCACGATACGGTCCAGCGTCGGAATATCCACCAGCATGCCGGTGATCGGATCAATCGCGCCCTGCACGGTCACGTGCAACACATAATTATGCCCGTGGGAGCCAGGGCTGTGGCACTTTCCGAACAACCGCCGGCTCTGCTCCTCGGATAGCCCCTTGCTCTGCAGGCGATGGGCCGCCGCAAAGTGGTACCGCTTGGTCAACCCGGCCTGGCCTTCGCCCCCCATGAACTCCGCGGACAGGTCTTCATCTTCGAATAGCCTGACCTTTTCGAGGCGGCCGATCTCAGAACGGGCCGCCAGGACGCGCCAGAGCACGACCGCAATGTTTTCGGTGGTCGGAATCCTGTCGTGAAAGTAGGGGGTATCCAGGTTGAGATGCTTGTGATCGAATTCTTCCAGAATTTCTTTTAGCACCCGCTTGAGATCGTAGAGGTTGACCACCATGCCGGTCTGGGGGTCCACCTGTCCAGCCACGGTGACTTCGAGCATGTAATTGTGGCCATGCCCCGGCTCGTTGAAGCAGGCCCCGAACGTCGCCCGGTTGCGCGCTTCGTCCCAGGCTGGGTTGCAATAGCGATGCGCGGCGGAAAACTCAATCCGTTTGGTCAATCGGACTTCCGGCATAGCCACTCCATCAGGCACAGAAAGGGCAATAACAGCAAGGGCCGGGATCGCGCCTCACCGCTGCGGTGAGCGACCCCAGCCCTTCTATTCAAAACCGGACCGAAGACAAATCAGGCGCTAAAGGAGCTGCCGCAGCCGCATGTGGTTTTGGCTTGGGGGTTCTTGATGGAAAACCCGGACCCCTGCACGCTGTCCACATAGTCCACTTCAGCCCCGCTCAGGAGCGGCGCGCTCTGGGAATCCATGATGACTTTCACGATCCCCTTTTCGACCACGGTGTCGTCGTCGCCCATTTTGGATTCGAAGGCCATTCCATACTGGTACCCATGGCAGCCGCCTCCGCGCACGTAGATGCGCAGGCCGACCACATCCTTCTCCTCCGTCATCAATTCCTTGATCTTCTCCTCGGCCTTCTGCGTGATTGTCACCATGGCCCCCTCCCTCATACGTTGCGTCTATCCTACACAGGGCGCAAGAGGATCGTCAACGTCCCAGCGCCTCGGCCACTCGCCCGACCAGCCCCGCCCCCGGCTTCAAGGTTTTCCCGCCCTCGCTCCAGTTGGCCGGACAGGCTTCTTCGGGATGAGCCGCGCAGTAGACATTCGCCTTGACCTTCCGGAGAAGCTCCGCTGCGCTTCGGCCCACATTGTAGAAATGCACCTCGGCGACCACGAGCTTGCCCTCGGGGCTGATGATGAAGGTTCCTCTGAGCGCAAGTCCTGTCGCTTCGTCATACACACCGAACAGCCGCGACACTTTGCCTGTCGGGTCCGCTCCCATCGGATAGGCGAGCCCCTTCAGCAGCTTCTCCTCCCGCTGCCAGGCCATATGGACGAACTTGGTGTCGGTCGACACCGCGATCACCTCGGCCCCCGAGCCCGCCAGGTCTTTGTACTTCTCCGCCACGTCAGCCAGCTCGGTGGGACAGACGAAGGTATAGTCGGCTGGGTAAAACACAAGAACGGTCCACTTCTTTGCCTGTTTGAGAGATTCCAACGACACCTTGCCGAACTCCCCCTTGCGGGGATCATACGTTTCCAGCTCAAAATTCGGAACCAGCTCGCCGACATGTATGCTCTCACCCATTGGGATGTCTCCTTCCTTGTAAGTTTCTGATCAGGCGCCGTGGCGGCCCATCAGCTCATTGTCGTTCCGCCTGCTCCGACTGATGCCGGAGCTCCTTCACAATGCATGCCTCGCGACCCGCAGCCATACCATCGAACCCATGGAGTTCATCGCGCACCCAGACTCTGTGGACGACCCGACAGTCCGGAGCGGGCGCATGATGACCAGAGGTGAGCTTATATACTATGCTGCGGCAAGACCCGTCAACGGTGCGCCAGGATGGAAGGCAAGGCTCTCGATGTCAGGCGGGCTGGTAGACCGGCAACTCCCCGGCCATGTCCGCAAGGGTCTTGTAGGCGGCATCCTTGGGCGAGAGCAGCGGCTGGGACACCGGCCAGGGAATCCCGATCTCCGGATCGCTCCAGATGAGTCCCCGTTCGCCCTTGGGCGAGTAGAAATCCGTGCAGTTGTAAACGACGCCAACCGTGTCGGTCAGGGCGCAGAACCCATGGGCGTAGCCGGACGGGATATAGAGTTGTCGCTTGTTCTCTACGGACAGCTCATAGCACACGAATCGGCCGAACGTCGGAGAGCCCACCTGGATATCCACCGCCACGTCGAAGATCGTTCCCTCCACGACGGTCACCAGCTTGCCTTGCGGCTGAATCAGTTGATAGTGCAACCCGCGCAGGGTGCCGCGGCTGGAACGGGAAAAGTTGGACTGGACGAAGGGGGCCGTGATCCCGCCCTCCGCGTATTTCTTGGCGTGGCTGATCTCGAAGAAATGGCCGCGTGCATCGGGAAAGACATCAATTTCGATGAGGATCACGCCCCGTAACGCCGTGTCAACAAACCGCACGCATGGCCTCCTTCGAGTTCCGATCCGCCACGTTCCTAGGGGGCCAACCCGCCCGCCAGGCGGAATTGTTGCTTCAGCTCGGAATAGGTTTGGGTCACGGGGAACTGTGGAAACTGTTGGCTGATCGTGCTGGGAGGCCGGAAGAAGATCCCCGCATCTGCCGCGGCCAGCATGGCGGTATCGTTATAGGAGTCGCCCGCCGCGACGATTTTGAACCGCAGACTCCTCAACGCCATCACGGATTCCTGTTTTTGATTCGGCTGTCGAAGGCAGTAGTCGGTGATCCGCCCGGTCCCGTCCACCTCCAGCCTATGGCAAAAGAGCGTGGGATAGCCGAGCTGCCTCATGAGCGGAAGCGCAAACTCGTAGAACGTGTCCGAGAGAATAATGAGCTGGCACCGCTCCCGCAGCCAGTCCAGAAACTCGCCCGCTCCCTCCAACGGAGCCATGGTCGCAATGACGGCCTGAATATCCTGCAGTCGTAGACCATGCCGGTCGAGAATGCCCAAGCGCCGCTTCATCAGCACATCATAGTCGGGAATGTCTCGCGTGGTCAGACGGAGCTCGCTGATGCCGGTCCGTTCGGCGACATTGATCCAAATCTCCGGGACCAAGACCCCTTCCAAATCCAAACAGGCTAGCACCGGTTGCGTCATGAGCTTCGCGGTCTCCTTGCGGGTCAGGCACCGGGACGTTCCGGATCGGCGGCGACCCGTCCTCAAACGAGGCCGGATCATATCGCAAACGACGCGGCGGTACAATCACGGAACGTGAGGCGGCTCGGAATTCTCGGGCCGAACCGGCATGGAACCGGCCGGACCCGTTCTCCGCACTCGCCGCTGATCCAGCCACCAAGCCAGCAACGGAAGAGTGACAGGGGCGGCCGGGAGAATCAAGGCGACAAAGTACGGACTCACGGCGGCAAGACGACGCACACGGCTGCGAATCTGAACGCGATCATCCCGAGTCCATGGCTGCCCGTTGCGAGGCTTCATCAGAAGGGGCATCAGCCCTCGGACTTGCATGACCTCGGCGACGATCCGAGTCCGCTCCCGCCGCTCCAAGTCCATCATGACGCGTATCCAGCGAGGCGGCGAGGGCATATAAATTGGTCCAGATCTCGATGGTCCGTGGGATGGATCGTCAGGGCTGCGGGCGCTCCTGCCCGCGTGACGAAGAACTGTGGGAGACACGTTGGCGGGCCGTAACCTCGCGACTTAAATACCACCACACCTTGTCGAGCGCCCGTTCCAGCATCTCCCTTCCCTGCCAGGATCGGCCACCCTTCTGTCTATGACGCTCAGCCCATTCCAGCGCCAACGGCAAGGGAATGAATCGGGCCGGCCCACCGATAAGGTCGGCCCAGAGCAGAGCCAGCACCGTCCCGACGCGCAGGGGGATGGGGACAGGCCTGACGGGGTTTCGTTCCAAATCCTGGCACAATTCTGCCGGCGACGTCACCAACAGTTCTCGGCAGGCAGCCGGGCGATCGTCATAGATGGAGCACACTTCCTCGACCAGGAATGGACAGGGCAGCCGGAGCGCATAATAGGCACGGTTGATCGGTTCGAAGGTGTCGTCATCGAGCTGGCGTTCCGATTCGGCAATCTCGTAGAGGTGCGGAAGGACCCCGGTTCGCTCCAGTTGCGCACGCGCATCCGCCAGACTGGTCAGGACTGCCTCCCGCTGCTCCGCAGGCCAGGCCCTGATCGCATCCGCCAACGCAAACGCTTCCGGAGCCGCCAACGGAATCAACATCCGGCAGCAGGCGGCGCAGCCTTTCTTGCAGGAAATCGCCGCGCCATGCATAACGACGTCACGCTCCTCCAGCGCCTGCGCCGCCTCGCCAATGCGGCGAATGGAGGGAACAATCGCCGCGACAGGCACGAAGTGGAGCGGTACCTCCACAGGCACCGTGACCGGACCGGCGGGCGTATTCACCGAAACATCAAGCCGTTCAACTGTCCGGTCTTCCGTCATGCTCCGTCTCCATGCCTGCACGGATGCCGCCGCTGAGCATTCGGTCCCGCCGCAGGGTTCGTCCGGCTCATCTTAAAAGAGGCGTTCGGGAACGGTCAAGCAGGGCGTCCGCTCAAGGGCGCCTCTTTCGGCAAGTCATTCCCTCCCTCTACTCCTTCCGCACGACTTTGGGCTTGCCAGGCCGAACCACGCTGCTGATAATGGCGCAAGACCGGTCGGAGGATGACGATGCGGCTCACAGGACATCTCGTCGGCTTGCTGAAAGTTTATATGGTCGACTTGGTCGACCAGGCCCGCCAGGAAGCCCAGGCCCATGAGTCTTTTGGATTCACCCCGGCCCCCTACCGGCCCGACCAAGCGCTCTCCGATCTCTTGGCCATTCTGGACGATCGCATTGAGTCGGAGGGCGTTCAAGTCGGACTTCCCGAGGAGTTCCTCCATCAGATGTGGACGGTCTGCAATGAAGCCCAGGCGCATATCCGGGAGCAGGTGTGGCTGGAGTCCGGTATCGCCCAGGGCGCGGCGTCCAAAGCCAGGACACGCGAGATGACCTACCAGGCGCTGCTGGCTTATATCGAGCACCAGGCAGACTGAGCGGCCCGCCCATGGCACAGACAATTCCTCAGATCTTTAAGACACTGTTTCTCTTGCTATGGCACATGGAGCGTCCTGCTCTCGACCGGCAGCAGGATTTTTCCTTCGGGCAGGATATGAATGGAGAACTGTATAGCCTCGGATTACAGAGAGCCATTTACCGGATCATCGAGGCGCAGCCGTAACCAGTTTGTGGAGCGATGGATCAGATCTTTCCGCTGATGCGGTAGATCAGAGTTCCGACCAGCTCATTGATGGCCACAGTGCTTCTGCGCAAGGATTCGACCTCTGGAATCAGGTCTAAGAGATCACCATTCCATCCGGCTTCGATCCGGTCCCGAGCGATGTAGGTACAGGGGTAAGGGGTGGCATCTACGCCTTGTTTGCGGAACAAGCCGATGGCTCGCGGTACGTGATAAGCGGATGTAACCATCAGGACTGCGCCTGCGCCCACGATCTGTTTGGTTGCGACAGCGTTCTCGTAAGTCGTGCGCGAACGACCTTCGACAACCGTAACTTCTTCAGGTATGCCGAGCCGAAGCGCTAACCCTTGCATTTCCACTCCTTCTTGAGCGCCCTCGCCAAAAATGCTCGCATCACCTCCGGCAAAGATGATACGCGGCGCAAATCCTTTGGCGTAAAGATCGGCTCCGCACATTGTCCGTTGCATGCTGGAAGGGGAAAGTTCATTGGTTGGCCGTAATGTGCCTTTGCTGGCCACTCCGCCTCCAAGCACCACAATGGCGTCAAATCGCTTTGACGTAGTGAGGTCAAACGGTGGAGCTTGCTCTTCAATCAGCCCCACCAGCCGATTTGCCACAAACGGTGCGCCCAATATATACAGGATAAGAAATGCGGCGATCGCAAGAGAATGCCTCCAGCGGAGCCTTCGTGGCGAGGGCTGAAGCCATGTCAGTGGAATCAACAGACCAAGAATGAGTAATATCCAGGTCAGCGGGTACAGCCCGTACTTCGCCAGCTTGTAGAGACCGAACAGAAACGGCGACATGTCCATCATGTTTCCTCTTGGATCGAGGGAACAACCTTGCGTGTCGGCAGGGAGAGCATACCCTCAAGACATGGATCAAACAAGACACGGGGTCCGACGAGCCAACGACGAGACAGGGATCCCGCCTAGGCCTGGCCGGCGGAACAAGGAGGGATGATGTCACCAAATCGCCCGTATTGGCTGATGAAATCCGAGCCCGGCGCTTTTTCAATTGACGATCTGCGCAAGGCCCCGGGTCGCAAGACTTGCTGGGACGGGGTGCGCAATTATCAAGCCCGTAATTACATGCGGGCGATGAAGGCAGGAGACCAGGTGTTCTTTTACCATAGCAATGCCGATCCGCCGGCGATCGTCGGCATCGCGGAAGTGGTGCGCGAGGCCTATCCCGATCCCACCGCCTTCGACCAGCAGCACCGCCACTACGACCCCAAGAGCAAGCTGGAGAAGCCCCTGTGGGACATGGTGGATATCCGGCTGGTCAAGATCCTGACCAGACCCTTGTCGTTGGAGCGGCTCAGACAGGAGCCTGGCCTCAAAAGGATGGAACTCCTGCGGAAGGGGTCCCGGCTGTCGGTCCAACCGGTACAAGCAGCCGAGTGGGCTCTGATCCTGAGGCTGGCCAAGGAATAGCCTCAGGCCCCCTCTTCCCTGAAACAAAATGCCCTCCTCGGCACATCACCGGGAAGGGCATTTTTTGGTGGGCCGTGTAGGGGTCGAACCTACGGCCCGCTGATTAAGAGTCAGCTGCTCTACCAACTGAGCTAACGGCCCACCGGATTTGTTTTATTGAAACGAGTCCTACCTCTTTCTCACGGATCAATAAGCTTGTGCTCATTGGATGGTGCGCCTGACAGGATTTGAACCTGTGGCCCCTAGCTCCGGAGGCTAGTGCTCTATCCGCTGAGCTACAGGCGCATCCGTTCAGCGAGGTGACCGTGACATTATCACACCGCTTGCAAGCCTGTCTAGATTACCGCGTGAGGGGATTGCGGTCCGGCAGAAAACCGTACGGAAGAAGCACTTCCTCCCCAAGCCCAGGGGTTGCTCCAAGGCAGACCTCAAGCTCTGCCCTCTCTTGCTCCGCCAGCCGCTGTTCTTCCTGTCGCAATATCAGCGGAACCCGCTGGACGGGCACAGCCGTTTGAACTGCGCAGGCGCCAGCCACCAGGCCATCGGCTTCAACAGGAATCCCCATCATCCGGCAGGTCACCGGCCGAAACGAGTAGACGCGACAGCTGCCGTCCTCGGACAGAGCCGGACACGGCAGGTCCTGGAATCGTTCCACCAACTCGTCCACCTCGTGGTCGCTCCACCGATCAAGCGCTGTATCCGCTTTGAGGCGGGGGAAGACTGCCTCGAAAGCCTCCACCTGACTACGCGCGCTTACCTCAATGGCCAGACGGACCGACGGCGCCAGCGAAGTCAGCCCCCGTTGCAAGGAAGCCACGTCAAGCCTAGTGATGGCAAAAGGACCGATGCAGCACCGGCTGCAGCCTCGCCGGCAGGGCAAGTTGCCCAGGAGCGAAGCCCGCGCACGTTCGAACCATTGGTCGCAGCGAACCATGAAACGGCGGGGCCCGTCTGCAAGGGCAGTCATGGCTGCTTGTTGTCTGGCAGCGCGTCTACGTCGGAACTGGTATCCTGCATGTCAACGATGAGGTCGCCCTTGGGCGAAAAGAAGCCTTGCCCATCTATATATACGATACCATTGCAGTTTTCCTGAAAAAACTCCAGGATCCAGCCATTGAAGTCATAGCCCTCGTCGGTCATATCGGCTTGGACGAACCGGGTCGTAGCGATAAACCGGGCTCGCGCCACGAATTCGCGGACCAATTGGGCCTCGACGTCGTCGTAAATCGACAGGCGTTCAAGAAAATCCTTCCGTTCCTGTTCGAACGCATCCTGGTAACTCCCGCGATCTCTCAGGCAAAAGAGCTGGATAGGCTTGCGTTCGCGGTGATACCCGATCCCGATTTGGACCCAGGCCCAATCATCGAGCGCCTCTTGGTCCATCTTGGGCACCAAGGGAACCTGTCCTTTGGACTTGAGGAAATCCAGGAGGAGACGCAGGGGAGGCGAGTTCTCCCTCGTACAGAATACGCGCGAGTAGACGACCGCCTCGGCCGCCTCCGGTTGAGACGGCTGCGCACCGGACGAAATGATTGGCAGCTCTTTTCCCATCTGATGACGTACTGCCCGCCCCCCTGAATTGAACCGACTCTTGCCCGCAATCGCAGCCCCTTACTTTACACACTGCCCGGCCAGGGTTCAAGTCGAGACCGAGAAACACCGCTGGCTGCCTAGTCATATTTCACTTTTTGTGGTTGACACGTTAGGGAGCTTTCGCTACACTCACCTCCGATCTGACGGAGCTGGCTGATGCGTTGTCCCCTCTGTAAAGAGAGGCGTACCCCCAGTCACCGTGGGCCCAACCAATTTTGGATACAGGCTGTCAGCAGTTCACCTTTCATGACATGTTGAGGAGGTCCGTATGGCAAAAGCGATGACCAAGTCCCAGATTGCCGATCACGTGGCGGGAAAAGCCGGCATCACCAAGAAGGCTGCGGCGCAGCTCCTGGATGATTTGGCGGCCCTGGCCTATAAGGAAGCGAAGAACACCTTCGCACTGCCGGGAATCGGCAAGCTGGTGTTGGCAAACCGAAAGGCTCGGATGGGACGCAATCCCCAAACCGGCGAGGCGATCAAGATCCCGGCCAAGCGCGTGGTGAAGTTCCGCGTGGCCAAGGCTGCGAAGGATGCCATCCTCGGGAAGCGGTAATCTCGTCGCCTCACCTTCCCACTGAGGCGTTGTTCATTAAAAGGGCCGGTCCCGCAAGGGACCGGCCCTTTCTCATCCCCCCCCCCACCAAGACGCGGGCGGCACAAGGCTAGAAGGTCGGGGCCAGGCCGCTGCCCCCCATGCCATCGTGTGCGACCAGCTTGATCGCATCCCCGTCCTGAATCCTCGTATCCTCGCTGGCAATCCGCTTGTTGACGGTCACCAGAAGCTTCTTCTGCTTCATCAGGGTGAGCACCGGCTCCATGGTCTCGCCCTGCCGCTGGATCAATTGGCGCACGGTCATCGGCTCGGGAAGCTGGCAGGCGACATCCCGTTCACCCTCCGTCGTCTGGAGTTGTCCCATTAGCATGATGGTCACCATACAGTCCACCTCATGGCCGGCAAGCGCCTCGCGATTCGAGTCGGCCGCCGGAATGCGCCTCTTGTTGACTCCCCTGTCTCAGTCTGATAAAGGACCTGCTTATGCAATCGCTCAACGTCCATGATCCGGGCATGCCCGATCTCCAGTTCGTCCTGATGGTCATTGCCCTCTGCACCTCGGGCCTGCCGTCCCTCAACGTACCGGAGCCGACCCGGACCGGATCTTCGACCGCTGCTGGGCGCTCGTCAACGACGGGCCGCCGCCCGCTCGGCCTGAGGACCGTGTCTTGGATCTTCGGACGGGCACGGACGTGACGCTCGAGGCGATGGTCGCGACGATCCGCGGCGTGCTGGGCGAGGCCGGGATCACGCGCCTGACCTGGGACCATCCGCCCAGCGAGCCCTCCAGGTCCAGCACCCCAGAAGCGCTGCCGTTGCTCAAGCGGCTTCAGCGACTCTACCCGGAGCCTCCCGATGTCGCGGATGGCGGCCGAACCTGACCAGGCCTCGCGCAAGCCTGGGCCCGGCTTCCCTCAGGACTCTCCGTAGATCTCAAAGAACGCGTCCACACTTTGCAGCAACCGCGCCTTGATCTCCCCGACCGACCCGTTGATGACATGCAGGGCCATCGTGTCGCGCGAGCCATCCGGCAACATCACGGGCACATGGGGATGGACCAGCTCAGGCGCCGCCCCCCGGTCCAACCGCATCCCGTAGCAGAGGGTGTACTGGGGCTGCACCAGCTTCAGATGCCGCTTTCGTTCCGTCATGTCTCACTCCTCGACGCAACCATCCCCTGCCGCCGGATCATGAACCGACCAGCCGGGAAGGGGACCGGCTGATTAGGGAACTTGGGCCACAATGCGCACCGGGCTGCCGGTTCCTCCGTTGATCTTGATCGGCAAGGCCCAGAGGGTTGCGCCGCGAGGTGGCAGCCGCTCGAGCGAGGCCACGTTCTCCAGGGCATAGACATCGGCCTCCCCCAGCACTCGGTGCACGGGAAAATCCCGCGAACGCCCCGGATCGATGCTCGCCGTATCGATGCCCAGCCCACGAACGGCCCGCTGCGCAACCAGGAACGTGGCCGCTTCACGTGAAAATCCAGGGAAATGAAGGGTCAGGGGATCGTCCGAGGTCTGGCTTCCCAGATACCGCTGCCGGTCCGGCCACCGTTGCCCCCAGCCGGAAAACATCAGGACGATGGCCCCGTCTGGGATTCGCCCGTACCGGGACTCCCAGGCCTGGAGATCCTCAACGGTCAACTCGAAGTCCGGCTGCTCCTCGCAGCGGGGCCGAACATCCACTACAATCGCTGGCCCGGTCAGCTGTTCGAGTGGAATCTGGTCCACCGTGCGACGCCCCCGACCAAAATGAATGGGGGCATCCAGATGAGTGCCTCCATGTTCCGACGCCGAAAATGTCGCGGAGGCATACCAGTACCCGCCGGAAGTCATTCCCCAATCGGTCCGTTCCCACTGGAAGGGTTTGTTATGGGGCCAGTAAATCGTGTCCTGACCGAAGGGATAGGTCAGATCAACCAACAGCCCCGTCCGAGCCGGTGTACAAGCCACCAGCAGACCGGCCACGAAAACCGCCCACAAGGCCGTCAGCCGGAAGAAGCCATCGCACTTCCGCATGGTCAATGCTCCAGTTAGACGTTCACCAGGCACAGGCCGGATAAAAAATCCCCGCCTGGGCATGAACCCAGGCGGGGATCTTTTCACAGTGCCGTAGCTGAGAGCGAGTCTCGGTTACGGTGCGACGTAGCTCCCGAACTTGGGAACCGTGTCGCAGGTTTCCTTCGGATCGCCGTTGTTCTGCTTGCAGAGATAGAACAGGGCCCCCTCACCGGACAAACGGGCTTCCTTGTGCTGGCGGGTCTTGGCATAGCCATAGGCCATTTCCAGCTGGTGGATCGCCTTGGCATCGGCGCTCCCAGACTTGGCCGAAGCCAGGGCCTCCTGATACAGGCCTGCTGCCTTGCCCATCTGCCCCACGTCCGCGCCGCCGCGAGCGGTTACATCCACCGTCGTCCGCTTACCTTGGGCCGGGAAATCCGTCAGTTCTTTAACCGCTTGAGCGGTCTTCGACAACGCATCGCTGACCTGAGCCTTGGCCACTGGAGGCTGGCTCAGCATGGCCAGCGCGACCCCGCTCAGGGCCAGCAGCATGAACTTCTTCATGGTTCGTCTCCTTTCTCTTAGCATAGTCGAATTCGAGGCCTCGGGGCCAGGACAAGAGCAGCACTCCTGTCCATCAGCCCCGATACCTCTCATGCCGATAGGCGCGGTCACTTAGAAGTTCATCCAGAGCTGGGCATAGGCCCAATCCTGGGCGCCGCCCGTGCCTAAGTTCTGAGCGATATATTCACCGGCAAAGAGGTGGCTGAAGGTCGTCTGGAACGCCACCTTCCCGTCCGCGAACATACGCGTCCAGGTGAAGTCGAACTCATCACCGATATGGGTCGCCTTGTTGTCCGTCCGCGACCAGACATAGACGCCCTGCGCGCCACGGTACCAGTTGTCCTTGGCGTTCGCCAAACGCAGGTGGCTGTACCAGAACTCGATGTGGTCCCGTTCCGTCGGCCGCGCCTGATAGTTGAACTGCGGGCTCATCATGTTCTTCCAGGCGATCACGTCCATGTAGCCCATGTGGATGTGGTTCGTCGGGTACATGTTCTCGAACGTGTTGGCGGTCGAACAACGCATCCCGGTCGTGGCCGTCGGCCCACCGTTTGTGGAGCCCGTACCGGTGGCACAGTTCGCGTTTCCGTCGCCGGAGGCATAGTCAAACCCGACCGCGTAACGCGGTTTCCACTTGCTGTCGTAATTGGTATAGCCGATCCAGTTACGAGTCGCCCAGGCATTGATGGTCAGCCGGCGCTGGTTGTTATCCGAGAACAAGCCGCTGTCCATCCGGCCTGTCTGCCAGTCGGTTTCGTTGATCAGATCCCAATTCCCTTTCCGCATTTCAATCCGGTTGCCGAAGTTGTGCCGGATCTGATTCGAGTGCTTGGCGGTTCCAAGACCCTGGGCGGCGTTTACATTGCCATTCATATTGTTGATGTACAGGAAGTAGTAGGGTTCGATCAGAAACCCTGGGACCGATTTGATCTGGTTGTAGAAGATGAACATGTTCGCGTCGGCGAAGCCGTCCGAGCCGGCCCGCTGCGTCGCGGAGCAGTTGGCCGTTGTCGGGGCCGCAACAGAAGTTGGGGAACCGCCGGCGCTCGAGCATCCGGCAACATTGGCACCGAGACTCCCTACCGGCGCACCCTGAGCAATATCCGTCTCCGCAGTCACGAACCAGCCCAAGTAGGAATCGAAGCTCTTGGTGCTGTACTGGAGCATGATACCGTCATGCGAATAGCCGGTATTGGCCCAGTCGAAGTGGCCGAACAGAGAGTGGTTGCCGAAAATGATGTACTGGCGGCCCGCCTTCATGCTCAGACCCTGGACATCGCCCAGGTTCCGGATCAGCATGTAGGCAGCCCGGACGCCCAGTCCGCAATTGGCTTGCCCGCCCGTGACACCGACGCCGCAATTGTGGTTCAGCGCATCGCCGGAATTCCCCGCGTTATTGGGGTTGCCGTTGCCGCCCCAGGTCGCGCTGTCGATGATTTCCATGTAGAAGTTCACGTCCGGCGAGAGGTCGTAACCGATACCCAGCCGCGCCCACTGTTGGACGTAGAAGTCGCTGGCATTCCTACCCGCGTTCGCCCGGGAGGCCTGGTTGGTCCCGTTCAGATTCTTGCCGCCGACGGCAGACCCCGTCGAGTTTGCGTTCGAAAACGTGTTACAGGCCCCGCCCACCGGCGCGCCGCCGCCGAAGCAGACGCCGGACCGCCACTCAGGCCTGACGCGCAAGTCGGCGCGCAGCCAGAGGTTCTTCAGGTCGAAGTTCCGACCGATGACCGGATCGTAGTTCTCGTAGGCTTCCTTCTGCGGGATCGCTCGCGGGATCGGGGGCAAGTTAGTGATGCGCTCGCCCGGCGGCAACTCGTACCCGGCGAAGGCCGGAGATGCGAGCAACTGCAGACCGGCGGCCAAAACGGCCACCGTCAACGCAATCGGGCGGCCCAGCCACCCTTTCAACGAACTGATGCGGTTCATAACGTTCCTCCTGTGAGTTGGGCTTCACAGCAACGGCGGCTCTCCCTTGCCACTGCTGCTTCCTCCTCCCTGCTGGACGTCGCGCTCACTTTTACCGTGTCGCTGCGACAATCGCAAGAACTATCGCTCTGTCCATGCCCGCGAAAGCTTGTACGCTTCGGTATCTGCCTGTTGTGCCACAGGCGTTGAACCTTTCAACGAGGCGCGCCACTTCCGTTCGCAATACTGCGCCCCTTGCCCGAAGAATCTGCTCTGCTCCGTCACCCCCTTTCGACAGCGTTCAGAATTAAAGAATTAAACGGTCGCCCGTTCGGGCCGAGTCCTGCATCTCTAGCTATTGGTGGACGACGGTTGGCTATCGACACCTTGTTCCGGTTTGTTCGTCACTCGTTCGATCTCTTCTTCCGCTTCTTTCATCGAGGCCTGCAGGTCCTGTTCCACCATCTTGACTTCCTGCTGAATCAGGTTGACTTCCGGCTCCACCGACTTCCGGAGATCGTCCGCCGTCTCTTTGAATCCCTTGACCGCCTTGCCGACCTGCCGTCCGATTTCAGGAAGCTGCTTGGGACCGAACAAAAGAAAGGCAATGACCAGAATGATCAGCACCTCTCCTGCTCCCAGCCCGAACATCGTGCATATCCTTGCTCTCCGCGCCCACCCTCTCCCCCGGGGGCGAAGGGAGGGTTCAGAGGCTCTCAGCCTTGCCTGGTCGGCTCCGGTTGCGCTGGCGTCGATTGCAGCACCGGCTGGGCCGCCTGCCCCGCCGGCGCCAACTGCGGCACCGGCGCCGCTTGCTCCGGCGCCGCCGGAACCGCTGTCACGTCCACTGGGTCCGGTTCATGGACGGACTTCTTGAACCCCTTGATCGCCTTGCCCAGCCCTTCCCCCAACTGGGGAATCTTACCGGCCCCAAAGATAATGAGGACGATGATCAAGATCAGTACAAGTTCCATCCAACCGAACGAACCGAACATGTTTCCTCTTTTCGCGCCCTATGAAAACAGGGCGAACAAAGCTCTTTCCCTCATGAAACCGCCCTCTTCCCGATTGACGGAGGAGGAGCCTAGCACGAGAAACCGCGCCAGGCTACAAAAATTTCCATATCAAGTCAAGGAATTCCTTTGAAAATTTCGCTGGGTCCTGCAAGGACACCGCTAATAGTTTAAGTAGAGGTGCAAATAGTCCACAGATTGTGGGTGGACACGCAGAGCCGCCTGCACCATATGCGGGTCATAGCCCAAGGTTTCCAGCTCTCCAAGCACTCCCGTCACTTCCTCCTCGCTCACGTAAGCCACTGTGTCGGGGATGCCATCCCGCTTCAACGAGCCCAGCATGCCTTCGAGCTCCGCCCGCTCCGCCGCCGGCATATCCTGCCGCAACGCAAACTCCATGGGCCGCCCATAGGGACTCTGGTATCGCTGATTTAGGAGCAGAATCGTTTTGATGATCAGCCGGTCCTGCTCCCACGGTGCCAACCGGTCGGCCCTGGGAAAAGCAGCGAGTAAATCCATCAAACTCAGCACATTCGTGCCCAGGTTCCGCCCCACAAACTCCCGCTGGGATTCAAGGGTCACCGTGGCCATGCCAAGATGCCTGGACACCGCTTCCACGAGGGCGAAATTGACCATAAAGCTGTACTGCCCGCCAAACTGACCGTAGCAGGGCTTGTCCGGATCGTTGAGCACGGTCAGGTCTTCCGTCCCCGCGTCGAAGCTGCTGAATCCGATGGCCCCGTCGGCAAGCACCCGCTTCGCTTCCTTGACCGTGGCGAAGGCGCCCAAATTTACCGGAACCAAAACCTGCTCGTCGATTTTCTTGAGGAACTCCGTGATCGTCTTCCGATAGGGCACCGCTTTCCACTCGGCCTTGCGGTACTCTTTTTCCCAGACGATATCCTCCAGGAATGGAGGGAACCGGCTGAGCGCCTGGCTGTCCTTCGCCTCGAAGGCCTGGACGAACCCGGGCCAGTCCTGAATCTCCTCGTGCTTGGCCTCGCTCAGATTGGGGCGTAGATATTCCTCCTCCACCTCGCTCGCATTCCGAAGCATCAGTTTCGTCGGCAACTCATTCCACAGCTCGTTGCAGATGATGCGATCCACCGTCCGGTCCTTGACCGATGCCAGGTCTCCGGCATCGGCGCAGAGGACCTCCAGCCGATCCTGATGGCCGGCCAGGTCCGGGTGGTTTCTGGCCGCGTCCAGCACGCTGGATTGATCGTCGACCAGCACGTAGCGGACGCGCGGATAGACGGTTCCCGCTTGATCCAGCTTCCGGAGGTGACTGAGGAAGCAGGCAGCCAGGTTCCCGTTCCCGCAGCCCCATTCGTGAACCACCAACGGCGCACCTAGCGCCTGACCTGTTTGGCCAGCCTGTTGCTTGTCCCGCTTCTGAACCCGTTCGTAATAGTCCGCCGCCAGCGCGTGGGCCAGGCGATAGTCTGCGCTGGCAAAGGTCTGATAGTAGTCGCGGATGCGCCCGGCACGGAGACCGTAAAAGATCTGACTGATGTGGGCCTGCCATTCATCCAGCGGCTCAAATTCGCCGATGAGTTGAGGGAGGGAATCGGGATTCTTGGAGAACGTCGTGGGCATAACAATCCTTGCCTTGCCAAACCAGCCTATTGCGCGAAGGGGGTGGATTCTAGCAAAACCCCCATCCCCCCGCAACCGCCCCCCATGGCGACCAAACCGCCAAACCGCGACAAGCCGCTGCTTGCCTCCGTTGACAGCCAGGTAACCGCCTGTGTATCAATGGAGGATGACGGTCTTCTCTCGCATGCTCCTGGCCGGCGCGGCCGCGCTGGTCCTGCCGTGGCCCGTGCCGGCTCCAGCCGAAGAGATCCCCCTCACGCGCGACGTGCCGATTCAAGAATTTCAAAACAAGGCGGACCAGCCCTCGTACAACTTCGACGCCCCGCCACAAGGAGTTTTCCGTTCGATCCAGACCTCGGAGGGATACGAAGAGGAGATTGGCTTCCGCCGGACACATGAAATTGTCCCCGTCAGCCCGACAGACGTTTTTCGACCCGAGGCCCCGTCCGTCTTCATCGTCTTCACCGTCTTCCCCCACTACCAGTCCTACCAGGTCATCGGCATCTGCTATCCCGAACAGGTAGACGGCTTGGACCCCAAGACACCGGTTACCAAAGACTCCATGTACCTGGCGCTCGAAGATGAGAGCGGCTACCTCAAGCTCTTCCCACCCGCGGACCGCTGGAGGCCCGGCAAGTACAAAGTCGAGATTCACATCGGTTGGGAAGCCACCGAGATCAGCCTGATCGGCACCATGCGCTTCACCGTGGCCCGGGCCGGAACGGGACCTACCGGCATACCGCCCGGCCAGCCGAATTAATCCGCATCCGGCGGCGCAGAGCCGCTCACGGCGGGATTCGTTTGACCCTCGGGAGGGGATTCGTTACAATGCGCTCCTGACCCTGCGATCAGCCGACCCAGCAAGGAGCACCCCACACCGACATGACAGAGCAGCCCCGCCCCTGGGTGTCCGTCGTCATTCCCATCAAGGATGAACGGGACAACCTGCCCACGCTCACCGAGCAGTTGCTCAAGGTCCTGGCCGGGCAGGACGAGTCACGCAGAGCGCCTTTTGAAATCCTGTATGTGGACGACGGCAGCACGGACGGCAGCAGCGCCTTCCTGGACACCCTGGCGGCACAGCACCCGGAGGTCGCCGTCCTGCACTTCGATCGCAATTACGGGCAGACCGCGGCCTTCGATGCGGGCTTCCGCCACGCAGCCGGCGAGTTGATCGTGACGATGGACGGAGACCTCCAGTTCGATCCGGCGGATATTCCGAAGCTGCTGCCGCTGGCGGCCCGGTACGATCTCGTCTGCGGCTGGCGCAAGGACCGGCATGACAACCTCGTCCGGAAGCTCTCCTCGCGCATCGCGTTTCTGGCCCGGAGCACGGTAACCGGCGACCGGATCCACGATACCGGCTGCTCCCTGAAAGTCTTCCGGCGGCGGGTGGTCGAGCGGATGCCGCTCTTCGAGGGCATGCACCGCTTCTTCCCCGCCCTGGCGCAGATGCAAGGGTTCACCGTCACGGAAATCCCGGTGCGCCACTTGCCGCGCGCGCATGGACAATCCAAGTATGGGATCGGCAACCGGCTGTTCAAAAGCCTCTACGATCTCCTCGCCGTGCGCTGGATGCAGCGCCGGTGCCTGCGATACCGGCTTCGTGATCGGCAGGCGACGCATGGGGATCGCACATGAGCCGTCGGCACCGAATTGACGGCCCCAACACTTCACACTTCACGTTTCACGCCTGACGTATTGCCCATGAGCATGACGGAAAAAATCTGGCTGGGCATCGGATTCTTCGGCCAAACGGTTTTCTTTATGCGCTGGGTCGTCCAGTGGTTCGCCTCCGAGCGCAGTGCACGGAGCCATGTACCCGTCGCCTTCTGGCACATGAGCCTGATCGGTGGACTGATTACCCTGGCCTACGCCATCTACCGGGAAGACCCGGTGTTCATCGCGGGACAGAGCGTCGGGGCCTTCGTCTACATCCGCAACCTGATACTGATTCGCCGCAATCCTCACCAAGAACCGGCCTCCCCTGCGGCTCCGGACTCCAACGGGTGACCGGTGCTGAAGGAACCTAAGCTGCTGCTGCTCCTGGCGCTGGCCGGACTCCTGTTCCTCCTGGGTCTCGGCACCTTAGGATTGACGGACCGGGATGAAGGCAGCAACGCCGAAGCCGCCCGGGAGATGGTCGAGAGCGGCGATTGGATCACCCCCACCTTGAACGGGGAGCCTCGCTTCGCCAAGCCGGTCTTCCTGTACTGGCTGATCAGCGGCGCGTACCGCCTGTTCGGCGTCGGCGAGTTCACCGCCCGCCTCCCCTCGGCCCTCTTCGGCCTGGCGTTGATTCTCCTGCAGTACTGGTTCCTCGCGCGCGTGCGGGGGGCAACGCTGGGCTTTCTCGGCGCGCTGATGCTGCTCCTGAACGTGGAAATTGTCGCGATCGGCCGGCTGGTGCTCACCGACAGCGTGCTGATCTTTTTCACCACTCTCGCCTTGTTCGGGTTCTGGCTGGGGTTCCACGGAACGGGCAAGGCCCGTCATTATCTCTGGCTCCTGTACATCGGCATGGCGCTGGGCACGCTCACCAAGGGCCCGATCGGTTTTGCCGTGCCGCTCCTGGCCATCGTGCCCTACCTCACGATCACGCACCGCTGGCGCCGGTTCTGGCAGACCGGATTCCCGCTGGCCGGGTCCCTGCTCTTCCTCGCCCTGGCGCTTCCCTGGTACGGCATGATGCTGGCCATTCACGGCGCGCGCTATACGGCCTCGGCCCAGGCGGACACGATCGGGCGTTTCCTGAACGTGATCGGCGGACACGGGGGCACCCTGTTCTTCTATGTGCCGGTTCTGCTCTTCGGGTTCTTTCCCTGGAGCGGATTCTTGCCCGTGGCGCTCTATCAGGGGTTACGCAACTGGCGGGGCTATTGGACGGATCGTCGCGCGGAAAAGGAAGAGGGCGCCAAGGAACTGGAGTTGTTCGCCTCCCTGTGGATCGTCGCCACCTTTGTGTTCTTCAGCGCCTCGGCCACGCGGCTCCCCCATTATATCGGCCCGCTCTTTCCGGCCGCCGCCCTGCTGACAGCCGCCTACTGGCACCGGTGCCTGCTGGACCAAGCCACTGCGGGGCTCCGCGCCTCGCTGCGCCTCCTGATCGTCACCGGCTCTCTGCTGGGCTTCGGCCTAGCCGCCTCTCCGTCGCTCTACGCCCATTTCGTGGACAAGATGACCAAGGAATTCCCGATGGCCGCCCAAGTGGACCCGGGACTCGGCCCGCCGGCAGTCGGGTTCATCCTGATCATCGGCACGGTTCTGGTGGGCTACTTCGGACTCCTGCGGGAGCGGCGCGGCGCGGCCTTCTGGGCGGCGAGTGTCACGATCAGCCTCGTGCTTCTGGTCTCGCTTCAGATCACCGTCCCCCGTTTCAGCCGGTACTTCGTCTCTCCTCCGCAGGAACTGGCCTTCACCGCCGGGGTGAATTTGGGTCCGGACGACCGGTTGATCCTGTACGGTCCTCCGAGACCCTCGTTGATTTTTTACGCGAAGCGGAAAGCCATCCTCATCAAGCCGGGAGAAGAGGCCAAGATGCAGCCGCACCTGACCCAGCCGGGACGGACCATGATCATGATGCCTTCCCGCTTGAAACCCCAGCTTCCGCCCGAGGCCAAGGAGTACCAGGTCATTCTGGAACGGTACGGGTACAGCCTCCTATCCAACGAGCCGATGGTCAAAGGACTCCCCGACAAGCCTCCGGTTCCGATCCCCCGGTTCGGCCCGCACGGATAAGATTCGTGATGGGCAGTCAAAGAAGGGGAAGAAGACCCTGCACCATGTGGAGGAAACCAGCCACAAGCCCCACGCCGATCGTCACGCCAGTCTCCATCAAGAACCGCGGCTGACACGGAGCCGGCTCACATTCCCGACCGGATAGGATGCCCTTGTCCGTCCGGCTCACCCCCCATGCCACGAGCGCCAGCATGGCCGCCGCTGAGACCAGCCAGAAGCCGGTGCTCAAGGCCAGCCCGGCCCCGAGCAGAAGCCCTGACCAGGGACGGACATCCGCAGATTGGCCGGCGAACATTGCTCTCCAACGCAGTCCGAGGCCGACGAGAATCGCGACAAACCCAGCCCCTGTGAGCCACAGGGCCCCCCGGTGATCGGAAGAGGACTGCACCATGGGCCAGAACAGCGCAAAGACCGCCGACAGGGCCAGCGCCAGCTTGGTGAGCATCCGCGAGCAGACCGTGAGCCAGTCCAGATACGAATAGGCCAGCAACGCCCCGATCAAGACCCCGATCGCCGCCCCCCCGACCGCATCGGTCGGAAAGTGCGAGCCACGCCAGACGCGGCTGCAGGCGATCAGCGCCGCGGCCAGATAGCCGATCCAGCCGAGCCGGGGAAAATGGCGGGCCAGCACCGTGGCCACGGCGAAGGACGCCGAAGTATGGCCGGAGGGGAATGAGTCGAATCCGCTGACAAACGACGGTTCGAACTGAAATTCTCCCTCCTGGGTCACACGCGGTCTGGGCCGGCCGATCGTATGTTTGAGCAGTTGGGTCACCAGCGCCGACGCGCCGTGGGCCACCAGCCCCTGCAAGCCGGCATGAAAGAGAGCCGGCTGCATCCGCAGGCGGCCGGCGACGAGCAAGGCCGCGCTGAACGCCACCAGGACCGCACCGCTGCCAAGGCGCGCCAGCAGATCGCCGCTCTGTTCAAGCCAGGGTTGGTGCACCGAACGCATGAACCGGATCAAGGGCATGTCGAGTTGATGCAGGCCCCAAAAGATGAGGCCCAGTGCCGTGCAGGAAAGGACAATGGACATGAGGCGTGAGGCGTGACACAAGGCTGACGCTTTCTCTCTGGACTCACCCCTCACGTTTTACGCCTCACGTCTCTCGGCATTACGGCACCCAGTCGGCCAGGAAGATATTGAACTCGCCGCGGGCGCCGGCCCCCCGGTCGGAGATCCAGACCAGCTGGGTGCCGTCCGGCGAGAACATCGGGAAGCTGTTGAAGCCGCCCGCAAAGGTCACTTGCTCCAAGCCGGTTCCATCCTCGCCGATGAGGTGGAGGTGGAACGTCGGCGGGCCTTTGGGCTGGTCGGCCGACGTCCCGGCCTGCCGCTCCGGCAGGTTGGACGAAAAGATGATCCGGCGGCCGTCCGGGTGAAAGAAGGGGGCGAAGTTCGACGCGCCGTTGGCTGTCACCGGCCGCTTGCCGGTCCCGTCGGCGTTCATAACGAAGATCTCCAACTGACCCGGCTCAACCAGATTTTGCGCCAGCAAGGTTTTGTATTGGGCGACGGCCTCCGGTTCCTTGGGATGCGATGCCCGATAGACAATCCGCTTGCTGTCGGGCGAGAAGAATGCACCCCCGTCATAGCCCAATTCGTCGGTCAGGCGCCGGACGTGGGTCCCGTCCATGTTCATGGCATAGAGGTCGAGATCCCCGTCCCGCACCGAGGTAAAGACGATGGTCTTGCCGTCCGGCGAGATCGTCGCCTCCGCGTCATAGCCTGGCGTGGTCGTCATCCGATGGGGCTGCTGGCCGTCCACCTTGAACGAAAAGATGTCGTAGTTGTCCAAGGCCCAGCGGTACCGGCCTTCGATCTTGGGCTTGGGCGGGCAGTTCGGACTCGTGAGATGTGTGGAGGAAAAGAGAATCCGGCGATCGCCGGGAAAGAAATAACCGCAAGTCGTCGTCCCAAGCCCGGTGCTGACCCGTCTGACGGCCTTGCTCTGCAGATCCAGCACGTACATTTGATAACAGCCCAGACTGGAGCCTTCCCTGGGCTTGTCGATCATCTGCGGCCCATCCCCGTAATCGGTCGTGGACTGAAAGATCAACTTCGTCCCGTCGAAGGAGAAATAGGCCTCGGCATTCTTGTTGCCGAACGTCAGTTGCCGAATATTCGTCAAATGATGTTCTGACGGATCGGCCTTCACAGGCACCGGCCAGGGTTCGGCCATTGCCGTTCCGGTCAGGATCGACAAGGAGAGCGCCAGAGCGGCCACCACATGATCACGGCATTTCAACGGACACCTCCAGTTCGTCTTGCACGGAAGAGAAATCTCCCCGCGTCACCACGGCCCCATCCCGAAACACCACATAACTCTGCCATCCGTAGAAAAATAGCAAGCGCGCAACCTTGGCCGCCGCCTGTGGCGACAGGCCGTAAAACAGCGTCGTAACGCTGCCCGGACGGTCCGGACGCCGGCAGGACAAGAGGAGCGCAAAGCCCTGCCCCTCGTAGACGGTCCCGTCGAGCGTGAAGCGGTCGCGCTCCAACCGGACCCTCTCGCCGCAGGCCTGCCGCATGAGCGCCGTTCCCTCGTTGAGCATCGGCCCTCCCAGAATGAGCAGCGATCCCTCGGCCGGGACCGGCTCTCGATCGGTGAGCTGCGTTATGGCCGGTTCGCGGGCGGCCACCTGCCGCCCCAGCTCCCGATAGGGGGCCGTTTCCGTCGCGGGCTCGGCGACCGGCAGCACCAGGGTCCGGTTCCGGTCGGTCACATAGAGGTTGAGCATCGGAGGGAGCTGCTCCCTGGGCAGGCGCCTGAACGTGTCGAAGTCCGGATCGAGACGGAGCCGAACCGGCGCGCCCGGCATGAGAACGCTCAGGGTTTGCTCGGCGCCCTGTACCTCCAGCCAGGCCTCGTGGGTCCGCCCTCCCGCCAAATCCGCCACCAGCCGGAGACGAAGCCGGTACGGCTCCCCACTTTGACCGATCCGAACGGTGAGCCGGAATCCGGATTCCGGCTCGGCCTCGGGAGGTCGGTCGGCTCGCACAGCCGCAATCGTCACCAGCGGCGCGCCGGGCCGTTCGACCCATTGGGCGAAAAACCAGCGCAGCTCCTTCCCGCTGGCCGCGGCGAAAACCCGCTCCAAGTCGGCCCATCCGGCATAGGTCCCGCCATAGCCGGCCACCAGCTTGCGGATCGCCGACCAAAAGACTTCCTCGCCCAGCTCCCGGCGGAGCTGGTGAAAGATCATCGCGGTTTTTTGATACCCGATGGCGTTGTCCTTCTGGTCGGTCTTCTGCCGAAAGGCCGCCACCGGATAATCCTCCTCCGGCCGCACGTAGACCGCATAGCTCAACAGCATCAAGCGACGCTGGTCTCGGGCCTGGTCTGGTTTGCCGGTGAGCTCATCGTAATAATAGTTGGCCAGATAGGTCGTCAGCCCCTCCACCCAATTGCCCTGCTCCCGTTGGTTCAACACCCAGTTGCCGATCCAGGAATGGACGATCTCATGCCCGAGGGCATAGGGCTGGACATAGTGCCGCTTCACCACGCCGCTGCCCAGCAGGGTAAACGAGGGCATGCCCAACCCGCTGGCAAAAAAATTCTCGACCACGGCGAACTTCGGAAAGGGATAGGGCCCCAACAGACGACTGTAGGCGTCGAGGTAGCGGACGGTCGCGGCCAGATACTCCTCGGCCAGCTGGGCTTCTTCGGGGAACAAATAGGTCGCCACGTCCACCGTCCGCCCGTCCGGAGCCTTCCACGCCCGATGAGCCTGCACGAAACGGTTTGCGACCAGTGACAGCGCTTCGGTCTTCGCGGTTACCTCCCAATCCTCGACCACGTGACCGTTCTGGACCCGCCGCGCGACCTGCAGACCATGCGTCACCGCCGACCAGCCTTCGGGCAGCGTGACGTGCACCGCGAAGGTCGGCAGCGAGCCCTCGACATCCGGATACCAATGGGTCTCGCCGCTCAGGTAGACGCCTTCGCTCCCGATATGGCCCTCTGTGTCGCTGGGCGTCACGAACCGGAGCTGGCGAGATTCGCGGGGCGGATCGTCGAGCAGGCCCTCGTACCGGACTTCCAGTTTCAGTTCCCTCCGTTCCGCCACGGGGGCAGCCAGGGGGACCGTCACCTGCCGCAGCCGATCCCGTCCGGCCTGGCCCTCTCCGGTCGGCGGCTGAACGTCCCAGCGGAGCGGCCGCCCTTCATGCATCACCGCGGTTACGTGCAAGGCAGGATTGAGCGACCAGGAGAAAGACGGCGGAGCGCCTGCCGGGACCGTGACGGTCATCCGGTCGGTCACGCGCAGCCGATGTTGCTGCGGCAGCAACTCGACGGAGAGTTCATGGTGCCGGAGATCCGCTGAACGAGCGGCCCCCTCGGCCATCGCCCCGTCGGCCAAGGCCAGCCCATCCGCCAGGAGCAATGCCGCAATGATCACGAGAGGCGCGTGTGCCATGCTGTTCCGCAAAACTTGAACCGACGGACCGATGCCGGGAGAATACATCTGGAGGTCAGGAGGTCGCGACCAAGGCGTCCACGAACTCTTCGGCGTGAAAATCCTGCAAGTCCTCGATCCCCTCTCCCACGCCGACGAGGCGGACCGGAATCTTCAGCTCCTCGGCGATCGCAACGACGATTCCGCCGCGCGCCGTCCCGTCCAGTTTGGTCACGGCCAGCCCGGTCACCCCCACCGCCTCGTGGAACTGCCGGGCCTGGGACAGCGCATTCTGACCCGCCGTCCCGTCCAGCACCAAGAGCACCTCGTGCGGCGCGCCCGGCAGTTCGCGGGCCAGAACCCGCTTCATTTTTTTTAGCTCGTCCATCAGGTTCGACTTGGTATGGAGCCGGCCGGCCGTGTCGATCAGCAGCACGTCGGCGTGTCGGGCCTTCGCCGCAGCCAACCCGTCGAACACCACGGCGGAGGGATCGGACCCCTGTTGTTGCCGCACGACATCCACCCCGACGCGACCGCCCCAGACCAGCAATTGCTCGATCGCCGCCGCGCGAAACGTGTCCGCCGCCACCAGCACCGGCTGATGCCCGGCAGTCTTCAATCGCTGCGCCAGCTTGGCCACCGTGGTGGTCTTGCCCACCCCATTGACCCCCACCGCCAGCAGGACATATGGCTTCGGCCCCTGCCGGACCAAGGCTTCGAGCGGCCGGCTCTCGCAACGCTGCAAGGTTTCCAGAAGGGTGCCTTTCAACACCTCCAGGATATGCCTTGCATCGGGCCCCGAAGAGGCGAGGCGCCCCCGTTCCGCCTGCAGCCGCTCGATCAGCCGCGTGACCGTATGCACGCCCAGATCAGCCGCGATCAGCGTTTCTTCCAATTCTTCCAGCACCGCCGGGTCCGGGCCGCGGCTGACCAGCCGCACAAGCGAGTCCTTCACCCGCTCCCTGGTCTTGGCCAACCCCTGACTGAGCCTCGCGAGCCATCCCATGGAATGGTTGCCCGATTACCCTTTCCGCTTCACCAACGCCGGCACGGGGCTGACGGCCCGCAGAACGGCCCGCTCCTTCCGCTGCATACGTTGGGCTTCGCGCACATTTCGTTCATGGTCGTACCCGAGGAGATGGAGCATCCCGTGGATGAGCAGCGTGGCGAGTTCATGATGCAACGGGAGGCCGCGCTCGCGCGCCTGGCGGACCGCCTGCGGGAGTGAGATCACCACGTCGCCGAGCATGGAAGACGTGAAACGTGAAGCGTGAGGCATGAAGCGTGGTCGGATATGTCGCATCGGGAACGCCAGCACGTCGGTGGTGGCATCCTTGCGGCGATACTGCCGGTTGAGGCGGCGCATGGACGCATCGCCGATGAACGACAGGCTCACGTCGGCTCGGACCTCGCCCGTCGCATCCAAAATACGCTGCGCCAACTGTTCGATTCCGGCGCGGCGCAGCGGGATGCGCCGGACCGAACAACGCACCGTCACCGGCATCAGCAAACCGTCTCCAGGATGTTCAAAAAGGCTGTCCAGCGAGGCCGCAGCGAACAAAGAGGCGAGTCGTACTCCGCGCCGTACGGCGAGCCTCTGCGTGATGCGAGAACAAAGCTGGCAACATTTTTCAACATCCTGTCAGTGGGGCTGCTCCCCGTTGCCGGCCCGGCCTCGCTGCCCACGGAGTGGCCCTCGGCTCGCTCCCCGTCCCGACTTGTCGTCCCGGATTCCGCCATGGCGGATCGGGCTGTGCCGGTCGTAGGCCTCGATGATCTCCTGGACCAGACGGTGACGCACGACGTCCCGCTGGTCGAAGTAGACGAACTGGATGCCGGGAATTTCCTGGAGAATCTCCCGCGCTTCGATCAGCCCGGACACCCGGTCGGAGGGCAGATCCACTTGCGTGATGTCGCCGGTCACAACCGCTTTGGAATTGAAGCCCAGTCGGGTCAGAAACATCTTCATCTGCTCGGCGGTGGCGTTCTGCGCCTCGTCCAGGATCACGAACGAATCGTTGAGCGTGCGGCCGCGCATGAAGGCCAGCGGCGCGATCTCGATCTCGCCCCGTTCCACCAGCCGATTGGCCCGCTCCATATCCATCATGTCGTAGAGGGCGTCATAGAGGGGCCGCAGATAGGGATTCACCTTGGCGTACATGTCGCCGGGCAGAAACCCCAGCTTCTCCCCCGCCTCCACCGCCGGCCGGGCCAGGATGATGCGGCTGACCTCCTTGCGCGTCAGCGCGGCCACCGCCATGGCCATGGCCAAATACGTTTTCCCGGTCCCGGCCGGGCCGATCCCGATGACAATATCGTAAGTCTGAATCGCTTCCAGGTAAGCCTTCTGCGCCGCCGACTTGGGTGCGACAAAACGTTTGGCCGTGGCGATGGGCACGGAGCTGAGGAGCAGTTCCTTGAGCGGGACTTCCCCGGGCCCGCGCGACGCCTTGAGGGCCACGGCCACGTCTTCGGCCTTCAGCTCGTAGCCTTCGGCGGTCAGAGCCGCCAGCTCGGTCACGAGGCGTTCGGCTTTCCGCACCGCCTCCTGGGAACCGGTCAGAATCAGCTCGTCGCCGCGGGCCGCCAGCTGCACCCCCAGATCGCTTTCGATCATTTTCAGGTGCAGATCGCGCGAGCCGAACAGGCTGGCGGTATTGGTGCCCTCTCGCAGCTTGAGTTTACGCACGCTGGGGGTGTGGGATCCTCCGAAAGAATCGATTCATTGAACCATTGAGTCAATCTTACGGCTTACGGACGCATTCTAGCAGAGGGTCGAAGAGGGAGACAAGGCGGGGTTCGACCGGGAAGGGCCGACGGCAAAGCTAGCCCATGTCCAATTCGAATTCCTGAAACCCCAGGCCTTCGTGATCATCACGCACCACCACACGGACCCGCTGCACGCCTTTGGCCCCGGGGGGCACCTGCCACAGAATCCGGCCGGTCGCCTTGTCGATGGTCATGCCGGGCGGCGCAGCCTCGAGGCTATAGGTCAAGGGATCGCCTTCTTGATCGACAGCCGTCACCCCGTACTCGAACCGCCCTTCTTTCAGCGCCGATGGCGGCGTGGAGGTAATCGTCGGCTGGTTGTTGACGATCGTGAGTTGGGGCGAACGGAACGTCCGGCCCTTATCCGTTCCGTCGTGAGGAGTCACATCCACCAGGAGCACATCACCCCGCGCGAATCCGATGGTGTCCAGACTCGGCTGGTCTCCCCTGCTCCCCTCCACCGGCACGTTGTTCCTGAACCAGCGATAGGTGTAGGTGATCGCGTCTCCGTCCTGATCCCTGCCCTCGACTTCCACGTCCGCTCGGTCTCCGATATGTGCGGGGCTCGGCCCCAAGGTCAATCGCTGCGCCTCCGGCGGACTATTGGGCATCGTCACGGATGCACTGCGAACCGGGAGCCCCTCCGCCTTCCCATCCAGCGGCGTCACTTCCACAGCCAGTTGATCGCCCCGCTTCAACATCGTGGGCAAGAGGGTGGAGGTGACCGCCCCGGGGATCGGCGCGCCGTTGGCGAACCACTGGTGGCGAAAGAGGATCGAATCGCCGTCCTGGTCCTCCGCATCCACCTGCGCCTCTACCGGCGCGCCGGGCAGAATCGGCTCTGGCATCAATTTCACGGCGCGGATGACCGGAGGATGGTTGGACCCAGCGTTCCCGGGCGGTTTGGCCTGGGCAACAGGAGCAGGAGAGGCCGACGGGGCCGGCTGGGAGGACTCGGAGGAACAGCCAAGTGGCCAGAGGCCGAGCAAGAAGAGGGCGAGGAGCATCCCTCGCAGGACACCCCCCACCCGACACACGCACTCACTTAACACAGACACCTATTCATTCACTTCGACGACCGTGATGGTTCATGCTGCCTCAATCCCGCTGGTTGATCCAGGAGATCATCCGACTCCAGGACGACAGTGCCGGACTGGCCGATATCTTGGTAACGGCGCCGCTGCTGGACTGGCCGATCAGGCTCACCCGCCCGGAACTCCCCCCCCCGCCGGAAGACCCGGCATCGCCGCTTCCCTGGGCCCCGATATGCACCGCCATTTGTGACGACAACCCGGTTCCCAACGACATCGAGCGTTTTACGTTGACATTGCTCCCGACGGTCTCCGTCCCGATGATCGACGACTTGTAGGCGGAGCCGGTCTTGTAGAAGAGCGCGTAGAGGGATCCGTTGCCGGACGAACTGCACACATCGCTGGTCGGAGTAAAGGTCGGGAAGAATACCGTTCCTCCGATGATGATCGGGGTGCTCACGTCCCGTTCACCGAGCGTCGGCAAGGTTGAATACCAGCCGTCCATGCCTGGCGCAGAGGATGTTCCCTCAATCTTGGCTTGGAGCCCGTCGAACGTGGTGACACCCGAAAGGCCCGTAACCTGGGTCGTTCCTGTGGCACAGGTCGAACAAACCGTGATATTGGACACATTGAGAAGATTGTTTTTCACGCAACTCGTCACGCTGGATTCTGTGCAGCCCCCTGTCACGACCGGATCCTTCACCCCGAAGAAGTACTGGGTGTCGGTATTGGTCTTATCGGCCACGGCGTAAAATCGTCCGCTCCCGAAATAGACCCAGATATTGTTGACATCGTCCGCTGCGACGGTGGGCGCGGCAGTGATCGGTCCCACCTTAAGACTGTTGTCCGATGGAAACGTGCTCAACAGAACGGTCGGCGCCCGGTTGGACCCGTTGAGTATCCCCCACGTGCTGGGATCCACGTTCCCGCCGTTGGTCGTCAGCCGATAGAGCTTGCCGATCCATTTCGGGTTGGTCGAGGTGATGACATTTCCGGCATAGGCCACATCCGCGCGATAATCCAATTGCGCGTCGAGACTGATGAGGTCGCCGAAGAACGAATTCGAGTCGCTGGTCGTAAAGGTCGTCACCAGACTGACCCCGCTGCTCGCATCGACGGGTCCGGTCTTGAGATCGACGGCAAAAAACTTGCTCGTCTGGGCGCTGCTTCCAGCATACCCGGTGACGCCGGATCCGACTAGCATGAGCCACTTGGCATTGGTATTGTCGATCTTGCAATTGTCCCCACTGCAAGCCGGTTTCACACGCAGGATCGTCGGATAGTTCGTGGACAGGCCAAGATCGGACTGGCTGAAGGACCAGAGCAAGACCGGGTCCTGCTCCGGATCGGTGATGTCCAGCACGAAATAGGCGGTATAAAAGGTTCGAGTCGTGGACGTGCCGCTGCCGGTGAAGTCAGCCGTCACCTGCATCGACGGTCCGCCCGTGCTCGCCACGCAAGCCCCGCAACTTCCGCCCATCCGGAATCCGCCGATCAGGATCGTCCCCCATCCGCCCGGATGGGTCGCATCATCGGCAAAAATGCGCGCATCCGTAATCTTTGGTTTCAAGTCCACATAGTAGACGTGGGTATAGTCTGTCTGCGTCAGCCACTTGAGGTGGGGCAGGAGTTGATAGGGCACGAAACCCCAGAGCTCGTCGCCTAAGGCCGCTCCGCTGCTGTTGTCCGTGGCATTTTTCGTAAAATAGCCGTGCTCGGTCACGCTGCTCGTCGCGCTGTTGTCGCCGCGATGATAAAAGCCCGCGTTGAAGGCGTGGAGCATCCCGTCGTTGGACCCGACGTAGGCCACCTGCCGGCGGCTCTTGTACTTCTGGAAGAAGGCCGTGTAGCTCGTGTCGCCGTAGATCACGTCATACCGTTCTTTGGGCGCTCCCACGATGGTGGGGGTGCTGTGGATCGGGTCCCCGAGTTTCCATACCTTCAAGGTGCCGCTTCCGGCCGGAACTTGCATTTGGCGATCACGCATCCCCGAAACCTGCGTTCCGCGGATGAAATCGATGATGTTGGTCGCCGTGTAGGGTGCGGTCGAACTGGCCCTGAGGTACGGGCTCAGCGTCGTTGCGTTGGCTGTGATGAACGCGATCTGTTCCCCGGCGTCCACGAATCCGTCGTTGTCGCCATCCACCCATGTCAGGATTTTCCGGTCGGCGGCGTTTTTCAGCGCCAGCTGCTTGCCGGCCTCCCAGATAGCCATCGTCTCTCTCAAAGTGACGGTCTCGAAGGCAGTCGTCGTGTCCGCCTTGCCGTCGCCGTCAAGATCCTTGAACCGGTCCAGCTTCACGTCACCGCTGGCCGTGTCGTAACGGGTCTGGATGATATAGTCCTTGGAATAAACGAGCGTGGCGTCGCCGTCTGTGTCTTCGCGCAAGTTGCCGAATTCGTCGATGAACAGGCCTTGCGTATACCCGGTCCACTTGATTTCGTTGAGGCCTTCGAAAGTGCTGGGGAAGAAATAGGCCTGGTACAGAGAGCCGTCGCCGGTTGACGAACTGGCCAGCACCGACACGGAGGTTCCGGAAGCGCTCCGCTGGAGGATACTGGTAATGGCGGCCAAGAGCCGGTCCTGCAACTCATCGGCATTGGCCGATTCAAAATAGGTGTCCGGGATACCGTCGGCCCCTGCCGCGCCGGTGTTGTTGTTGACCCGATCCCATTCTTCCGTGAGGTCCGGAAGGTTGTTGCCGTTTCGATCCTCGAACCCTCCGGCCTTGGCCGTCGTTTGAAGGATTTCGCGCCCGATGTCTTCTCCGAACGCATAGAAGGTGTAGATGATCAGGTTCTGGTTGCCGGACAGGTCCTTCCCCGATTCGTTGATCACGGGGATGGTCGCCTGACGCAAGTCCGTGGTATGGGCCCAATAGGCCACGTCGTCCAGGTAGTGGGACCCGTTGTTGGCATAGTTGGTCTTGTGGGGGGTGCAGGTGGTCGCCGTCGTCACGCCGGTGCAGTGGGTCCCGTGGACAGCATGGGCATAGTCCTGCAACGCAGAGGGGATGTTCGTGTCTTGCGTCGGCTCCCCGTCGGTGAAGATGATCACGAAGCTCTTGCAGCAGGTCACATATTGGGAAGAATCCGCCCAGGTCGGGCTCTGGAAATAAAAGGGATCCTTCGTCGTGACGTTGTACGAATAGTCGCTGTTGGTGTAGGCCGGCGCGAGCTGGGCGAAGTAGCGAGTGGATTCGTAGAGGGACTCCGCCAGCGGAGTCCACGTGGAGGGAGTGGTGCTCTCGATTCCCGTGATCATGTCGGTCGTGTTGCCGCCGATATTGTTCAGCACCTTGCCCCCGTCCCCCGCGCCCTTGAACTCCATCAGCCCGAAGCGGGCCTTGGACCCAACCTGTTGAATGACGCCGGACGCGTCCTGCAGAAGATTGACTTGAATCTGCCAGTTGCTCTCCGCAAAACTGTCCGAATCGGAGCAGCTCGTACCCCCCGGCTGGGTACTGTCGTTATCCACGCAGATGCTCCCCTTCAGCGAGGAAATGCTGCCCATATTGTGGAAATAGACGTTGCCGGATGACGGGATGTTGGCGGAAGGCATGCGTCCCGTGGCCTGGGCCACTGTGACGGAGACGGTTTGGTTCGCGCAACAGGCTCCGCTGTCGAACGTACTCTGTCCGATCAATTGCCGGCAAACCCCGTTCGTCGAGCGTCCTCCGACCGAGCAGGTCCCCCCCATCATGACCCATTTGACGATGTCGACCCGCCGCATGGTTGCGTAATTGAGGAGGCTTCCGCTCCAGGGATAGGATGTCCCGCAAGTTCCCACTGTCGTTGGGTTGTCCGACGAATCAGGCTGAAACGAATTGGTTGAGTAGGTATAGCACTCGTAGGGGTCGAACAGCCCGAAGTAGGCCTTGGCGGTATCAAACGCTGTCTGATAGGCTGCTTCGTTCATGCTGCCCGAGTTGTCCAGGATCAGCAGGATATTGGGCGGCACGACGTTGCTGATGAAGGGGGGGGTGCCCGTATAGTCGGCCATGGCCTGTGCTCGTATCTCGACCGGCTGGAGCAACGCTCCGAGCATCACCAGCATGCATGCGGCGCCCGCGATCATTTTGCGTTCCATATTCGCCTACCTCCTAGAAGTCTCCTGCCTGCAACCGTGTTCGTGTTCGCCCATGTTTCTTCACTTCGGCAGGATCAAGACCAACTGGTCGATGCGGTCACGCTTCAGGTGAAACAACACCTCAGCCCCTTCATTGATATCTTTCAACTCGCGCGGACGATCCTCATCGTCTTTCACCGTCACCTCTTTGTCCAACAGATACTCCCGTTGGTTGATCTGGATGGAAGAGCCCCGTTTCCCCGTGACCTGGCCAGACTGGAATCCGGTTCTGGGTTGCGGACTGCTCATCTCGGCCAAAGATCGGGCGCTGCCTGAAACATCGAGTCCGGACGCGCACAGGAAGACGACAAGCCCTGCCCCGATCGCTCCCGCGTTCCAAGAGCCCTTGCGCAGATTTCGCCTGCCCATCGTTTTCTTCCTCCTATATCTTTTTCTGGCAGGACTCGCCGGTCGCCGTACATGCATAGATTGCTGTGATCCGGTTCGTCGTGCTAGTCGCCGCGTTGGTCGCCGTGCAGTCGATCCGATAATAGATATCCACACCGCCGCCGCTGGCCCCGCCGGCCGTTCCTTCATAGCCTCCGGCAAATTGCAGGGACCCACCGGCTTTCGGAACCGCGTAGAGCCGATCGATGTCACCCCGAACCGTATGATTATCCACTGTAACGAGGGTATTCGGAGCCGTCCCTGAGGCATCGCTGTTGTTGTCGGAGGCGCCGATGATCTCGGACTGCAAGACGGCACTATTGCTCGACGGGATCGGCCCCGGCGGATTGGCATTGTCCAGAAACGCAGAGGAAAGCGAGCCGTCGTCGATCGTCTGCTGGATGATCTTCACCGCCGTCTGCACGCAGGCTTCGGCGGCGCTGGCCCCCGACTCGCCGGTCCGTCCGAACCAGGCCATGCGATTCCCCACACCGGTGACCGTAATGGACATGATGCCGACGATCGTCATGATCATCAGGAGCAGCATGACCGTGATAAGGGCGATGCCGCGTTGCGACCTGACTCCGTCTCCCGTCGCGCGCCCCTGCCGCTCCGCCACGACCGCCGGTCGGTTCATGATCCGAGCCCCACATTCCTCAGCTGGATCGTCCGCGTGACGATACGCCGGCGGATCTTGGAGTAGTCGGACGCGTTGTACCCGCTGTCGCTCGTCGGATTGTGGTCTTCCACCGTCGTGGGAGAGGTGCCCTTCCAGTCCAGGTCGCTGCGCGTCTGCCGGGCCACCACCGTAACCCGCACGAGCCGGATCGTGTCCGGGGTCATCGGAGACGTTGTCCAGGCGCTGTTGGAGATGAAGTCCGACGCATCGAACGTCCCGGAGGCGTTTTGATCATCCACCACCCCATCCGGCACCCCGGTTCCGGTGCACCCGTCGCAGGCATAGGCCATTTGTATATCTTCAATCCCTTCCGTGATCGGCACCCCGCCACGCCGCAGGCAGGGCGTCAGCCCTGAACAGAGGGCCGTGGTCGTCGCAATGTCATAGGTGATGCACCGCAGCCAGTAGACCTGAGTCCCGGCCTGGTAGACCGCGGGGGCCGCGATGGACGTCCCCAGGGTCAACACGTCGCCCGAAATGGCGCTCACCGTGCTCGTATGGATGCCGCCGACCGAGATGGTGGAGGCGGTGCCGAACCCGTCCGGGGCCATGGCCGCCACCGCGCCGCTCACCAGAGTGATCGTACTGACGGTGCCCGTGGCCGCCGCAGCCAGAGTCGACAAGTTGGTCGGCACGGCCACGGAAAACGAGTCTGATCCTGTGTCCGCCCCCGTCGGCGCGTTGTCGGCGGGGACGATCGCATTGTTGCAGGTCCCGATGGTACCGTTCATGCCGAACCCGGCCGCCTTGAGGTCCTGCGAGATCAGCTCGATCGCGATCCGTCCGTTCTGCTGCAGCTCCACCGTCTGGTCGTTGATCTGAGCGGTTTTCTCCCCCGAGGCCAGCACCGTGTACCCGGCCGCCGTGACGATCATCGAAATGGCGAGGCCGAACATCAGCTCGACCAGCGACGCGCCTCGTTCGGCCCGACCGCCCTCGGTCGAGAACCATGGTTGCACATGTCTCGCGTGTCTCGCGCAGCGGCGTGTCATAAGGCGTCCGAGATAAGGACGGTATTCAGGGTCACGGTATGGGTAAGCACCTTGCCGCTCCAGGTGACTTGCACGGCCACCAGACTCTGGTTCAAGTTCGTCGGGCCTGACGCGGTGACTGTCACCCGTCCCTTGGCGTTTCTCAACTGCGTCGTGGCGGCCAGCCGCGCCTGCCATTGATCGTAGTCGCCCCGGGCCATGGTTTGCGTGCTGGCCGGCCTGGTCGCGCTGTTCGACGTGTCGATGCTGTTGTAGGCCGTCACGTTTCTGGTGTTGTAGCGGATACGCTCGACCATTTCCGTCGCCAGGCTCGTGGCAAACCCCAACTCGTTGGCATCCACGTTGCCGCGCAGCGCCATGTCCTGCATGGCCGCCGTCGCCAGCAGTCCGACCGAGAGAATCGAGAGGGCGAGCATGGCTTCCAACAGGGTGAAGCCGCGGTCCTGCAGTCCCCTCTTCTTGCCTCCGCAGCTCATCGCGTTCCACATCCAATCGCAATCGCGTCCGTCGCTTACGGGCAGGGCGATGTCGTGCACCAACGAATCCTACCCGCCGGCGTGACCTGAATCTCATAGGTGAGCCCGGCCCGATCCATAAGTTGGAGTGCCTGATTGGCCGTTCCCCCACCCACCCGCAACCCCAGGGAATTGAATTGAAACGTGGTCGTCCCTCCGATCGCCGTGACTTCGGTAGGCATGTTTTGCGTTTCTATCGCGCAGAGCCTCGTATCCGCCAGGCAGGCCGCCGAGGTATTGGCCGAAGTCGTATAGGTGGCCCTGGCCTGGCCATTCGTGATGGCCACCGTCACCGTGATCGTCGTATTGCGATTTTTCGCCACCGTCCGCGCCACGTTCATGTTACTGTTCAATTCGAGCAAGGCTGACTTGAGTTTGGACTTGGCATACCAAGCCTGGTAACTGGGAATGGCGATGGCGGTAGCCAAGGCCATGATGGCCACGACCGTCATTACCTCGACAAGCGAGAATCCCTGCTCTGACCCCGGTCTCATTCCCCATCGATTCACCGCAAACCTCTTGCCTGTCACCACCAAAGTGAGCAAGTGCTGTGCCCCTTTCTGAGAACGTTCAAATTTCGTCTAACCTCTTGATTATAAAATTCAAATTACACAAAAGAAGGGTACACCTCTGCCAGTTGGAATGCAAAGATTTGACAATTTTTGGCACGATAGCCCTTCTATAGTCAACGTCACGAGGAGACTCAGAAAGGATAGAACCTGTCGGCCAGGCGGGATTCCCTCAGGCAGGGATGGCTAGAATAGCTCCTGGAAAGATCCGGGCACCAGTGAAACGAGGGGCATTCCTTTCACAAGCCCCTCGGCGAGCTCGTGGTTGTACCAGAGTTCGACCGGACCAGAAGATGCGGAGGCGGCCATCAATTTTCCGCCGGCGACGAGCGCGCCATAGATTCTCGGATACCCTTCGACCACGACATCTCCCGCCGCGTACACCACCCCGTTGAGATGGATTCCGGTCAATTGAACCGGCACGCGCGTGTGAGACCAGTCCGGATCAGCCGGGCTTCCTGAAGGAGGAGTGAACGCCGATACCGGGCGGCCGCTTCCTTTTGGTTTGAGTTGGAGGTGGGCATTGATGAAGAAGACTCCGTCCAGGTACTCGGTCTCCAGCGATAGAGTCCCCAAGTTGGTGGGCTCCGGCTGGCGGCCATCCAGGGTATCGATGAAGACGAACCCAGGGTGGTCCCCGCCGGACTCGGAGCTGAACAGTTCCTCCGGCCTGAGTCCAGTCCCCGGTGTGACCGTCCCGTTTCGATAGAGGAGGCCCTGCCGATCCATGGCATAGTAGGTCCCATACCGACGCGCCTGTTTTTTCATGCGATCATAGTCCCAGCGATCCAGGCGCAATCCCGGATAAGGATCTTGCCTGGGCAGGACGTTCGTCGGGTCCGGGTCCGGCTGCGTTACAACGCCGGGCGCAGCAGGGGGAAAGTAGGCGTCCCCGCCGACTTTGATCTCCAGCCAGCGGTCTTCCCGGCGCAGCATGTCCGCATAGGACCATCCGGACAAAGAGGCCAATGACGTCTTGGCCGGAATCTGTTTACGGTTGGGCAGATGGACGTCTCCCTTCACCTGCACCTCGCCCCAATGGACCCAGAGAGGCAAGGGTCCGTCCGCGGCCTGTGGTTCGCCGTTCACACCAACTTCGACCGCCGACCTGAGCGACGGCATGTCGTTGGCCGCCAGTTGGAATGCCAGGGTCTTCGTCAACTTCCCCACCGACGCCGTCACCGCCACCGTGCAGAGCAAGCCGGGGCGAGAGGGTCCGTAGACTTTCAGCTTTCGGACCTCTCCCAAGCCACGCAACCCTCGAAACCACCCCGATGCCGGATCATTCAAGAGCCGGTGGTCTGCGGCACGCGCGGCGTCGAACACAAGATCGGGCCGATCGGCTGTGCCGGTGAACTGGGACCGCCCCTGCGCATCGAAAAAGGAGGGGCCGCTGTCCGGTCGGTCGTATCGCTTCTTGAACAGTTCGCCTGCCCCGGCTGGTTCAGCCGCGGAATTGTGAAACCAAGTCGTCACGAGATCGGCTCCTGCCTCCGCCAGATGCCGGGCAATGGCCGCGTCCCTCATCCCTTGCACGCTTTCGATCTCCTGAACGGCCAGGTTGACGGAGACCGTTCCCACCATGGACAGGATCAAGACTCCCAGAACCGCGCCGATGAGGGCGGCGCCTCGCTCACGCCTGGGAAACCGATTCAGATCGGCATCCGTCCGAGAAAAGGAACGGCCGGACTTGTCGGTGAACTCTCCCATCAGGCGCCTCCTCTCAGATGGCACGCAACCCGACTTCCTTGACGATGAGCCGTTGCTCCCCGCCGACCCCCAGCTCCAGGCGAACCCTGGCCACCAGGCTCAATTCTTCAGTCGGCTTCCCATCCCTGTCCAAGTAGCGGAACCGCATCGACGAGGTTTCGCCGATCAGAGGATTCGCCCCTCCATCAACCTGACGCATCAGAGCCGGCCTTCCCCGACCATCCTTGCCTAGGTAGTAACGCAGATAGCTGGCCTGCCACACCTTGCTGCCGGCCGGGAAGGCTCGATCCAGGGGCTGGCTCACGGAAAGTGTTTTTCGTTGGCCATCATGAGCCAGTCTGGTCTCCGCACAGTCGTCCTCCGCGCATAAGACGATGCGCTTGCCCTTCGTCCAGTCGGCGCCCCCATCCACGCACAGTTCCAGCTGTCCTGGATGCGCCGCTTCGGTGAGGACGGCCGTCCCGCCCTCAAGATTGGCCAGAAACGCCACCTCTTGCTGATTCGCCGTCAACAAGAACGTTCCGGATGCCCCCGCATCCGCCAGACGCAACTCGTCCTCGATGATGGAGAGCCCGACCCGCAGGTCCTGGTGGCGACCCATCGCAACCTGCTGCGCGGAAAGCCGCCGCTCAAAATGCGTCAAGCTCTGCATTGCAGCCGCCAGCACCACGGCTCCGGCCGTCAGCGCGATCATCAATTCGGCCAGACAGACGCCCCGGTTATTACAAAGCAGTCGATGAGTCATGGCTCACCTCGAGCCCGCATAGTTCGGGTTTGCCCGCATGGTGCCGAGACTGACGTCACGCCGTCGGTCCTGGCCGGACGGGAAACTGGCATGGACCAACAGCACCGCCGAGCCTGCATCCCGAAGCGTCCCGGGACGATCCGGCTGAACGGTCCAGACCAGCCGGATGCCGCCGGCCTCGGAGGACGCCGTGTAAATCCCGTCGCCCGCCCGTTCATCCGCTCCCTCCCCGTCATCCTGCATCGTGACCTCTGCAATCCCATCGGCATCCAGATCATCCCGGAGCAGCGCTTCCCAGGGCATCGCCCGTTTGGCCTCCAGCCTGGATTCCGCCATGGCCAGCGCCCTGGTCCCGTTGGCTCCGTATTGCATCCCTTGTTCGCCCCATTGATGCATACCCATCACGCCAACCACCGCAAAGGCCAGAATCACCATCGCCAGCATGACTTCGATCAGGCTGAAGCCTCTGTCGTTCATGTTCATCATCGCCATGTCCCTAGCTCTCATAAATAATGCGGGCTATAGGAGCGACACCCGTCCCGTCATACTGACGGTGAGCTGCCACCGTTCCATTTGCCTGTTGCGGAAGATGATGGTTGCCGGGGTCGCGGCCCGCCCGCTGGGGTAGAACACCAGGGAAGGGCCATTGGACAGGCGCTCGAACACAATGCCCTTGCCTTGATAGTCATACTGCCGGATCGCCTCGTTCGGCCGGTCCGCCGGTTCCGTCCGGATCTTCATCCGCTCGGGCTCGAAGACGACCCGCACCCGCTCCCGCCGCACCAACGCCAAGTAGCGCGCCGCGCGCAGTTCCGCCGCCAGCTCGGTTGCCACCGCCTTGCCCTGGTAGCGGGCCGCAGCCGCCACCGCACTGACCCCGACGAGGCCCGCCAGCAGGCCGGCCAACCCGAGGACCACGATCAGTTCAACCAAGCTGGTTCCTCGTTCGTTTCTCACCATGGCATCCTCCCCGGTTTTGGCTCTCCGCTTCCCTGTCGAACCAGCCGGAGTCCATTCCAAGACTCGTGCCCAAACGAGACATGCACCGGAGGCTTGCAGAAGAATCGGCGAGAAAGTCCTGCGAGAACTAAGCAAGAGCTAGGATTGACCGATGCTTGCGTACTATTCTGGGAGTTAACGAATGGGC
The DNA here is from genome assembly GCA_004296885.1 of Nitrospirota bacterium. NCBI lineage: Bacteria > Pseudomonadati > Nitrospirota > Nitrospirota bacterium. The sequence continues at coordinate 44,635 of SCVN01000016.1, read as the reverse complement.
CGGTGCCCAAAGAACGGCTGTACCAAAGGGCTGATGGACCTCGCCCCGAATGGCCAATCGGATACCGGATTCGTTCTAGTTGGATACAGGGGAAGAGTACTCAGCAGGCACGGGACTTCGAGCGCCTAGCGTGCCCCTATCATCAGCGTTTCATACCAGGAAAAAATATCCTGGTGAAAGAACAGGGCAATCAGCGCGCCGAAAGCCAGAAAAGGGCCGAAGGGTATATATTGATCGCGCCGGAGCAGCTTGAATGAGAGCAAGCTGATCCCCACCAGCGAGCCGGTCATGGCCCCCACCATAATGGTCAGGAGAGTCGGTTTCCAACCCAGAAAGGCGCCGACCATGGCCAATAGCTTGATATCTCCCCCACCCATCCCTTCTTTCCCGAAAAGATAGGGACTGGCCCAGGCGATGAACCACAAAAGCCCTCCACCCACTAGCAGACCAAGGACCGAGTCCAGCAAACTGATCGGGAGGATCGTAGCCGCCAGGACAAGCCCCACCGGAATCCCGGGCAAGGTAATCACATCCGGAATGATCTGGTGGGTCAGATCGATGGCGGTGATCACGAGCAACGAAGAAAACAGCACCGCATAGGCCGCCGCGGGCCAGCCGGCACCAAACCACCAGAGGATCAACCCGTAACCGGCCGCATTTACCGCCTCGACGACGGGATAGCGGGGCGAGATCGGCGCGCGGCAGACGCGGCACCGCCCCCTGAGGAACAGAAAGCTGAGGATCGGCAGATTATCGTAGGGAGCGATCGGCGCGTTACAGGTCGGACAATGAGAAGACGGCCAGACGATCGATTCACGCCGCGGGAGTCGGTGGATGCAAACATTCAAAAAACTGCCGACCAGCGACCCGAACAGGCAGACCGTGGCATAGAGAAACAGGGTTGAACCCATGGGCTATTGTATCCCGATTGGCCGGCCTCGAGCCGCCCGCGCGCGATCCGCAGCCTCCAGCCCCCGGCGACCGAAGCCGGGAAGAGGCTGTGGGCACGTTTCGAGAACGGTATTTCTATTTACAAGCCGACCCTCTCCTGTTACTATTGCGTATTCGTTTTGTCCTGTCGATTGTTCATGACTTTTACCCTCATCGATCAGATTTGGCTCGGTTAAGGAGGAGTTGGCGGCAATGGGAACCACGAAGTCCACCCTGACTAAACGCCCAAAGAAACGAAAATCCCAGGCTACTCCTCCTGTCACACGCAAACGCCCCGAGAGCCTGACCGGTCGGGAGCACGAGATTCTTCAGCTCATTTGGACCGGCCTGAAGAACAAGGAAATCGGACAACGCCTCAAGATCAGCGTGAAGACCGTGGAAGCCCATCGCGCCAACATGATGAAGAAAGTGCGCGTCTCCAACACCGCCCAGTTGCTGAAGGCGGCCATCCAGGGAGGCATGATCAAGCTCCGCTAGGCCCCTTCGACGATCCGCGCCGCTCTCCGCGTTGCCGCACCGCTTCATACAAGACAATGGCCGCCGCAGCCGAGACGTTCAATGAGGCGACACGGCCTCGCATCGGGATCGTGGCCCGCTCGTCGCAATGCTCCAGCACTCCGGGACGCACCCCCTTCCCCTCTCCTCCCAGCACCAACGCCACGGCCCCTCGGAAGTCCAAATCCGTATAAGGTTTGGAGGCGCGAGGATCCAGCGCATAGACCCAGACACCCTCCGCCTTGAGCGCCTCGATCAACTGGCTGACATTGCCCGCCCGGCCGACCCGCAGGTGCTCCAGCGCGCCGGCGGAGACTTTCGCCACCGTGCCCGTGAGCCCGACCGAACGACGCTCCGGAAGAAAGACCCCATGCACACCGGCACCCTCCGCCGTCCTCAGGATCGCGCCTAGATTGTGCGGATCCTCGACCCCGTCCAGCACCACCAGAAAGGGCGCTTCGCTCCGCTGCCGCGCACAGTCGAGAATATCTGCTTGGTCCGTATAAGTTTTGGCCGAGATAACCCCGATCACCCCTTGATGCCGCCCCTCCGGCACCAGACGGTCCAGGACCGGGCGCGGTTCGACATGGACCGGAATCCCTTCGCTGCGGGCCAACCCCACCAACTCGGCGAATTGCCGATCCTGCTTCACAACCAAGAGCCGGATCAGCGGCCTGGTCTTGGCCCGGAGCGCCTCCCGGACCGCATGCAGCCCGAAAATGATGTCGTCGGACTCACCGCTTCCAGCGGGTCGTGCCATCGGGACGGTCCTCAAGTGTGATTCCTTGCGCTGTGAGAGCTTGCCGAATTTCATCCGCACGCACAAAGTCTTTTCGTTTCCTAGCGTCGATCCGTTCAGCAAGCAATCGGTCTACTTCTGTATCGGGAAGCAACTGGAAGGCTTCCAGCTTGATCGCACGGTCTTGAAATTGCCATCCCCTGACAGGCAATTGAAACAGGCCAAGTACCTTGCCAAAAGATCGAATTGTTTCTCTAGCCTTAAGACAATCCTCTGAAAATCCTATCTCCAAACGAATATTGATTAACGTCAAAAGCTTATGAAACATTGCTATGGCATCGGGCGTATTAAAGTCGTCATCCATCCGATTACAAAAGTCTTCCTGGAAGTCCTTTACCGCTTTCGGCAGCTCTTTGGCTGCCTTTCGCAGAGGGTCATCGTCTGATATTTCGCGCGACTTCTTGCTGGGCGGCTCATCCAAAATCATGAACAGATTATAAAAATCATCGAGTGCTCGTTTGGCTTCCAACAATGCTTGATCGGAAAAATTCAGCGGGCTCCGATAATGGCTGGACAGGAGGAAGTATCTCAGTGCCTCTGCGGTAACCGCCTCTTGGTAGCCCCATTTCTCGAAGATTTCCCGGATCGTGAAAAAGTTCCCCAGCGACTTGGACATCTTCTCCTGATTGATCTGCACAAAGCCGTTGTGGAGCCAGTAGCGGGCGAATTCTTTTCCGGTGGCGCCGCAGGATTGGGCGATCTCATTTTCGTGGTGCGGGAAAATGAGATCCATCCCGCCTCCGTGAATGTCGAAGGTCTCGCCGAGGTGCTTCATGGCCATGGCCGAACATTCGATGTGCCAGCCGGGCCGGCCAGGGCCCCAGGGGCTGGGCCATGAGGGCTCGCCCGGCTTCGCGCCCTTCCAGAGGGCGAAGTCCATCGGATGACGCTTGCGCTCATCCACCTCAACCCGGGCGCCGGCCTGCATGTCGTCCAATTTTCGCTTCGAGAGCCGGCCATACGATCCATACCGATCGACCTGAAAATACACGTCCCCGTTCACTTGATAGGCCATGCCTTTTTGGATCAGCGCCCAGACCAACTCAACGATCTCGGCCATATGTTCCGTGGCCTTCGGCTCCACGGTTGCCGGTTTGATGCCAAGCCGCCCCATGTCGCGGTAATAGGCATCGATGTACGTCGCCGTGATTTCCTGCCAAGGCTTGCCAAGTTCATTGGCTCGCTTGATGATCTTGTCGTCCACATCCGTGAAGTTTTTTACGAACGTGACGGAGAATCCGCTGTGTTCGAGGTAGCGCCGAACCACGTCGAAGACGAGCGCGCTACGCGCGTGGCCGAGGTGACATTCGTCGTAGACCGTCACGCCACAGACATACATCCGGACGGCGCCGGGTACGAGCGGCTCGAAGGCCTCCTTCTTGCCCGACAGCGTGTTGTAGACCTTCAGCATCGGTCCCTGCCCCGCAACGCGGCCTTGACGCCAGCGCCTTTTTTGACGGTCCCCTTCGGACTGGTTCGGCGCGTCAACATGGGCTCCCACTGGCGGAGCTGATCGAGCGCTCCATAGTTGGTAATGTCCAAGTGAATGGGCGTGACCGACACGAATCCCCGCCGCACGGCCTCATGGTCCGCGTCTTTTCGCCGCTCCCACGAGACTCTGGTCCCGGCAATCCAATAGTACTTCCGCCCATGCGGGTCCACCTTCTCGACGATAGGGTCGTGAAACCATCGGCGGCTGAGCGAGGTGACCTTGACGCCCTTGACCTGGCTCTTCGGACGATCCGGCACGTTCACATTCACCAGCGTTTCGGCCGGCAGCCCATGAATCAGGACAACCCTGGCCACGCGCACCGCATAGGACGCGGCAACGTCGAAGCGAAAGGTCCCGCCGCCCCGCCCGGATTCCTGCGACACTGCGATCGAGGGAATACCCAGGATGGTCCCCTCCAGTGCCGCCGACACGGTGCCCGAATAGGTCACGTCATCGCCGAGGTTGACGCCGCGATTGATGCCGGAAACGATCAGGGCCGGCTGCGCCGGCAGGACTTTTTTGAGCGCCAGGTTCACGCAATCGCTGGGCGTGCCGTTGACGGAGAAAGTCTGCCGTTTCAATCGGTTCAGGCGCAGCGGCTTGTGCAAAGTCAGCGCATGAGCCACGGCCGTCCGCTCCCGATCCGGCGCCACCACCCAAACATCCCCCAGAACACGCAGGGCCTGGGCCAGCGCATGCAGGCCAGGCGAATCGATGCCATCGTCGTTGGTGACCAGGATTTTCATAATAAAAAAGCTGCCGAGGGGGCAGCTTGGGGAAAGCAGGGAATCATCTAATGTTTAGGAACATGACAAGACCAACTTGTGGTTTTCTCCGACCGCCATCTCACTCAGAGGCGGTCGGCTCCAGCAAGCTGGATTCCAAACCTAACTTGCGGCAAAAAACTTCTCCGCCCGCATTTGATCGAAGCGGGCGGCTCAGCAAGCTCGGTATGGTCGGGGCGGCGGGATTTGAACCCACGACCTCTCGCACCCCAAGCGAGTGCGCTACCAGTCTGCGCTACGCCCCGACCCATGTGATGTCAACTTGCCGGCACCAGCCGAGGCAACGATGACTGAACGTCCGATCACGTTACCGGTCGTAAGAGTCCATGATTCTGAGAATGGCCTGCAGTTTGCCTTTCAAACGCTTTGCCACCTCGCGGGGAGAAACCGGTTGTCCTCCACGTCGCCCCCGCCGCCCCCAGAAACGCTTCACACCCTCGATCGTATGCCCCTCTTCGTACAGCAGGCGCTTGACCTCCAGGACGGTCTCGATATCACGCTGCACATAGAGACGCTGCCGGCCTCGGCTTTTCTTGGGCTTGAGAAAACCGAACTGGGATTCCCAGAAGCGCAAGACATAGGCCGGAAGCTTGGCGATCTCACTGACTTCTCCGATCTTGTAGAAGAGCTTGCTGCCCAGCCTCGGCTCAGCCGCCATCAACGACCCTCTTGTCGCCCGTACAACCGGCAGTCCGGCGAACAGGGGTCCGCCGTCAGGAATGGTTCACGTATTTCTTAAACACCTGGCTGGGCCGGAAGGTGACCACGCGGCGCGGCGTGATGCCGATCTCTTCGCCGGTCCTGGGGTTTCGCCCTTTTCTGGCTCCTTTGCTCCGCACCACAAAATTGCCGAATCCGGCGATCTTGACCGACTCGCCCTTGTGGAGGACTTCCTTGAGCAGATTCAAGATGAACTCGACGATGTCCGCCGCTTCTTTCTTGGAGACCCCAACCTTCTCATAGATCTCGTTGGCGATATCAGCCTTTCTCATGCCTTCCCCCTGGGCAACGCTCCGAATCTCCACTTAGGTGCGCGTTCTTGTCGTCCGGACTACTGCGTCAAATTTTCCCCATAAATTACGTGAGGTTACCTCTGGTGTCAAGCAAATTCACGGACGCATCGCCCACCGGAATATTCCGCGCGGCGGCCGCCGGTCAGGGCTCATGCGGCATCAACTTGTACTCGATGCTGTCCGCCAACGCCTGCCAGCTGGCCTCCATGATGTTTTCCGAAACACCGACCGTCCCCCATTTTTCCTTGTGGTCGCCGGATTCGAGCAACACCCGCACTTTGGCCGCCGTGCCTTGGGTGGCCGCCAGCACCCGCACTTTATAATCCAGCAACTTGACCTCGGCCAGTTGGGGATAGAATTTTTCGAGCGCCTTGCGGAGCGCATGGTCCAGCGCATTGACCGGCCCGGCGCCGACCGCGGCCGTGTGCTCGATCACGTCCCCGACTTTGACCATGACGGTGGCCTCCGAGATGGACGGCTCCTTGGCATGGCGTTTTTCCACAATGACGCGGAACCCCAGCAATTCGAACGACGGTTTGTGCTTGCCGACCGCCTTGCGCAGCAACAACTCGAACGATCCCTCCGCGCCTTCGAATTGGTAGCCCTCGTTTTCCAAATCCTTCAGGGTCGCCACCAGTTCCTGCAGCTTGGGATTGTCTTTCGAAAGCTTGATCCCGTAATCTTCAGCCTTGCCCACCAGGCCGCTGCGGCCCGAGTAGTCGGAAACGAGCATGCGCTGGCGGTTCCCAACCTTCTCGGGAATGATGTGCTCGTAGGTGGCCGGGTTTTTCTGGACGGCGTGGATGTGCACCCCGCCCTTGTGCGCAAAGGCGGCGTCCCCGACATAAGGTTGATGTTTGTTCGGCATGAGGTTCGCGATCTCGGAGACGAACCCGGACACCTCGCGCAAATGCCGCAAGCGCTTCTCTCCCAGCACCGACCGCTTCATCTTCAGTTCCAGGTTGGGCACGATCGAACAGAGGTTCGCGTTGCCGCACCGTTCACCGATCCCGTTGATCGTGCCCTGCACCTGGAGGATACCGGCTTCGATGGCGACCAGCGAGTTGGCCACCGCCATCTCGGTGTCATTGTGGGCATGGATGCCGAGCGGCACCGAACAGTGCTGCTTGACCGCTTTGCAAATGTCTTTGATCTCCCAGGGCATCGTGCCGCCGTTGGTGTCGCAGAGAATCACGCGCTCGGCGCCAGCCTCCGCCGCGCGGCGCAGCGTCTCGATGGCGTAGTCGGGATTGGCCTTGTAGCCGTCGAAGAAATGCTCCGCGTCGTAGAAGACCCGCCGGCCCTTCTCCTTCAAATACGCGATCGAGTCCCCGATGAGTTCCAGGTTCTTGGCGAGCGTGATGCCGAGCGCGTCCGTCACGTGCAGATTCCAACTCTTCCCGAACAGCGTGATCGTCTCGGTCTCAGCCGTCAGCAGCGCCTGGAGGTTGGGGTCCTTCTGCACCGGGTTGCTGGCCTTGCGGGTCGCACCGAAGGCCACCACCGTCGCGTGCTTGAAGGGAATGGTCTTGATGATCCGGAAAAACTCGATGTCCTTTGGGTTGGCGCCCGGCCAACCGCCCTCGATATAGTGCACCCCCAACTCGTCGAGTTTTTGCGCCACGCGGACTTTGTCATCCACGGAGAAGCTGACGTCCTCCGCCTGCGCCCCGTCGCGCAGAGTCGTGTCGTAGACCTCCAGATGCCGCTCGGATTTATTCCCGTCTTTCACTCAGCCCTCACGATGCCGGCGACTGGTCCAGGCCGAAGGCCCCGTGGAGGGTGCGCATGGCCAGTTCCAGGTATTTTTCTTCGATCACGCAGGAGATCTTGATCTCGCTGGTGCTGATCATCATGATGTTGATCCCCTCCTTGGAGAGGACCTCGAACATCCGCGCCGCCACGCCGGAGTGGGACCGCATCCCGACCCCGACCAGCGACACCTTGGCGATGGCCTCGGTGACCGCCACGGACTTGGCCTCGATCTCTTTGGCGATGCGCTGCACCAGGCCGACGGCCTTGTGCAAGTCTGCGCGCGGCACCGTGAACGAAATGTCGGTGAGCGAGGCCTGGCTCACGTTCTGAATGATCATGTCCACGATGATGTTGGCCTCGGCCACCGGTCCGAAAATCCTGGCCGCCACGCCGGGACGATCCGGAACCCCGATGATCGTGATCTTGGCTTGGTTCCGATCGCCGGACACGCCGGAGACCGCGACTCGCTCCATATCGGCATCTTCGGTAACCACAAGCGTTCCCTGCCCCTCCTTGAAACTGGATTTCACTTCCAGCGGCACCCCGTGCTTGGCCGCGAATTCCACCGACCGGCTCTGCAACACCTTGGCGCCCAGGCTGGCCAGCTCGAGCATCTCCTCATAGGAGACCCGGTCCAGACGCTTGGCCGACGGCACGATATTGGGATCGGCCGTGTAGACTCCGTCCACGTCGGTATAGATGACGCACCGATCCGCTTTGAGTGCGGCCGCCAGCGCGACCGCGGTCAGATCGGACCCGCCTCGGCCCAGGGTCGTCACGTCGTTCCGTTCGTTGATCCCCTGGAATCCCGCCACGACCGGAATGATTCCCTCGGCCAAGGCTTCCCGAATCCGCTCCGCCGTCACCCGCGCGATGCGCGCCTTGGTGTGGCTGCTGTCCGTGATGATCCCCACCTGGCGGCCGGTAAACGACTGCGCATTGATTCCGCGCCCGCGCAGGTCCATCGCCAGCAGCGCGATCGTCACCCGCTCACCGGTGGACAGCAACATGTCCAATTCACGCTCGTCCGGCGAGGCGGTCACTTCTTGCGCCAGACGCAACAGCCGGTCGGTCTCCCCGCTCATGGCGGACAAGACCACCACCAAGTCATGCCCGGCCTTCTTGGCGTCCGCCACGCGGTCGGCCACGCGATGGATGCGCTCGACGGTGCCGACGGACGTGCCGCCGTATTTCTGGACGATCAGGGACACCGGGCTGTCTTCCTTCCTCAGCCCTTGTTGAAAAGCCAGCTCATCAGCCGCGACGCAGGCTTCGTTCCGCCCCCTGCAGCTTCGGCCTCGACTTCATTGAAGCTCCCCGTGGCGCGCCCCTTGGAGCCGGTCCCATCGAACAGGACATAGGGGGCGAGCGGAAGACTGGTTTGACCCCGCTCGGCCACGACATGGTCGCAGATCAGCGCCACCCGGTGGGGGCCCAGCTTGGCCAGCCCATCCAGGATCGGACCCACGGTTTTCCGGTCGAACGCCTCCAGCAAGTTCACCTTAGCCTTGGCATCGGCCCCGCGCGCCACCTCGCCCGGCACTTTCACGTGTACGTAGACGAAATCCTTCTGCCCCAACTCGCCCAGCGCAGCCTTGGCCAGCCCTTCAAAATCAGGGCCTCCCCCGCCCGGAAGATCGGCAGGATTGACCGTCTCGAATCCCGCGCAAATCCCGATCCCGCGGAGCAGCTCCCTGGCCGATACGACCGATCCTGTCTTCTGGTACTTGTCGGTCAGCTTCGGCAGCAGCGCCGCCTTGCCTTGCCCCCAGAGCCACAGACAGTTGGCCGGCTTCTGGCCCGCCTCCCGCCGTTGGTCGTTCACCGGATGATCCTGCAGGATGAGCAGCGAAGCCTCCATCACTTGCTTCAAAATATCGGCTCCGTCTCCGGCCGGAAGGAAGGCTCCGATCGGCTGGCCGACCGCGGCGCGAGGGTCGTGCGTGATCGCCCGTGCCTTGCCTCCGACCCAGACCAGCAGGTGCCGATGGTCCGATCCCGGATAGAACTGGAGCGTCTCGGACCCGAGCTGCTCATTGACCGACTCAAGCAATTCCCGCGCCTCCTCGATGCCGATCCCACCCGCCGCCGCATCATCAAGCACAACCTGCGGCCCGAGCTTTTTGATCTCATCGGTGGCGGCCGCCTTCCCTTTGGGCGCGCCCGGACGGAGCGTCACCATACTGCAGCGGAACGCCACGTCTTGTTCTCCCAGCGCCACTCCCTGGCTCGCCGCCTCATAGGGTGCCGGCCCGCCCGGATACTTGCGCAGGTCATACCCGAAAATCGCCAACTGCCTGACGGTTCCGCTCGGCGCCAGCCCTTCCGGCAGCATCGCGATCAGCCCCAGCTCCCCCTTGCGGGCCAACTCGTCCATGCGCGGCGTGGCCGCAGCCTGCAGCGGAGTCTTTCCCCCGAGGTCCGGATGGGGCGTCCCCGCCATCCGCTCGCCATGCAGAATCACGTATTTCACAGGCAACCTTCCCTCTCTGATCTCATGCCACCCTCACCATGGACCGACTTTCATTACAGGTTCAGCAGACGGACCACTTCATCCCGACTGGCCTTGATCGTGCGGGGCTGGCGCGACACGCTGATGGCCGTGTCCGCATCCTTGAGCCCATGCCCCGTCAACGTGCACACGACCCGGTCTCCTTCTTTCAGCTCCCCCTTGCCGTTCAACTTGATCACGCCCGCCACGGACGCAGCCGAAGCCGGCTCGCAGAAGACCCCTTCTTCCGCCGCCACCATGCCATAGGCCTTGAGGATTTCCTCGTCCGTCACCAGGTCGATGCAACCCCGCGACTCCTCCACCGCCTGCAGCGCCCCCTTCCAGCTGGCGGGGTTGCCGATCCTGATTGCCGTGGCCACAGTCTGGGGATCTTCGACGACACGACCCAGCACGATCGGCGCGGCGCCGGCGGCTTGAAAGCCCATCATTCTCGGCGCCTGCGCAATCTGGCCGGCGCTCCGGTACTCCTTGTAGCCTTTCCAATAGGCGGTGATGTTGCCGGCGTTGCCCACGGGCAGAACATGGACCGTCGGCGCCCCGCCCAACTGATCGCAGACTTCCATCGCGGCCGTCTTCTGTCCCTCGATGCGGAAGGGATTAATCGAGTTGACCAGCTCGATCGGGTGCGTCGCGGCCACGTCCTTGACGATGGCCAGAGCTTGGTCGAAATTCCCTTCGATCTGGATGACCGTGGCCTGGTGCATCATCGCTTGCGACAACTTGCCCAGCGCGATCTTGCCGGCGGGGATCAAGACATAGACCGCCAGGCCGGCGCGGGCACCATAGGCGGCCGCGGACGCGGACGTATTGCCCGTCGAAGCGCAGATGACCGCGCGGGCCCCCGCTTCCAGCGCCTTGGAAATCGCCAGGGTCATCCCCCGGTCCTTGAACGACCCGGTGGGGTTCGCGCCTTCAAACTTGAGATAGAGCTCGATCCGCGGATTAATCCTGGCAGCCAGGCGCTTGGCCGCGATCAAGGGCGTGTTCCCCTCGCCCAGGGTCACGATGGGCGTTGCCTCCGTGACCGGTAGAAATTTCCGATACTCCTCGATCACCCCGCGCCAGGGCCTCATGATCGACCTCGGCGGGAATGGCGCGAACCTGGATGGAGCTGGCAGAAAGGGGCTTGCATGGATTACTCGTCATGCCCCTCGACACGAATCAACGTGGTGGGCTCCGAAATGAATGCCATGCGATCGATCTCGCGCAGAGCCGCCTGCACGTGCCGCTCCGCCGCCGTATGGGTCATGATCACAACAGGCACGGTCTGCCCTTCCTTCCGTCCCTTCTGCAGCACGGAGGAAATGCTGATCCCCTGCTGCCCCAAGACCCCGGCGATCTGAGAGAGCACCCCGGGTCGATCCAGGACCATGAAGCGCAGGTAATAGAGGCTCGTGATGTCCTCGATCGGGCGCAGGCGTAGCGGGCGGCGCTGTTCCCGCTGAAAGGACGCGGGCGGCACCCGTCCGGACGCGCCGCGCAGTAGATTCCGCGCGATGTCGATGACGTCGCTGACCACCGCGCTGCCGGTGGGCATCGACCCGGCGCCCTGCCCATAGAGCACCACGTCGTTCACGGCGTCGCCGACGAGCTGGATGGCATTGTACACGCCATCCACCCGGGCAATCGGCGAGTCCGAAGGGATCATCGTCGGATGGACCCGGGCTTCGATCTCGCCCTCATGGTCGCCGCGCAGGAATTTGGCGATGCCCAGCAGCTTGATCGTGTAGCCGAACTCTTTCGCATAGGCGATATCGAGCGGCGTGAGCTTGGCGATCCCTTCCACGAACAGATCCTTAAAGTTGACCGGGGTGCCATAGGCCAGGTTCACCATGATGGCCAGCTTGTGGGCACTGTCGGTGCCCGCTACATCGAACGTGGGATCGGCTTCCGCATACCCGGCTCGCTGCGCCTCCGCCAGAACATCCTGAAACCCGTGGCCTTCCTTCGTCATCCGGCTCAGGATATAGTTGGACGTCCCGTTGATGATGCCGTAAATGGACAGGATCGTATTGGCGGCCAAGCCCTCGGTCAGCGCGCGGATGACGGGAATGCCGCCGCCGACGCTCGCCTCGAACCCCAGATCCACGCCATGTCTGGCCGCCGCCTCGAATATCTCTTCGCCGTGAACCGCCAGCAGGGCCTTGTTGGCCGTGACGACCGACTTGCCGCCCGCCATGGCGCCCAGGATCACGCGCTTGGCCGTCTCGTAGCCGCCGATGAGCTCCAACACGATGTCGACGTCCGGATCCTCCAGGACCTGGCGCAGATCCGTCGTCAGTACGCCAGGCGGCACAACCACGCCACGATCGCGCGCAATGTCCAGGTCCGCGATGCGGACCAGTTCGACCGGCACGCCCACACGCCGCTGGATCAGCGCGGCGTTCTGCTGAAGAATTTTCGCCGCGCCAGCCCCAACCGTGCCGAACCCCACCAGCCCTACGCCGATGCGCCGCTTCATTTGGGGGCCTCTTCGTGGTGCAGGACCCGCTTGATCCCGCGAACCGCCTGACGGATGCGCTGTTCGTTCTCGACCAGTGCGAACCGGACATACTCGTCCCCGCCTTCCCCGAAACCGATCCCCGGCGAGACCGCCACTTTAGCTTCCCGCAGCAGCAGCTTCGAGAACTCCAACGAGCCCATCCCCCGGAACGGAGCCGGAATGCGGGCCCAGAGGAACATCGTCGCGCGGGGCTTGTCCACAAGCCACCCGATGCGGTTCAGCCCGTCCACCAGTTCGTTCCGGCGCCGCTCGTAACGGGCCACGGTTTCCTTCACGCAGTCCTGCGGTCCGTTGAGGGCAATGATGCTGGCGATCTGCACCGGCTGAAAAATTCCGTAGTCCAGGTAGCTCTTGATCTTGGCCAGGGCCCCGATGACTTCACGGTTGCCCACGCAAAATCCCACACGCCAGCCTGGCATGTTGTAGCTCTTCGACAGGGTGTAGAACTCCACCCCGACATCTTTGGCCTCCGGGACCTGCAAGAGACTGGGGGCCTTGTAGCCGTCGAACACCAGATCTGCATAGGCCAAGTCGTGAATCACGATCACGTTGTGTTCCTTGGCGAAGGCCACCACTTTCTTGAAAAACTCCAGATCCACCACCGCCGTCGTCGGATTGTGGGGAAAGTTGATGACCAGGATGCGCGGCCGCGGCTGGGTCTGCCGGTAGACCTGCGTCAAGTCATGAAAAAAATCGCTGTCGGGGCGCAGCTCGATGCCCCGCACTTCCCCTCCCGCAATGATCATGCTGTACATGTGGATGGGATAGGTCGGGGTCGGCGTCAATACAACGTCGCCTGGGCCTACCAACGCCAGCGCCAGATGCGCGATCCCCTCCTTGGAGCCGATGGTCACGATGGCTTCGGTTTCCGGGTCCAGATCCACATCGTAGTTCCGCTTGTACCAACCCGTGATCGCATGGCGCAGTTTGGTGATGCCTTTCGAAGCGGAATACCGATGGTTCTTGGGATTCCGGCAGGCTTCCACAAGTTTGTCGACGATATGGTCCGGCGTCGGCTGGTCCGGGTTCCCCATGCCGAAGTCAATAATGTCTTCTCCCCTGTGTCTGGCATCCAGCTTCAACGCCTGGACTTGCGCGAACACGTAGGGAGGAAGTCGCTTGATACGGTAGAACCCTTCCACTATCTCCTCAGTTTTTCAATATGTTGCGAGTGCGCCTTCGCAAGTCTGTGCAAGGCGTGAAAGAACTAATTTTAATGCAGTGCGCCAAAACAGTCAATTTTAATCCGGAGTTGGATGATTTTTTTAGGTCAACAAGTTTGTTGCCGGCCTTACGGTCCAGCCAGGCAGTTTGTTTCTTGCTACCTCCCCGTCATTTTTGCAATAATAATCTAACCTTTTGCAAACTCATGCATTCTGCCATCGTCTGAACCAAGGGACGCCGGCAGATGGGAGGTTCTGTGGCACGATTGGGTGTGAATATCGATCATGTCGCCACCCTCCGGCAAGCCAGGGGTGGAAGCGAACCGGACCCTGTGGCGGCGGCCGTATTGGTGGAACTCGCGGGGGCCGAGGGCATCGTCGTGCACCTGCGCGAAGATCGACGGCATATCCAGGACCGGGACCTGAACCTGCTGAAGGATGTGATCCAGACCAAGCTGGACCTGGAAATGGGCGCAGATGAAGCGATGGTCAAGGTCGCGCTCAGCGTCAAGCCCCATCTCGTCACATTGGTGCCGGAACGTCGGCAGGAGCTGACGACGGAGGGTGGCTTGGAGGTGGCGGGACAGAGGGACCGGATCAAAGCCATCGTGGATATGCTCCACGATGGCGGCATCCCGGTCAGCCTCTTCATCGAACCGGACCCGGTCCAGATCAAAGCGGCCCATAAGATCGCCGCCGACTATGTCGAGCTGCACACCGGCCGCTATGCCAATGCCCGCCGCCTCAAAGAGGAGCAGGCCGAGTTGGAGGCCATCACCCATGCGGCCAAGCTGGCCTACAAGTTGGGCATGGGCGTGAACGCAGGGCATGGCTTGACCTACCGCAATGTGAAACGCCTCATCCAGATTCCTGAGATCGTGGAGTACAACATCGGCCACAGCATCATGGCCCGCGCCATCCTCGTCGGTCTTGACCGCGCCGTTCGAGAAATGAAGCAGCTCGTGGGTTGACAGCCCTTGCGATCGCTTCGGCAGGCGGACAATAACCGCCGAGCCCCTGTGTCAACCCTCAACCCTTCGTGTCTGACACCCAGGTGAGCCCATGCGCATCGTAGGAATCGGCTTGGACCTCGTAAAGATCGAGCGGATTCGCGCCCTGGCGGATCGGTGGCAGGAACGGTTTCTGGAGCGGCTCTATACGGAAGCCGAACGCCGCTATTGTTTCGAACGGGCTTCGCCCTATGCCTCGCTCGCCGGACGATTTGCCGCCAAGGAAGCGGTCTTGAAAGCGATCGGGACCGGCTGGTCGGCGGGAATCAGCTGGCAGGACATCCAGGTGTTGAACGACGGCAGCGGGAAGCCGGTCGCCCAGGTGCAAGGTCGTGCCGGAGCCCTGCTGCAGGAAGCCGGCGTCACCGACATCCACATCAGCCTCTCGCACGATGCCGACTATGCCATCGCGCAGGTGGTGCTGACAAAGGAGAGCTAATGGCTGATAGCTCATGGCCGGAACCATCAGCTAATTGCTATACGCTATCGGCCATACGCTCTTGTCTCCCATGAAAATCGTCACCGCAGCCCAGATGCAAGCCCTCGACCGGCGCGCTATTCAGGAAGCGCAAATCCCCAGCCTCACCCTGATGGAGCAAGCCGGAGCTGGTTTGGTCGCCTCCATGGAACAGGTGTTCGGGTCGCTGGCCGGTAAGGCGGTCACCATCTTATGCGGGAAGGGCAACAACGGAGGCGACGGGTTCGTCGTGGCCCGCCTGCTTACGCGCAAACGGGCGCGCACGAAGGTCCTGCTGATGGCCCAACCATCGTCCATGACGGGGGACGCCAAGATCATGTATCGCCGGTTCGTGAAGGTGGCCGGCGCCACTGCCGTCCAACCCTATCGGCCCGATGAACGCTGTCGCGCGATTGTCAACAGCAGCCAGGTGATCGTAGATGCCCTGCTGGGAACCGGCTTGGCTGCTCCGGTCGAAGGGCTCTATCGCAGCGCCATCGACGCCATCAATGAGTCCTGCGTGCCCGTCGCTTCGGCAGATCTCCCCTCGGGCATTCATGCGGACACGGGAGCGGTCATGGGCTCCGCCGTACGGGCCGCCTTGACGGTCACCTTCGCCCAGCCCAAGCTGGGACTCTATCTCGGCCAGGGCATCGACCATGCCGGCACGATCCATATCGCCGACATCGGGATTCCGCGCTCCTTCGAGGAGGCGGTGGATAGCCCAATCTCGCTGCTGACATTGGGCGAATGTCGCCGCTTGTTGCCGGCCCGGACGCCGTCGGCCCACAAGGGCACGTTCGGACATGCAGGGATCATCGCCGGCTCGGTCGGCAAGACCGGGGCCGCGGCGCTGGCCGCGAACGCCGCGCTGCGGAGCGGCGCCGGCCTGGTTACCGTCGCCACCCCGACCAGCGTCAACGACATCCTCGAAAGCAAACTCCTGGAAGCCATGACCGTGCCAATGCCGGAAACCAAGGCCAGGACCTTGGCGCGTTCGGGCCTTGACCGGCTTCTTGCGTTTGCGCAGGCCCGGGACGCCGTAGCCCTGGGGCCCGGACTCACGACCCACCCGGAAACCGTCGAGGTGATGCAGGCGCTGATCCCGCGACTGGAACGCCCGTCCGTCTTGGACGCCGATGCCCTGAACGCGCTGGCCGGACGCCCGGCCCTGCTGGCGGATTGCAAGGTCCCGCCTATCTTGACCCCCCACCCCGGCGAAATGGCCAGGCTGGAAGAAGACGCTTCGCCCCGGTCGATCAATGCCGATCGAATCGGCACCGCCTCGCGGTTCGCGCGACGGCGAAGAGTCTTTCTGATTCTGAAGGGAGCCAGAACCGTGGTGGCCCACCCGGACGGGCGCGTGGCCGTCTGTCCGACGGGCAACCCCGGCATGGCGACGGCGGGCAGCGGCGACGTCCTGACCGGCATGATCGTCGGGCTGCTGGCCCAGAAGCTCGAGCCCTGGGCCGCCGCCTGCGTTGGCACCTATTTTCATGGACTGGCCGGAGACCTGGCAGCGGCCGATCAAGGACCCATCGGGATGACGGCCGGCGACATCATCGAGCACATTCCCTATGCCTTCACCCAGACCACGACATCCGTCGGCTACTAACAGTCCCAAGGGCTCCCGCGTTGGGCGGGCTACCTCGGACACCCGCGCGGCACAGTCCTCTGCCAAACCGACCGGACGCACACCGGACCAGTCCCATCTGCCCGCCGACATCTGGCAGACGGTCACGCGATCAGCCGCAGAGACCGAACGGCTCGGCCGCGCCACCGGCCAAGCCCTGCGGGGAGGTGAAACCCTCGCGTTATACGGAGAGCTGGGAAGCGGGAAGACGGTGTTCGTGCGCGGATTGGCCGTAGGACTCGGGGCTCCGTCCCGGGCCGTCAGCAGCCCCACGTTCGTGCTGGTCCACGAGTATCCAGGCCGTCTGCGGCTGGTCCATGCAGACTTCTACCGGATTGAACAGGAGTCGGATCTACGACACCTGGGCCTACCCGACTACCAGGATGGCTTGACCGTCCTGGCCATCGAATGGGCCGAGAAGGCCGGCGCGGAGTTGCCGCAAGACCGGCTCGAGATCCGCTTGGGCCATGTGACCGCGACATCCCGTTCCATCGTCATGCAGGCCACCGGCCCAAGCGCGCGAGCCTGCCTGACCCGGATAGCCACCCAGGCAAAGACCGTCCGCGATCCGGTTTCCGCGGAACGGAGGGAGCGGCCTCGTCGATGAACGTCATCTGGGCTCCTTGGCGCATGGCCTATGTGAAGAACGCGCGCAAGCCCGCGCGCTGCATCTTCTGCTTGGAACATGGCACCTGCCGCGATGGTGCACGTCTGATCCTCCACCGGGGCCGGTATGGATTTGTCATCATGAACCGGTACCCGTACAATAGCGGACACCTCCTCGTCGCGCCCTACGCGCACGTCAAAAGCCTGGAATTGCTCCCGGCCGACTGCGCCTTGGATCTGATCCGGATGACGAACCTCTCGATCCAGGCTCTGCAACTGGCCGTCAGGCCTGAAGGGTTTAACGTGGGATTCAACCTGGGCCAGGTCAGCGGCGCCGGAATCGAGGCCCACCTCCATCTCCATATCGTCCCTCGCTGGAACGGCGACACGAATTTCATGTCTGTGCTGGCCGAGACTCGTGTCATTCCCGAACACTTGCGGTCCACTTATCGGACGCTCCGTGCGGCGTTCCGATCGGCGCTCGCAAGCCACCGACCTGCGGCGGGCCTCCGCCGCGTCCGTTCGCCGGAGGCTGGCGCCAAACGGAGGACGAAGGTCCAGCGGCAATCCCTTCCAACAAACGCCTCAAGAAGGAGTGCGAAAGCAAACCCATGATTCGTCTCATCCTGGTCGGCATCTTGTTGTTGCTATCACTCACCTTCTTTCTCCAGAACCAGGAGCAGGAGGTCACTCTCCGCTATTTCTTCGGGCTCCGCGAAGCGACGACCGAGCTGTGGAGACCGGTACTCAGCGCCTTCGCCGTCGGCTTGTTGGTCGCATCCATTTTGCTCTTTCCGGCCTGGGTCCAGGTGCGGCTGGAGTTGCGGCGAAAAGTTAAGGCCCTGCAGGAGGCTGAAGCCGACCTTGAGCGGTTGCGGCGGCCGCTGCAGGCCACTGACGATTCCCTCCCTCTGACCGGAGCGCGGCCCTCCGAGAAGTCAACCGGGGAACTGCCCGATGAATGACAGCGACCTGACTCCCCTGATGCGCCAGTACCGGGAGATCAAGCAGGCGTACCAAGAGGCCATCCTCTTTTTCCGGGTCGGCGATTTCTACGAAATGTTCTATGAGGACGCGGAAGAGGCCTCGCGGCTGCTCTCGATCGCACTGACTTCCAGGGACAAAGCGAAGGCTGATCCGGTCCCGCTTTGCGGCGTACCACACCATGCGGCCACCGGCTACATCGCCAAACTCCTCAAGGCCGGGCGCACCGTGGCCCTCTGCGATCAGGTAGAAGATCCCAAGCTGGCCAAGGGCCTCGTTCGTCGCGAGGTGGTTCGTCTCTATACGCCCGGCACCCTGATCGACACCGAATTCCTGCCAGCCACCGAATCAAATTTTTTGGCCTCCGTGGCAACGGCCGAGGCGACGACCCGTACCTCGGACCGGGGCGCTCAATCAGCCAGGCTGGGGCTGGCGGCGCTGGACCTTTCGACCGGGGAATTTTGGATCAGGGAGTTTGAAGGGGTCGGCGCTACGACCGAGCTGCTGGATGAGCTGTCCAGACTGGAGCCCCGCGAGGTATTACACCGAGCAGGGCTCGCGGAAGAGCCCCTGGCCTGGCTGGCTCAACTGAAGGGTCCCCGCCTCTGCTCCCAAGACCCCTCCCGGTTCCTCCTGGCAACGGCGGAGCGCACCCTCCGGGAACAGTTCGGCGTAGGTTCGCTGGAAGCCTTCGGTTGCCAGGGCTTGACGCTCGGCTTGCAAGCAGCCGGGGCTGCGGTGCGGTACCTGCGGGAGACCCAACCCTCAGCCTGCTTGACCCATGTCCGCCGCCTCCGGATACGCCGTCCCGGACACGAGATGCATCTGGACAGCGCGACCATTCGCAACCTTGAATTGGTCAGACCGTTGGGCTCCGACCCGGGCCAACAGATCCAGGCCACGCTCCTATCGGTGCTCGACCGGACGGTCTCCGTCATGGGAAGCCGGCTGCTGCGGGAATGGATCCTGCGCCCCCTCGTGGAGCCAGGGCCGATCCAGGCCCGCTTGGAGGCCGTTGCGGAACTGCTGCACAACCTGCCGGCCCGCACGGGGATCAGGACGGCTCTCCGGACGGTCCAGGATATCGTGCGGCTGAGCAGCAGAATCTCGCTGGGTGCAGCCCAGCCGCGTGAACTGCTGGCGCTCAAACAGTCAGTCGCAGCCCTCCCGGCCATCCGAGGGCTGTTGACACCGCTACGCGCCTCCCTCTTGCAGGAACTCACCAACACATGGGACGACCTGGGCGACGTCCATGAGCTGATCGAACGTTCGATCCTCCCGGATGCGCCCGCCTCGATCCGGGACGGCGGAATCATCAAGGATGGCTGCGATGCCGCTCTGGACGAATTGCGCAAGACCGCCAAGGAGGGAAAGAGCTGGATCGCAAAGCTCGAAGCGCAAGAACGAGAGCGCACCGGAATCGAGTCGCTCAAGGTGCGCTTCAATCAGGTCTTCGGTTACTACATCGAGGTGACCAAAGCCAACCTGTCCCGGATCCCCCCCCACTACCATCGCAAGCAAACCCTGGCCAATGCGGAACGGTTTACCACGGCCGACCTGAAAGAGCTGGAAGACCGGGTAATGGGGGCCGAGACCCAGTTGACGTCGCTCGAACAGGAGTTGTTCGAGCGGATCCGCGCCAGGCTCGCCGAGGAGACGCAACGTTTGCATGCCATGGGACAGGCCATCGCCATCCTAGACGTGCTCGCGGCCTTGGCGGAAACCGCCGGCATCAACGGCTACGTCCGCCCGGTCATTGACGATGGAGGCACCCTTGCGATTACAGAGGGGCGTCACCCGGTGGTAGAGCGGCTGGACCTGCCGAGCGGATTCATCGCCAACGATACCAGACTGGACCTGACGCAGAATCGTCTCCTGATCATCACCGGTCCGAATATGGCCGGCAAAAGCACCTATCTCCGGCAGGTGGCGCTGATCGCCCTGATGGCGCAGATGGGCAGCTTCGTACCGGCCCGTGCCGCCACCATCGGCTTGGTCGACCGCATCTTCACGCGCGTCGGAGCCTCCGACAATCTGGCAGCCGGCCAGAGCACGTTCATGGTTGAAATGACCGAGACGGCTCAAATCCTCAACTGTGCGACCGCTCGCAGCCTCATCCTGCTCGATGAAATCGGACGAGGAACCAGCACCTACGACGGCCTCAGTATTGCCTGGGCGGTCGCCGAATACATCCAGGACCAGCGTCAGTTGGGCGCGCGCACGCTCTTTGCCACCCATTACCATGAAATGACGGAACTGGCCACTTTGCGCGAGGGAATCAAGAACTATTCGGTGGCTGTCCGCGAGCAAAATGACGACGTGCTATTCCTCCGCAAGATCGTAGAAGGCGGGGCGGATCGTAGTTATGGGATTCATGTCGCCAGGCTGGCCGGACTTCCGCCTGCGGTGATCAACCGATCTCGCGAGGTCTTGGCCCAACTGGAACGGTCGTCGGCCCAACCAACACAACCCGATCTGTTCACGGCCGCACTCGCCGCGCCTCTTCCCGATCCCATGCTCCCTCATCCCCACCCGATTATCGAGGAAGTCCGGCAGATGGACCTCTTTTCAATGACCCCGCTGGAAGCGTTGAATCGGCTCGCCGAACTCCAGCGCCGCCTTGGCGAGAGCCAAGACAAATAAAAAGGGCGGTGTGCTGATTAGCACACCGCCCTTTTCAGACTCGACGCCGGCTACTCAGTGACCGTGACCGCCCTCGTTATATTCGGCTGTCCACGGAATCAAACCGCCGGCAAACTGCTTCCCGCCGGGGATCATCACGTCATACTGCATGATGACACTACCCTCGCCTTTGGGCGAGGTATTGAGCGCCTGTTTGGCCTTGTAGCAATCCCCTTCGAACTCGTGCTTGCTCGCGCAGGCCGCTTCCTTCAGCGCGCGAATGCCGCGGGGCTTGCCCATCTCACCCGCATTGTCCGCGAGCTTCTTCACGGAAGAGATCACCCGACGGTTCTGCTCGACCTCCTGGACCGTGAACTCCACCAGGGTGGTCGCCGACGCAGGCGGGACTTCCTTCGCTGCGGCCGGCCCCGCATGCGGGCGGGCCATGGACTTCAGCTGATCCCACACTTCCTTGTTGGCGGCGTAGAACTTCAAGTTTTTGCCCGGATGGATCCGCTGCCAGAACAGGCCGCTTTCGGCATTGCCGCCGAACACGGCGACATTGATCCAGACCGCTTCATCGTACGGGTCAAGGATGATCACCCGACCCTGCAACGTGGTCGGCTTGCTCAGATCTCCCCATTCGAACCGCTCCTGGAACGCCTCGATGGCCAACGCGGCCGAGGCCATGCCCACGACCAAGGCCAAGGCGACCACGAACGTCCAGCCTTTCTTATGAAGTCCCATCATTGCCATCCTCCTTCACGCCGACTATGTGAATAAGAATATCGTATCAATCGACCCCAAATGCGGTGCTTAGTCCTTCTTCAAAAGCTTGTAGCCAGTGATCGTACGGCCGTCCAGCGTGACCTCCATGGCCACCAACTCCTGGGAGTCCTTGATCATCTTGTCCATGAGCGCCTTGTCTTTGACCTTCAAACGGACCGTGGTCGCCGCATGGTACCACCCTGAGTAGGGGTTGTTCCGCTCCGCCCCGCCGGTGAAACCCCAAGCGCAGCAGGTGAACAAGGGATCGGGAGGACGCACGTCCAAGTCGGAAGAAGCCCGTCCGCTGGGGGTGCCGGAAGCGGGATCGCCCGTGTTCCAATACTGGATGCCGAACAGGATCTCCTGCTCGGGATTGTCGGCCCACTGTGACCAGATCCGCCCTTTCAGCGTCTTCATGGCCTCGCCCTTCATCAAAGGGGCTCCGCCAGCCGGCGCATCGGCCGCCATCACGATGCCGGACATTGCCAGTCCGGCAACAAAAAAGACAGACACCATGGCAATGATTACTCGCTTGCTCATGCCCCGCACCTCCTTCATGAAAAATCAGACCCTGTGTATTAGCGAATCGTCAGACAAGAAAGAAAACGAATAGACGCACTTCACGGAATGAGAAAGCTCGCGGCCACCCCCTTTCCTTCCCTGAAGCAACATTCTGTACGCTCGTACCAAGAAATAAGGGCAAAAGAGGTCCCAATCGTACTGAATCGTCCGAACCTTGTCAAGGAAATATTTGGCATAAGACCAAGGGCGGCCATCCTAAAAAATCCCTTGCTTAGCAATGACTTGCACGTGCAACCGCAGGGCCACTAATTTACGGCCGACTGGAGAGACTTACGCGAGACCGGCCCCAGCACCGTGACTGACAACCGGCCTAAATCCAACATCTCCCGGCTCAGCCTGAGCAACTGCGCCACATTGACTCGCTCAATCTCGGCCAACATCTCCTCAAGAGATGTATGGCGCCCTTGATGCAGCTCGTCTTTGGCCAACTTGCTCATACGGCTCTGAGAGTTTTCCAGACTCAACATCAGGTTGCCCTTCATCTGGTTTTTTGTCCGTTCGAGTTCCTCACCGCTAACACCGCGGCGCTGGAGACGGCGGAGTTCCCGGCTGACCACTTCCACCACGCGGACCGCTTCGCGCGGGCGGGTGGCGGCATAGATCGTAAACGTCCCGCTGTCCGAAAACGACGAGAGGTAGGAGTAAATACTGTATGCCAGCCCACGCCTCTCTCGAACCTCCTGAAAGAGACGTGAGCTGACGCTCCCGCCCAACAAGGCATTCAGTGCATGGGCGCCATACCGGTCCTTGTGGTCCAGGGCGACTCCCGGAAGCCCCAGGCACAGATGAGCCTGTTCGAGCGTCTTCTTGCGGACGACCAGGCCCCCGCTCACTTCCGACGGCCAACGATGCAGGCGCGGGGCACCGGGTTGCGTGAAGGTGCCGAATGACTTTTCCAGCAGAGGCGCCAATTCCTTGAGATTGAAACTCCCCGCCACAGCCACAACCGTCTGCTGCGGATGGTAGTGGGTCCGGACGTATCGGAGCAGCTGCCCACGACGCAGCTCCTGGATGGTTCGTGCAGACCCGAGAATCGAACGACCCAGCGGATGCCGCTTCATGGCCTGCTCCGCATGAAGCTCCTGGACAAGGTCCTCGGGGTCGTCCTGGACCATCCGGATCTCCTCCAGAACCACCTGCTTCTCTTTTTCCACTTCCTTGGGGGCAAATCGGGACTGGCGGAAGATGTCGGACAGAAGGGCCACGGCGGGCTTGATGTGCTGATCCAACACCTTCACGTAAAAGGTGGTGGTCTCGCGAGACGTGAACGCGTTTAATTCGCCGCCCAGCGCATCGATCTCACGGGATATTTGCGTGGCGGACCGGGATTTCGTCCCCTTGAAGAACATGTGCTCGAGGAAGTGGGACAGGCCTTCCTCGCCCGTCCCTTCATCCCTCGACCCCACATTGACCCAGATGCCGACCGTCACCGACTTGAGCGCCGGCATCCGTTCGGTCACGACCCGGAGACCGTTGTCCAGAACCAGCTTGCGGTACACAGACTCCCCGATCGTTACGAGGCGGCCGGCTCCTTGGCGTCCGAGGGCGGCGCCATCGCTTCCTTGCGGCTGAGCCGGATCTTCCCTTGCTTGTCGATCTCCAGCACCTTGACCATGATCTGGTCGCCCTCTGCGACCTCGTCGGCCACTGCCTTGACCCGATGGTGCGCGAGCTGAGAAATGTGGACCAGGCCGTCGGTCCCCGGAATGATCTCCACGAACGCGCCAAAGTCCATGATCTTGCGGACGGTGCCCAGGTACAGCTTGCCGACCTCGACCTCCTCGGTCAGCTGGTTGATCCGCTCGATCGCTTTCTTGGCGGAGGCCTCGTCCACGGCTGCGATCGAGATCGCCCCCGTGTCCTCCACGTTGATCTTCACGCCGCAGTCGGCGATGATGCTCCGGATCATCTTGCCGCCCGGCCCGATCACGTCGCGGATCTTGTCCTGCTTGATCTTCAACGTAAAGATGCGGGGGGCAAAGGCGGAGAGGTTCGTCCTCGGCGCGGCCAACGCGGCGGCCATCCGGTCCAGGATGTAGAGTCGGCCCTTCCGGGCCTGATCAAGGGCCTGACGCATCAACTGCGGCGTGATGCCGGCGATCTTGATATCCATCTGCAAGGCCGTCACCCCGTTCTTGGTGCCGGTCACCTTGAAATCCATGTCTCCGAGATGATCCTCCAGGCCCAGGATATCGCTGAGCACCATCACCCGCTCGCCCTCTTTGATCAGCCCCATCGCAATGCCGGCCACCGGCTCCTTGATCGGCACCCCCGCGTCCATCAGCGCCAGCGTCCCGCCGCAGACCGTGGCCATGGAAGAAGACCCGTTGGACTCCAGGATGTCCGACACCAGGCGCAGCGTGTAGGGGAACTCCTCCTTGGTCGGAAGCACCGACTTGATCGCCCGCTCCGCCAAGGCCCCGTGCCCCACTTCACGGCGGCCAGGAGAACGGAGCGGCCGCGCCTCGCCGACGCTGAAGGGGGGGAAGTTGTAGTGCAGCATGAACGTCCGGTAGTACTGCCCCTCGAGGGCGTCGATCCGCTGCTCATCCTCCGTCGTGCCCAGCGTGACCACCGCCAGACTCTGCGTTTCACCCCGGGTAAACAAGGCGGACCCGTGAGTGCGCGGCAGGACCCCGACCTCGCAGGTCACGGTACGAATGTCCGCAGGCCCCCGGCCGTCGGCCCGCACCCCGCGCTCCAGGATCATGTCCCGGACTTCCGTATATTCAAGCCCGTGAAAGACCAGCTTGATGTGCCGGCTGCGATTCGGATCGTCGGTCTTCAGCTTGTCGACCGTCTCCGCGAGGACCTGATCCAGCCGCTCCTGGCGGGCGGACTTGTTGGGAATCATGATGGCGTCCCGGATCGGTCCCGCCACCAGCTTGCGGACCTCTTCGGTCAAGACCGGGTCGATCTGCTCGGCTTGCACTTTCCGCTTCGGCTTGCCCGCCTTCGCCTGCAGTTCCAGAATCTTGGCCACGATCTTCTTGATCTCGGCGTGGGCCAGCTCGATCGCATCGATCATGACCGACTCAGGCAGCTCGCTGCCGCCGCCCTCCACCATCATGACGGCATCAGCCGTGCCGGCCACCGTCAGGTTCAGGTCGCTGGTTTCCAGCGCCGTCAGGTCAGGGTTGATCACGAACTGCCCGTTCACCCGGCCGATCTTGATCCCGGCCACGGGGCCGCCGAAGGGAACATCCGAGAGCGTCAAGGCAGCAGAGGCCGCGGTGATTCCCACGATGTCCGAGGAACCGGTCTGGTCCGCCGACAGGACCGACGCGATGACCTGCGTCTCGTAGTAGTAGCCTTCCGGAAAGAGCGGCCGCATCGGACGATCGATTAGCCGGCTGGTCAGCACTTCCTTTTCGGAGGGCCGGCCCTCGCGCTTGAAATAGCCGCCCGGAATCTTGCCGGCCGCATAGGCCTTTTCCTGGTAATCAACCGTGAGAGGCAGGAAATCGATGCCGGGCTTGACGGTCTGGGAAGCCACGGCCGTAGCCAGAATCACCGTGTCCCCATAAGAGGCCAATACCGACCCGCCGGCCTGTTTGGCCATGCGGCCGGTCTCCAGCCGCAACGTCCGGCCGGCCACGTCAATGTCAATTGTGTGCACCATGGTTACAGTCTCCTTCCGTTCCTGCCCCACAGATGCCCACAGAGATAGGTTGTGCGCCGACGGGCACAGCCCATGTCCGTGTTCACCTGTGGCGACAGTGCCCCGGCGCCCCCCTAACTAGGATAGGCGCCGGGGATCTGGTGTTACTTCCGGATGCCCAGTCTCTCGAGGACAGCCCGGTACCGTCCGTCATCCACTCCGCGCAGGTAATCCAGCAGGCGGCGGCGGCGGCCGACCAACTCCAAGAGTCCCCTCCGCGAATGGTGATCCTTCTTATGCAGTTTGAAATGCTCCGTTAGGTAGGTAATCCGGTTGGTAAGCACGGCGATCTGGACTTCCGGAGAACCCGTATCGGTCCCGTGCCGCCTGTACCCCTGAATCACCTCGGTCTTCGCTTCCTTGGTCAACGCCATGTCCTTCCCTCCGATCAATACGTCTTTCCGTGCGAGCCCTTGTCCCTTTTACTGCCCCACCCTCTGATACACACACCGCTATGCCGGCTGCGGATTCACCTCCGCCAACACCTTGAGAATCGCGATCTCGGCCCCTGCTTCCTGCGGCACCCGGCCCAGCGCCAACAGGCGGCCCACTCGGTCCTTCACGCGCACCGTCTGGCCGCCACGTCCATTCGCCACTCCGACATTGTCCGCCCACTGGGCCGCCCGCCAAGGCACCGGGACCCCATGCAGGGTCCGCAACGCGGTGGCCTCGTCTACAATGACGGCGGGCACAGCGGCCAGCGCGGCGTCCAGCGAAATCACCTCGTCTTCCAGATGTCCGAACGGGAACCGAGCTTCGACCTCTTCCACGGTCAGCGCGCGCTCAATTGTCAGCGGGCCCACGCGCCGTCGCTCCAGCGTCAAGAGGTGCCCGCCAACGCCCAGCGCCTCCCCGATATCCGCGCAGAGCGTCCGGATGTAGGTCCCCTTGGAGCAGCGGACCGAGAGCGAGACATCCCGCCCGGCAATACCCTGCACCTCGATCCCGTGCACCGTGACTTCCCGGGACTCCCGTTCCACCGTCCGTCCGGCTCGAGCCGCCTTGTACAGCGGCACCCCCCCGACCTTGACCGCCGAGTACATCGGCGGCACCTGCGCCACCCGTCCTTGAAAGCGCCCGATCGTCGACCGGATCGCCTCCTCCGTCAACCCCGCCGTTGAGCGTGCTTCCAAGATCGTCCCGGTGGCATCCTGTGTATCCGTGGTTTCGCCCAAACGCAACACCGCCCGGTATTCTTTGTCCCAGTCCATCAGGTACTCGGCGATGCGCGTCCCCTTGCCCAGCAGGATCGGCAGCACCCCGGTCGCCGCAGGATCAAGCGTGCCGGCATGCCCGACTTTCCGCCCCCGAAACAGTCCCCGCAGCTTCGCCACCACGTCATGGGACGTCCAACCCGGCGCTTTGTTGACCACCAACACCCCATCAACAGACTTGGCGACGGCCCTGGGCCTTGCGACGGACTGCTCGACCAAACGCTCTACTCGCGCACCGACCACGGCATCCCTCACAAGAACCGCACACAACGAAGGGCCTTCAGTCCTGAGGTGTATCCTTGACCTCGACTTGTTCCAAGAGGGCCAGAATCCGGTCTCCCCTGGGGCCGCTCACGTCCTTCTGGAAAATCAATTCCGGCGTGTACCGCAAGTGCAGCCGCCGTCCGAGTTCGGCGCGAATAAACCCGCCCGCCTTGGCCAGGCCAGCCAACGCCTCGGCCTCATGTTGGCCATCGGCCCCTGTCGTCACGAACACCCGCGCCAACCGGAGATCATCGGTCAGCTTCACATCCGTCACCGTCACCGAGGCCACGCGGGGATCCTTGGTCTTCCGCATGATGATCTCGGCCACTTCCATCCGAATCTGGTCGGCTACGCGGTTGGCCCGCTTGTATGCCGTTTTGGCCATCTCAGAGCAGCTCGATGCGGACTTGCACCAGTTCCACCAGCGGGACCGACCGGATCACATTGACCGCTTGGTCCAGTACCTGATTCACGTGCTTTCCCTCGTTGGCCACGCAGACGATACCGAGCACCGCCTTTTGCCACAAATCCTGTTCGTCCACTTCCGCAACCGACACGTTGAATTTGTCGCGCAGGCGATCCTTGAGGCTCAGGAGCACCTGCCGCTTCGCCTTCAGGGAGTGGGCGTCAGGGATGTACAGCTCAACCGTGCACAGCCCGACGATCATATCGACGACGCAGCGGTGAGAGAGGCGGCAAGCGCCGGACGAGGGGGCCGGCTCACAACTTCGTAGCCACCTTGTCCACGACGTAGACTTCGAGCACGTCGCCGGTTTTCAGGTCCCCGAAATTCTCGACCCCGATTCCGCATTCATAGCCCTGCTGCACTTCGCGCACGTCGTCCTTGAACCGGCGGAGCGACCCGAGTCGCCCTTCATAGACCGTGGTATGGTCGCGGATGACACGGACGCCGGCGCTGGCCCTGCTGATCGTCCCGTCGATCACGTAGCAGCCTCCGATCACCCCGATTTTGGGGATTGAGAAGACCTGCCGCACTTCGGCCCGGCCCAGCACCCGCTCCTTCAACGTCGGCTCCAATAATCCTTCCATCGCCGCCTTGATGTCCGCGATCGCGTCATAGATGATCGTGTAGAGCCGGACGTCCACGCCTTCGCGTTCGGCCAACGCGGCGGCTTTGGGTTCGGGGCGGATGTTGAACCCGATGATGATGGCCCGAGACGCCGAGGCCAGGAGCACATCGGTTTCGGTGATGCCTCCGACGCCCTGGTGAATCACGCGCAGCTTCACGGCTGGCGTGGAAAGCTTCTCCACCGCTTCGGAGAGCGCTTCCGCCGAACCCTGTACGTCGGACTTGATGACCAGAGCCAGTTCCTTGACCTCTCCCTCTTTGATCCGCGAAAACAGATCGTCCAGCGTCACCCGCGTGGACCCGGCGGCCAAGTCGGCGCTCCGCTGTTTCTGTTGACGGGATTCGGCGATCTCGCGAGCCACGCGCTCGTCCTGCACCACGATGAACGGGTCGCCGGCCGCCGGCACGCCCGGCAAACCGATGACTTCCACCGGCGTCGACGGCCCGGCTTCGGACACTTTCTCGCCCTTGTCGGAAACCAGCGCCCGCACCCGTCCGCTGAACGTCCCCACGACGAACGCATCGCCGACCTTGAGTGTGCCGCCCTGCACCAAGACCGTGGCGACAGGTCCGCGGCCCCGATCCAGCTTCGCCTCCACCACCGCGCCCTTGGCGGGACGGGTGGGGTCCGCTTTCAACTCGAGCACCTCGGATTGGAGCAGGATCATTTCCAGCAACGACTCCAAGCCGGTTTTCTGTTTCGCGGAGACTTCCGCAAAGATCGTTTGCCCGCCCCAGGATTCCGGGATCAGGTTGTGCTCCGCCAAGGCATGCTTCACCCGCTCGGAGTTGGCGCCCGGTTTGTCGATCTTGTTGATCGCCACGATGATCGGAACGTTCGCCGCCACCGCATGGTTGATCGCTTCCACGGTCTGGGGCATCACGCCGTCATCCGCTGCCACCACCAGCACGACGAGATCGGTGATCTTGGCGCCGCGGGCCCGCATCGCGGTAAATGCCTCGTGGCCGGGAGTGTCCAAAAACGTCACCTGCTTGCCGTGGACGGTGACCGTGTAAGCTCCGATATGCTGGGTGATTCCCCCCGCCTCCTGCGCCGTGACGTTCGTCTGTCGAATGGCGTCCAGGAGCGAGGTCTTGCCGTGGTCCACGTGGCCCATGATCGTGACCACGGGCGGCCGCGGCGCCAACTGCTCCTCTTCGGCCCACTCGGTGGCTTCTTGCAGCAGTTCCTCGCCCTCCTTTTCACCCGCGGCTTCGGTCTTCAACCCCAGCCCTTCGGCAATCAACATGGCGGCTTCCAGGTTCATCGCCTGGTTGAGCGTGAGCATCTGCCCCATTTCCATGAGCTTCCGGATGATGTCCCCAGGCCGTTGCCCGACGAGCTCTGAAAATTCCTTCACTGTCAGACCCGGGGACAGCTTGATTACTTTTTTCCGTGGCTTGGTAACCTCGGTTGACGGGGAGGGCTCCAGGTGGCGGGACCGGCTCTCACGACGATGCACCGGGATCGCCCGCAAGTCTTGCCAGCGGGCCGCGTCTTCCCTGGACTTCAGCGCTTCGTCGTCGCGGACACGCCCCGGCTTCTTGGCTTTCTTGAGTTTATCCTTCAGGCCCGCCTCACCCACCAAGGGCTCCAGCATGATCCCCTTCTTCTTTTCTGCGCGCAACTCGGCCGGTGCTCCCCCCGTGGGGACAGGCGGCACGACGCCACCGAGGGCGGGAGGCACAGGCGCCGTCGGAATCGGCGCAACAGGGGAAGTCGGCTCATGCGAGAGCCCGAGTTGGTCTGCCTTGAGGTCGGCTGGACTCGAAACAGCGGGCGCCTCCGGCTCAACCGCTCCGGGCCCCGCTTGGGCAACTGGATGAGCCAGCCCTGGCTCAGAGACCGGCGGCGGCGGCCCGCTGACCACCTGGGCAAGCTCGCTCGCCAGACTGGCCGCTGCAGCATCGTCCGCGGCAATTTCCTCATCCGTCTTCTTGCGTTTGAACAGAATGCGCTTTTTATCGAGCTTGGGCGACTCGTCCGTGACGGCCGGCTCCGCTTTGGCGCTCGCCTGTTTAGGAAGCGTTGCCCCCGTCTTGCGAAGCCCCGGCTCCTTCTTCGTCTCTTCCTTGCGACCAGCCTCCGCCTTCTTCTCCTCCGGCTTGGCCGATGACTTAACCTTGCCCTTCGGCGCCAGCTTGTCCAGCACCTTCTGGACCACGTCTTCCTCGAGCGCACTGCTGTGCGAAGCCACCGCAATGCCCAGCCGCTTGAGCTCGGGGATAAGCTCCTTGTTTTCCATTCCGAGCTTCTTCGCCAGTTCGTACACCCGCATAAGCAATCCTGTCACACCTCAGTTGGCTGTCGGCTGGGCCGACTCGTCGGACGCTTCCCGTTGTGCCTTCGCCGCTTCATCCTGCTCACGCTGCGCCTCGGCTTCTTCAGCCAGAGCCGCCTTGATTTCCTTGTCCCGCTCGACTTTTTCCTTTTCGTATTCCGTGGCGCTGATGATATCGATCTTCCACCCGGTCAACTTGGCGGCCAGACGCACGTTCTGACCGTTCTTGCCGATGGCCAACGACAACTGGGAGTCGGCCACGACGACGAGCGCCGACTTCTTTTCCTCGTCGATCCCCACCTTCTCGATGCTGGCCGGATTCAGCGCCTCGGCGATGAACACGCGGGGATCGGAGGTCCAGGCGATGATGTCGATCTTTTCTCCGCGGAGTTCCCGCACAACCGCCTGCACGCGGGACCCCTTGATACCCACGCAGGCCCCGACCGGATCGACGGCCTTATCCCGCGACGACACCGCAATCTTGGTCCGGTCCCCAGGTTCCCGCACGATCCCCTTGATCTCGACGATCTTCTCGCTCACTTCCGGGACCTCCAATTCGAACAGCTTCGACACGAATTGGGGATGGGTTCGAGACAGGATCACCTGCACATCCTTGGGCGTCCTCCGGACTTCCAGCAAGTAGGCCTTGACCCGATCCCCGCGTCGGTAGGACTCGCGCGGGATTTGCTCCTGGATCGGCAAAATGGCTTCGGTTTTGCCGAGGTCCACCAGGTAGTTACGCCGCTCTTGGCCGAGAATGATCCCGTTGATCAGGTCACCCTGGCGCGTAGCATACTCGCGCTGTACCGCTTCCCATTCGGCTTCGCGGACCTTCTGACAAATCACCTGCTTGGCCGTCTGGGCGGCGATCCGGCCCAGTTCCTCGATGCCGATCGTATCGCCGATTTCGTCCCCGACTTCGGCGCCGCTGTCCACTTTGCGAGCCTCCAGGAGCGAGACCTCGGTCTTGGGATTGGTGACGGTTTCGACGATGGTCTTGAGCGAAACGACGGCGATTTCGCCCGTCTTCGGATCAATTTGAACTTGAATATTCTCGCTCTGTCCGAAGCGTTTCTTGGCCGCCGTCTGGAGCGCCGCCTCAACGGCACCGATGACCTTAGCTTTGTCGATGCCCTTTTCCCGCCCCATCTGATCGATCTGTGCGATCACGTCTCGATAGTTCATACAAATTCCCCGTCCTGGTGACTCCTCGTCCCCTTCTCCGTATGCACTGCGGCTCCTACCATTCGACTTCCAGCCGACCTGCCGCAATGGACTCCCATTCCAGCTGCGTCTGCAACGCCGGTGAGGGGCTCGCCCGACGGCGATGGCCAGGCGGCTTTGCGGCCGGCACGACCAAGGTCAGCCCCTGCTCATCGACGGCAAGGAGTCGGCCGACCAAGCGCCACTGTCCCTCCCGAGGCTGCCTGAGCTTCAGGTTGACCTGTTTCCCCAACACCCGGGCGTAATCCTCGCGCCGCTTCAGCGGACGGTCCAGACCCGGCGATGAGACTTCCAACGTATAGGCATGCGCCACCAGGTCTTCAACATCTAGCGCGTGCCCGAGCGAGAGATGAACCTGCTCGCAATCATGCACGGTCACGCCGCCGGGCTTGTCGATAAAAACCCGCAGAACCATGCCTTGCCCCTGGCCGGCGCATTCCACATCCACGAGTTCAAGCGCCAGGGCGCGAACGATCGGCGCGGCGACAGCCCGAATCCGATCCAAATCGTCCCGGAATTCACCCGGTTCCATGCTGCCCGCTTATGTCGGTCAGAGGAGGTCGCACGACAAGGCGGCTCCCTCGGGGATCGATCCAAACAAAAAAGTGGGCCAGAGCCCACTTCCAATCGCCGTACGTTACCACTTTTGCACACAGCCGCGCAAGAGAGATGGCGAGATTCCCGGTCGGTCCCCCGCTCGCTGCTCGCGGACCTGGTTGAATGGCTGGTAACGAGGACCGTTCGCTGGCTAAGTAACGGCCTGTTTGAACCGCTCGCTTAGTCGGCCGGTGAGCGGCCCGGGCTTCCCCGTGCCGACGACCTGGCCATCGATTCGCACCACCGGCAGTACTTCCACCGTGGTGCCGCAAAGGAACACTTCGTCGGCGTGACGCAACTCGTCCAGCGACACCGGCCGCTCTTCAACCGACAGCTTTTCCTTACGGGCCAAGGCCAACACCAGGGCCCGCGTCACACCCGACAGGATGCACGGCCCTTCCGGAGCCGTGGCCAAGGTCCCATGACGAACCACAAACACGTTGCTGACCGACCCTTCGGTCACCACCCCATCCCGGACGAAGATCGCTTCGAAGACCCCGGCCTCCTTGGCCCGTTGCCGGGCCAAGACATTGGCCAGCAGATTCACGCTCTTGATGTCGCACCGTCCCCACCGGATATCGTCGAACGTGATCGCCTCAACCCCGGCATCACAGATGGCCTGGGCCAGAGGCCGCAACTCCCGGATAGTCATCACCACCGTCGGTCGACTCTCGGGGGGAAAGGCATGGTCTCTCGGAGCCACGCCGCGCGTAAGCTGGATGTAGACCTTGCTCTCGGCAAAGCCGGCCCGCTTGAGCCCTTCCGTAACCAGTTCATTCCACTCACGATTCGAGTAGGGCATGGGTAGTCCGATGGCCTGTGCGCTCCGCGCCAATCTGGACAGGTGCGCGTCGGTCTGAAACGGCGCGCCACGGTACGTACGGATCACCTCGTAGACCCCGTCACCGAACTGATATCCGCGATCCTCCACGGAGACCGTCGCCTGCTCCAGCGGCATGAACGTTCCATTGACGAACCCGATTGCCGGCATCCCTACCACTCCTATCGGCTTGTCGACTGAGCGGCGCCGTCCCGGGCGGATACCAGGTAGACCCGGCGATCCTCGGCCGTAAATTTCCAGCCCATGCGCTTTTCGAACAGCAGCCGGTATTCGCCGGGCGCCAGCGCGCGGAATTCGAACGTCCGTGTGCCGGTATCCACCGCATTGTTGCTTGCAGTCCGCAAAAAATCGTCGCTGATCAACGCCACCGCGTCGGCATCGTAAGTGGGCACCCACAACTCGCCGCGCGTACGGTCTTCCCACAAGTGCAGCGCAAACGGCTGCCCAACCAGGACCGAAAGGTGCTTGGTGTCCCGGTCCGTCTCACCTGCTGTGCCATCGTGACTCACCATTATCGTAACCTGGCCATCAATCCTGGACTTTTCGGCGAGGTCCGACAAAAACCTCGCCGTCGTTCACCCGCACCTGGTAGCTGCCCACGCAATTGCCTCCGCCGTCCGTCGCGAGGCCGCTCCGCACGTCGAACGCCAGGTCGTGCCATGGGCAAGACACGACGTGTCCTTTGAGTCTTCCTTCGCCCAACGGACCGCCCTGATGCGGGCAGATATTATAAATGGCGTGAAACGTGCCGTTGACGTTGAACACGGCGATCTCCCGCGCATTGACTTCGACAACCTTGGAGCCGCCTACGGGAATCTCCTCCGCGCGCGCAACCAACTGAAACCCTTCCATGGACCTCTGTTTCATCCCGAGCTTTCCATCTCTCTCCGAACTTTACCTCGTCCGCATGGCCGCTACAACCGCCTAGTCACGGAAGCCGAAGCGTGAACTTCATCTCGCCTCCCGGCGCCACTTGGTTCTCCTTCGCGAAGCCGGCCGGCGCTTGAATCAAGTACCGGACCTTCTCGGGTGGCGGACCGAAGTATGGACAGGGATCTTGCGAACAGGGTGGCGCGCCGGCAATGACTTGCACCACATGCCGGCTCTCGTCCGCCCAAATCATGTCCACCGGAAACCGGAGCCCCTTGGTCTTGACGCGATGGCGATCAGAGGTTTCGAAGATATACAGCATCCCCTGGTCCGGCGGCAATCCTTCCCTGAACGCAAGCCCGAAGAGAAGTTTTTCAGGCGTATCGGCCACTTCTGTTTCAAGGATTTTCCCGTTGGGGAACGTCACCAGAATCGTGTGCGATTCGTTCTGCTGATCGGTTAAAAACCAACTGGCCGTGACCAAACCCAAGGCCAACACGATCAGGATCACAACGCGGGTTCGCTTGGGAGCCTGCGACGGCGGAGCCGACGATTCCGACATGATTCTCTTATTCTTCTCCGCTCTTGTTTGAGCGGCGCCAATCTAGGCCCAATGGCCCATACAGATCAATCAGATAGGCCTTCTGATCGCCGTTTTCCTTGTTGACTTGCAAGAAAGTAGCGTTCTAGAATGTGCCCTCCTGCGATGCGCACTATGGTCAGTGTCGCAGGTGGTTGTCAATACTCGAAGGAGGCTGATGTCATGGCTCTTTTAATTACGAGTGAATGTATCTCCTGCGGCGCGTGCCTGCCGGAATGTCCCAACGAGGCGATTTTCGAGACCCGGGGCGACGCAGAGGGTAAGGGATATCATGTGGGCGAGGGCCAGGGGGAAGGGGACAGCATCTATGTGATCACCCACGACCGGTGCACGGAATGCGTCGGTCACTTCGACGAGCCCCAGTGCGCGGCCGTGTGTCCGGTGGATAACTGTTGCATCGCCGATCCGGCCTATCCCGAGACCACGGAAGTCCTGCTTGGAAAAGCCAAGACCCTGAACCCGGAAAAGGCCATCGATCCGGCCAAAGTGTGGAGCGGCGTGCGGAACTAAGTAGAGCCACCCCGAACCAGACCGTCAGTCTTGCCAAACCCCCATCCCAGCCGGGATGGGGGTTTTTCTTCGCCCGTTTCCCGTCATGATATAATAAACATCGTCGGCTAAGCTGCGGTGCTGGTCTGCCTCCCTGTCAACACATTTCAGGGCCGGCTCCGGCTGCTGCGCTTCACCTCTTTGCACGGAGGTCCTGCCATGCCACTCCGACGGACAATCCTGATTTGCCTCGCAGTAAGTCTGTGGATCACGGCGCCCCTACACGCCGGGTCCGGAGACATTTCCAACGTGATCGAAAGCTTCATGGCCAAACAATTCCCCGACGCCCTTGGACACCTGTGGGTGGTGAACGGTACGCAGTGGCAGACGGAGAATGAACTGGTCATAGACCTGCACACTATCGTGAGAGGGCAATCCGGTTCATCCCCGACCGAAAATCGGTTTTTGCTCCTGATCGTGTCGGGAAAACTGGCCGCGGCACAGAACATCCCGCTTGAGGGGGGGGACTGTCAGCCCGAGCAAACCTGAGCCGACAAGGTCCTCACGGTCGGCCTGAAAAGAGAACGCCCCGTCCGCCAGTTACGGCGGACGGGGCGTATCTGTATTGGAACCAGGAAATACCGGAAAGGCTACTTAATCATCAACAGCTTCCCGCCGACATGCCCCGGATGCAGGTGACACTTGTAGACCAGCGTCACGCCCTGAGTCGCGTAGAAGAGGTCGCTGGTCGGCACACCGATGTACTTGGTTTCTCCCGGTTTCAGAACCACCTGGGCCTTCAGCACGGTCGGAGCACCGAACGACTCGTCCGCCGTCAGCAAGAACCCGTGTTCCGCGCTGGACTTGTTCGTCACCTTCAGGACCACCGGACGTCCGGGCCGCACCTTGAAGTCGATGACCGTCACAGGCGGATACCAGACCTTGGTTTCACCGAGCTCGATGGCAAAGAGTTCCTGATCCACCGTCAATTCCTTGAACGCCTGGCCGACCACGGAGCCCGTGTCCAGGTCGCCGATTTCGACGCCGCCTGAATGGTGGGCGAACGAGACCGACGTCCCGGCCACCAAGACCACGAGGCCGAAAAATACCGACAACAACATCTTACCCATAGCCTACCTCCCTTGGAAGAAAAGAGCTGTGATTAGGTTAGTGAATGAGGAAGACCCCGCCCGGCACAACAATGACTAGAGCCAACACCGACGAATCGGCGACCACCACCTGACCGGTGCCCCTTATAGCATAGGCGGTAGTGGGAAGCAAGAATGTTCTTTGCCCAACACGAGCCTGCACAATAGCTCGAATTGTTTACGATTATTCTCCATGCCGATCATGCTGTGCCTCACGCTAACGGCCAAGCACTATCCCGCCTGTGGCCATTGCCATCCCCGCTTCGCCCCGCCCCATCAGCAAGTCAAACGGCGCATAGTCATCGGTGAGCACCACTCCTTCCGGCCAGGCCTCTTCTCGTCTCGTGGCCAAGAGCACGGAGGCTTCGGCCGGCATCCGTCGCCCTTCAATCAAACGGTTGACCCGGTCCGCAAATTCTGGATGGCGTATCGTCGCTGCGGGAGCCCCGGCAAAAAAAATCAGGTTGTCCGCCCCCTTCGATCCCTTTACCGCAAAGGACTCGATGACGGGAAAGGACGTCCGCATCGTCGCGACCACCGCCTGGGAGCGTTGGCGGTCCGGCCCGCTCCCCGAGGACGCCAAATTAACCGCCAGTACCCCATCGGGCTTGAGATGCGACCGGACCTCCGCGAAAAACTCTTTGGTGGTGAGGTGGAAGGGCACGAGATGCCGCGCAAAGGCATCCACCCAGATCACATCATAATACTGGTCGGCCGCCGTGCGCAGAAACAAGCGTGCATCCCTCACATAGACATGGTGCGACGGCGGCGGGGTATAGTTGAAATACTGCTCGGCGGCCCGGACTACGGAGGGATCAACCTCCACGACGTCCAGGGTCAGCTCAGGCCAGTATCGAGCCAGCCACTTCGCGATTGAGCCTCCCCCGTGCCCCAGGATCAACCCCCGCCTGGGAGGATCATTCGCCGCCGTTCCCTGGTCCTGCGGCTCCGGCATCAAGGCCAACGCCGCCATCATCATATGGCTGTAAGGCAAGACCAATTCCACCGGCTCGACAAGCCACATGACTGCATGGAAGGTGCGATCCAAAATCAGAATCCGCAATAGGTCCGTATCACGGACTCTGAGCTGCTGATATGGACTGTCCTCTTGATAGACCGGCGCGGGCAGCACCAAATCCGGATGCCAGGCCAACCATGCCAGGCCAAGCCCGCCCCCCACCAACACCAGGCTCCCGATGGTCCTCACGGCCGCACGCGCCTGAACAGCCACCGAACGCCACCACCAGAAGAGCCCGAGCAGGACCTGAACGGCTCCCAGCAGGGCCACCAAAGTCACGCTGCCCAGCCAACTCAGCAAGAAAAACGCGGTTCCCCAAGTCCCGACCAGGCTGCCGACTGTGGAGACTGCGATCATGCGGCCCGTGTGCCTCCCCAGGTGTCCCATATCGCCGATGGAGAGCCGCAATAACGCCGGCAAGACCCCGCTGAGCCCAAGTGCCGGAGGGGCGAGCAGAATACTGGCGGCCAGACAAGGCCCCCAGCGCGGATCCTGAACCCAGTCGGCGACCTGGAACATCACGGGATCGCCTTTCCAGGCCAACAGAAACGTCCAGGCCCCGGACGTCAGCAACAGCCCGGCCAACACCGAACCGCCGTGATGGCGATCCGCCAGCCAGCCTCCCAGCGCATAACCGCTGCTCATGGCGGCCAGGATGACACCGATTAAAGCGCCCCAGACGTAGAGGGAATTGCCGAATACCGGGGCCAGCAGGCGGCTGCCCAAAATCTCAAGCGCCATCACCACGGCGCCGGTCAGAAACGCGGTCGCGAATAGCGAGATGGGGGACGAGGCAACAGAAACGGATGGAGCGGTCATGCGAGGGACATTCCAACGGTCGGACGATGAACAGAAGAGAGTCGCATGGAAGTCGTAGGGTGGATGAGCTAGACCGTACCCCAGTTCTTGAAGTATCGCAGAAGGCCGCGCACGGAAATCATTCCGACGACCTGTCCATCTTGGGTAACGGCCAGGTGTCGGATGCCCTTGTCGGCCATGAGATCGCTGGCATCGTGGGCGGAACAGTCGCTCTCAATCGTGATAACGGGGCTGCTCATGACGGCGCGGACCGGTACCTGCGCCGGGTCGAGCCCCTGGGCCATGGCTTTCCGGACCAGATCCGTCTCACTGACCACGCCCAGGTAGGCCCCCTCACGTACGACGAACAGCGCCCCGACTTGCGCCTCCCGCATCAACCGCGCGGCTTCGGCCAGCGTCGCGTCCGGACCGACCGTCCGAATCGCCCGGTTCATCATTACCGCCAAGGGCCGCAGCATTGCGCCGCTTTGAAGCGCCATGGACCTCCTACCTCAGCTTCACACGCCACTGCCTGCAACGAGGCAAAATTGTACTGGACCCTTGCGGGGGAGTCAACCGGAGCATCGACGCAGACAGTCTCTGCCCGTCGTCATCACGCAATCTTCAACTGATTTCCTTGCGACCCCCCGAGGTGCCTTGCTATACTTCGCTGCAAGAAAGCCGTTTCCGTCAAATTTCTGAATTATTGAACAGGTTGTGACTCTACAAGGATCCCCCATGCACATTAGCGTCATTGGAACCGGCTACGTCGGACTGGTCACGGGAGCCTGCTTCGCGGAATTCGGGCTGAACGTGACTTGTATGGACACGGATGCCAAACGGATCGGGAAGTTGGAGAAAGGCGAGGTGCCGTTTTTCGAGCCGGGGCTCACCGAACTGGTCCACAAGGGCATCAAGGAAAACCACCTGACGTTTACATCCAACTTGCCCAAAGCGGTTGAGGACGCCCTGGTCATTTTCATCGCCGTGGGGACGCCGCCCCGCGCAGACGGGTCCGCCGACCTCTCCTATGTGGAAGAAGTGGGCCGCGGCATCGCCCAGCACATGAAGAGCTATAAAGTCATTGCCACCAAGTCCACCGTCCCAGTGGGGACAGGCGAGAGGATTCGCCAGGTCATCAAGACCAACCAGGCAGCCCCCTGTCGTTTCGACATGGTATCCAATCCGGAGTTCCTGAGGGAAGGATCTGCCATCGAAGACTTTCTCAGACCCAACCGCGTGGTGATCGGGGCGGACAGCGACCAAGCCGTCGCGATCATGAAGGATCTCTATCGCCCGCTCTACCTCATCGAAACCCCGTTCGTCATCACGGATATTACTTCGGCGGAGATGATCAAGTACGCCTCCAACGCCTTCTTGGCCACCAAGATCTCCTTTATCAACGAGATCGCCAACCTCTGCGAGAAAGTCGGCGCGGATGTGCAAGTGGTCGCCAAAGGCATGGGCCTGGACCGGCGCATCGGGCCCAAGTTCCTGCACGCGGGCCCCGGCTTCGGCGGCTCCTGTTTTCCCAAAGACCTGGCCGCGCTGGTTCAGATCGGGCGGGAAGCAGGGGAGAACATGGAGATCGCGGCCAAGGCCGCAGAGGTGAACGAGCGGCAACGACAGCGGATGGTGGAGAAGATTCAGGTTGCGCTCGGCGGCCTGAAAGGAAAGACCGTCGGCCTTTTGGGACTCTCGTTCAAGCCGAATACGAACGACTTGCGGGAATCCCCGGCGCTGGCCATCGCGGAACAATTGGTCGAGAAGGGCGCCGCCATCCGAGCCTACGATCCGGAAGGGTTGGAAGAAGCGACCAAGCTCCTGCCCACGTTGCAGGCTTGCAAGGACGCCTATGACGCGGCCCAGGGAGCGGACGCACTGATCCTGATGACCGAATGGAACCAGTTCCGGAACTTGGATTTTGAGCGCGTCAAGCGGGTGATGCGCCGGCCCATTTTCGTGGACTTGCGCAACGTCTACGAACCGGATCGAATCGGGGCGCTGGGGTTGCGCTACATCTCCGTCGGAAGACCGCCCTGCGGGCCTGAACCGGCAACCTCGTAACGTTCGGTCAGCTTTGGGCGCTGATCTGCCTGGCCCCCTCCTCTTTCGGCTTGGGCTTGTATCCCATCCGGTCCAGCACCTTCATGATCCGGCTCTTGAGCCGATCGTCCGCCTCGTTCAACGCCACCGCCAGGGGCTCGACGGCCGGCTTCCCGATCTTGCGGATGATCTCGGTGGCGAACTGACGCAGTTCGTCCTCTTCCGAGACCAACAAGGGGATGAGCGTCGGCACGGACACGGCGCCCAACTTGATGAGTGAGTCGTAGGCCCGCTGCCGAACATCCCCGACTTCGTCGCCCAGCGCCTCCACCAAGGGACCGACCGCCCGCTCGGCCTTCAGGTCGCCCAAGGACTCCGCCGCATATTTCCGATTGAGCCAATGGGTATCCTTGAGATCCACCAGCATCGCGTCCGCCTTCGCGGCGTTCGGATCTTTGGATCGGATACGGAAGCTCTTCGCGACGCGCTTGCCGCCTTCTTCCACCACCCGGATGGTCGCCCCGTCGCCCGGTTTGATCTTCTGGAGATCTTCGAGCGCCTCTTCGGCCACATCCAGGACGACCGTCTTGCCGTCGTAAGCCAGCAACTCCACTTCCAATTGCTTGAGCGCGAGATTCACCGAGACGACTTTTTCGGTGACCAAGTTGAAGCCGTCCTTCTTGGCGCCTCCCTTGGGGCCGATCTGGATGAGCTTGGGCGGTTGCTGCGGTGTTTCGTCTGCCATAGGGTCCTCTTTTCTGTGTCGCGATGACGTGAATGAAGCCGACGTTACTTAGTCGCCTGCGGTTTCCAGCCGAGGCTGGCCAGGGCGCCCTCCACGGTCTCCTGCACCATCTCGTTCTCGTCTTCCAGCAGCGGTACGAGCGAGTCCACCGCCCGCCGGTCCCCCAACCGCGCCAGGGATTCGACCGCGTTGCGCCGCACCAGCCAGTCTTCGTCCTTCAGCGCCTCGATCAGCGAGGGCATGGCCCGCACATCCCCGATCTTACCCAAAGCTTCCGCCGCATGCCGGCGGACCATCCAGTTGTTGCCGAGCAGACCCTCGATGAGCGCCTCAACGGCCCTCACGTCCCCGATCTTCTTGAGCACCCGCGCCGCATCCTCCCGGAGCGTCCCGTCGTTCAACGCCTCCACCAGCCCGGGCACGGCGCGGGGATCCCCCACCCGTTCCAAGGCCCAGACCGCCGAACTGCGGACGGCGCCATCTTTGTCCTTGAGGGCTTTGATCAATGGCTCGACGCCGCGCGGGTCCTTGAGCTTGCCCAGGACATTGGCGGCCTGTTCCCGCACCGCCCATTCGTCGTCCGCCAGCGCTTCGATCATCGGCTCCACCGCCGCCGGCCCGATCCGCACGATCGCGCTCGCCGCAGCCTCGCGAATGACCGTGTCCTCATCGGCCAACATGCCGATCAAGCCCGACAAGGCCTCCAGGCCCATCTGCCCCAGGCTGGCGGCCGCATGGTCCCGCAACGCCTCATTTTCGTCCCGCAGGGCCGAGAGCAATTGGTTGACTCGCTCGTGATACTGCTCCTCACTCATCCTCGCCCCCCTCTGTCGCGGCGGCCTGTTCGGCCTGCATCGCCGCGGCCTGAAGCTTGTCCACGATCATGCCGGCATTGTACGAGACCAGCCCGTCCCGGTCGGTCTTGAGCTGTTCAAACAAGTCCTGATACGGGCGCAACACCTCCACGTCCTTGATCTTGGCCAGGGCCTCCATGGCCAGCGGCCGGAGCGGGCGGATCGGCAAGCCGTCGATATAGAGCTGCATGGGGCGGGCATCGCCAATCAAGCCCAGCGACTTCATGGCCAGCTCCTTGACACCCGTATCCTTGTCCTGCCGCAGCCGCTCCATGAGCGGATCCACGGAACGGAGATCGCCGATCTTGCCCAGCAAGTCGGCCGCCGCTTCGCGCACCACCCAATCCTCGTCCTCCAAATACTCGATCAGGATCTCCACCATCGGGCGTCCGATGCCGAGCAAATCTACGACCGCGGCCATTCTGGCCTCCTCACGTTCGCCGCTCCCCTCGACATCGCGCAAGGCATTAAAAATCTGATCGATCCGATCCCGGATCGCGCCCAGCTTCTTCAGCGTGCGCATGGCAATGACGGCCACAGCCTGGTCGGTTATCGCATCCACCAACGCATCGGCCGAGCGAGGGTCCAGCAAATGTTCCAAAATGATGGCGGCGGTTTCCCGGGCTGCGGCATCCTGGTGCTTCAGCATGGCGCACAAGGGCTGGATCGCGTTGGGGATGACTCCGAGGAGGGCGATCACCGTGGCCCGTTGCCCCTCGTCCGCCATCGTATGGAGGTCTTCCACCAATGCCTGGGCCGCAGCCTGATCCAGCACGCCGGCCAGCTGCTCCAGTGCCAAAGCCCCTGCCTTGCAAACCGTCGGGTCCTCGTCTCGGAGCAGCCGCACCAGCGGCACGCCTCCATGGGGGTCCTTGATCCGGGCCAGCATACCCGCGGCTTCGATTTTCAGAGCCGCGCTCCCGGTCTCCAGCACATGGATCAGCGCCTGGACCGCCTTGGGCCCGCCCTTCAGACAGGCGGCCGTGGCGCGCATCCGCCGCCAGTCCTCTTCATGGACCAGCTCGGAGATCAGCGTCTCAAGCGACTCCTTGGGCATACCCGCTCAGATTCTCCCCGAGCGCCAGCCCAGTTGCGCCAGCGTATCTTTGGCGTGGAAGAGAATGTTCTCGTCCCGCTCGCTCTTGAGCACCCCCAACAAAAACGGGATGGCCGGCGGCCCGAACGAAACGAGCGCGGCGGCGGCTTCCGCCCGCACCACCGTATTCTGCAGCGCGCCCACTAAGGTCGGAATCGTGGCTTCTTCCCGGATCAACGCCAATGCCCGCACCGCCGCTTCCATGGCATGCATTTCCGTATCCCACCGATCGCCGCACCCGGCAATCGCACGGCTGTCGGCCGGCCGGCTGGCTCCCGTGACCACCTCCACCAGAACCGAAACCGCCCGCCGATCGCCGATCTTGCCCAGCGCCTCGATAGCCAAATGGCGCAGGCCCACGTCCTTCATCGCCAGGAAGAG
The DNA here is from genome assembly GCA_004296885.1 of Nitrospirota bacterium. NCBI lineage: Bacteria > Pseudomonadati > Nitrospirota > Nitrospirota bacterium. The sequence goes on along the minus strand of SCVN01000016.1, from coordinate 1,286 downwards.
AAAATCCACCGCCCGCGCATCGCCGATCTCCCCCAGCGACCGGACCGCGTCTTCGCGAATCGCCTGGTCCTGGTCGTTGAAGAGGAGCCACAGGAGCGGCTCCACCGACTCGGTGGATTTCAGCCGTCCCAGCGCCTCCACCGCATGCAGCCGGACCACCCATTCTTCATGCTTGATCGCGTCCAGCAAGTGGGGCACGGAGGGTTGACCGATGGCCACCAGCGCCTGGGCCGCATCCACCCGCACCGCCTTGACCTTGTCCTGCAGGAGCGGCATGAGGACGTCCACCGCCCCGGCATCCCCGATCCGGCCCAGCGCCTGGGCCGCATGCATCCGGACGATCCAATCGGGACTCCCCAGCGCGGCGCGCAGGGGTTCCAAGACGCGGCGGTCGGCGATCCCGGACAGGATCGACGCGGCGGACTCCTGCACGTTTAAATCGGGAGCCGCCAGGCAGGCTCCCAGCGCCGGCACCGCCGCCTCCCCGATGGCGGTCAAGGCGGCGATCGCGGCCTGACGCACCGCCCGATCGCCGTCGCTCAGCAGCGCCACCAAAGGTGCCACGGCCCGCGCATCCCGGCTGGCCCCCAGCGCGGAAGCCGCCTCTTCGCGGACCGCCCAATCCTCATCCTTGAGCGCGGCAATCTGTTCGCCAACGTAATCGGCCATCGTGCTCGGCTCGCACGCCAGTCTCGCCGGAACTCCACCGCGCGGATTACGTGCCGATCGTATCGCCGGAGGGGCCGAACCGCCCGGTGTCTCCCAGCGGCATGTCCACCCGGAGGTTATCGGTCTGGCTGGAACTCACTTCTCGTTCGTCTTCCAGCGGCACGTCCCAGCCCAGCTTATGGAGCGTTTCAAGGGTCAGCTTCCGCAGCGCATCGGTGGCGCTCAACCGGCTGGTGGCAAAAGAGAGAGCCCGTTCGTTGGACTCCACCTCCGACGCCTTGGGATCGTGCAAAAAGGCGACGAGGGGCTCGATGGCCGTGTCGCCGATCAGCACCAGAGAGGCAGCGGCCCGTTCACGCAAGACCCCGTCCTTGAGCATCATAATCAACTCCGGGATCACGCGCGGGTCCCGGAAGTGACCCAAGGCGGTCGCCGCCGCTTCCTTGATGAAGGCTTCCTCGCTTACGATACAACCGGGAGTCGGCGTGCCGTCCTGGCGGATGCCCTTCCCGCGCATCGCATCCAACACCACCGGCAGGGCCCTGGCGTCCCCGATCATCCCCAGCGACATGATGGCGTGCCGCTTGACGGCCCCGTCCTTCATCGCCTCGATCAAC